>CAMAWC010000145.1 GCA_945861875.1 Bordetella parapertussis
CGCCGGCCTTGATGCCCAGGGCCATCGCCTCGCCCAGCGCGGCGATGTGCACGCCGGCGAGCAGCTGGTTGATCATCTTGACGCGCGAACCGGCGCCAGGCGCATCGCCGAGGCGGTAGACCTTGGTGGCAATGGCCTTGAGCACGGCCCCGCACTTGGCAAACGCCTCGGGGGCACCCGAACCCATCACCGTCATTTCGCCGGTCGCCGCCTTGGCCGCGCCGCCCGAGACCGGGCCGTCTATCATCAGCACGCCGCGTTCGGCGAGGCGCCTGCCTATGGATACGGCAATGTCCGGGGCGAGGGTTACGCTGACCATCACCACGCTGCCCGGTCGCAGGCCGGTGACGGCGCCATCCTTGCCAAACAGCACGCCCTCGCATTGCTCGGCATTGACCACCAGCACCACCACCACGTCGCAGGCTGCAGCCAGTTCCGCCGGCGTGGCGCAGGCGATCGCGCCGGCGTCGGCAAACCCGCGCACCACCTCGGGCCGCACGTCGCAGACACGCGCGGCAAAGCCGGCGCGCAACAGCGATTTGGCCACCCCGCCTCCCATCGAACCCAGGCCGATTACGCCGACCACGGCTTTTTCCGTCATTGCCTGCCCTCTGATTTTCCCATTTCCGGTGAATCATACCGCGACCAACCTGTGCACCGGCGCGTCAGCTTATAATTTCACCATCCACCGGTTGCCGGCGCGCCGGCACGCCCGCACCAAACGACATGACACCCCGCAAGGAGACACCATGCTGCACGAGAAAATTCCCAACCTGGCCAAACTGGTCGAACCGGACCGGGTGCACCGCGCCTGTTACGTCGACCAGGATATTTTTGACCTCGAGATCAAGCACATCTACGAAAAGACCTGGATTTACTGCGGTCATGAAACGCAGATTCCCAAGGCCGGCGATTACTGGACCTTGCAGATCGGCCGCCAGCCCATGGTCATGGTGCGCGGCGATGACAAGAAAATTTCCGTGCTCTACAACCGCTGCCCGCATCGCGGCGTGCAGGTGTGCGGCAGCCACCACGGCAACGCCGGCGATGCGCTGACCTGCCCCTACCATGCCTGGCGTTTTGACCTGACTGGCAAGATCGAATCGGTGCCGCTGGAGCGCGGTTACAAGGACACGCGTTTTGACCGCGCCAATCCGGACTTCAGCATGAAGCCGGCGGCGCGCGTTGATTCCTACCGCGGCTTTTATTTCGCCAGCCTCGCCGCAACCGGGCCGTCGCTGCTCGAATGGATGGGCGAGACCAAGGTGGCCATTGACGACATGTGCGACCGCTCGCCGGTGGGCAAGGTCGAGGCGATCATGCCCTGCAACCGCGTCATCCAGCGCTCGAACTGGAAGTTTTTCATGGAAAACCAGATCGACGCGGTGCACCCCTCGGTGACGCACAAATCCACCGGCCAGGCCGCCGCCGAAGTCGAGCGCAAGATCAAGCGCGAAACCGGCAAGGAATTGCTGCACTACCACTACCTGTCGGCCTTCACCACGCCGTTCGAAAAATGGGAAACCCTCACCAACACCGGCTATCCCTACGGCCACATCGTATTCAGCGGCTACATGGGCCTGCGCCCGACCGACCCGGACACCCTCGCGCACGAGGCGGTGCTGACCAAGGCCTACGGCAAGGACAAGATGGAAGAGTACCTGTCGCGCAACATCCATCATGTGCTGCTCTACCCCTGCGTGTCGATCCAGTCGCCACTGCAGCAGCTGCGCGTGCTGCGCCCACTCGCGCCCAACCGCACGCTCTCGGAAATCTGGCACTTTCGCCTGGTCGGCGCACCAGAGGCGATTTACCGCCGCTCGCTGTGGTATTACAACCTCGTTAACTCGCCCTCCACCATGGTCAACGCCGATGACCTGGAAAACTGGCAGCGCGGCCAGTGGGGCCTGCAATCGGACGGCGGCGACTGGGTAAGTTTTCACCGTGACTACGGTCGCGACAGCGATGACGGCAAGGTCATACGCTCGCACAACGGCTGCTCCGAGGCGCCGATGCGCTCGCAGTTCCGCGCCTGGTCGACCTACCTTAAGGAGGCCAAATAATGGCTGTTGCCAAGAAAAAAATCGTGAAAAAAGCCGCCCCGGCGAAGAAAAAAACGCCTTTGCGCAAAGTCAAAAACATCGTAAAAGAGGTCAAGGTCGTTTCACGCCCGGCCGGCCAGGACTTGCAACACCAGGTGGAGCAATTCCTCTACAACCAGGCGCAATTGCTCGACGCCAAGCAGTGGCAGGCCTTTATCGACCAGTTCGCCGAGGACGGCGTCTACTGGGCGGCAGTCGATCCGCACCACAGCCACTGGGACGGCGTGCCCTCGATCTTTACCGAGGACCGCGACCTGATGACGGTGCGCATGAAGCGCGTGCTCAACCCGAACGCCTGGTCACAACAGGCCGAGTGGGGCACCAGCCACATCGTCTCCAACGTCGTGATCGAAGAGGTCTTCGGCGACGAGGTGCATGTGCGCTCGCGCTTTCACATGCTCGAAATGCGCCGCGACGACCTGCGCCACTTTGCCGGCACTTATCGCCACCAGTTGAGGAAGACCGCCGACGGCTGGCGCATCCAGTTGCAGCGCGTCGACATGCTCAACGCACAAATGCCCTTTGAGTATGTACTGCAGGTGTGGGTGTGAAGAAGGAACCCTGAAAAAGCTCGTCATTCCCGCGAATCCCACTCCGGGGACCAGAGCGGGAATCCATTTTGACGTGAAGAGTAGAAGCTTTACATCAAGGTGGATCCCCGCTTCCGCGGGGATGACGAAGAGGATGCTTATCCGGCGCCCCCTTCGGACGTCAGTCCCCGTCGCCTCAAACAATCCCAGGCGACCAGCGCCGCATCGACGGTAAAAGCGTGCGGTTCGTGCAGGCGGCGCAGCACTTCGCGCACCGGCAACAATTCGAACCCGGCCACCTCGCCATCCTGGTTGCAAGGCACGAAGCCGGCGGGCAGTTCGATGTCAAACACGGCGATGCGCTGCGTGTCGACGCCCTCGGGCACGGCACGCACGAATTCGACCACGCCCGTTCGCTGCGCCCCGGCAGCGAGCGCCGACTGCATGCCGGCCTCCTCGAAGCATTCCTTGACCAGGGTGGCGGTCTCATCCATGCCTGCGGGAATGCCGCCGGCAACCATGTTGTCCAGTTTCCCCGGCGCCACGGCCTTGGTTGGGCTGCGGGTGGCAATCCACATATACAAACCATCGTCGCGACTAACCAGGCCGTTGAGATGCGATGCCGGACCGACAAAACCAAAGCGCTTGGCGGCGGCGCGCTCAAAGCGCAGCAACTCCTCCCCTGCGGGCGTTGCGTGCAAGGCATAGAGTTCGTCGCGCCAACCGGGGAAAAGACCCTCGTCACGCAAGGCCTGCAACACCCCGGCCAGCGCCTTGCTGCGTGTGGCGGCGTCGGCAAGTTCAGGCGCAAAAGCGAGTCCGTCAGCCGAGACAGCGAACACCCGCGGCCAAGCCGCCAGACGCGCGACAAAAGCCGGGCGCAGCCAGCCGACGCGATGGGCACCGGCGAACAAAGGCCGGAAAGCCGATTCGTCGAACGACAAGGCGCTGCCAAGCCATTCAGGCAGCATGCTTGCTCGCAGTCGGCCGGCAAACCGCCACGGCGGCCCCGGCCTCAGTCCGCTTTTGCACCCGAGAGCTTGACAACCCTGGCCATGTGCTCGAAATCGTTGCGCAGCAACTGGGCGAAATCTTCCGGCGCCATGGAGCCCGGTTCGATGCCCTGCTTTTGCAGGCGCTCGATCACGTCAGGACGCTTGAGCACCTGGGCCATCGCGGCATTGAGTTTGCTTACAATCTCTTTGGGCGTACCCACCGGGGCGAGTAGTCCGAACCAGGTGTCAAACGCATAGCCCTTGAGCGCGCCACCGATCGGCGGCACGCCGGGCACGAAGGGCGAGGGCTTCTCCGAGGTCACGCCAAGAAAGCGCACGCGCGCGTCTTTGGCATAGGGCAACACGGTGATGTTGGCGTTGATCATCGCCTGAGCGCGGCCGGAGAGCACCTCGGTCATCGCATCGCCTGCACCCTTGGTCGGGATATGCACGATATCCAGGCCCGCAAGGCCGATGAGATACGCCATGGAAAGGTGGGTGGCGCTGCCCGCCCCCGCGGTGGCGTAATTTAACTGGCCGGGCCGCGCCTTGGCATAGGCGATGAACTCGGCCACCGACTTCACCGGCAGGTCGGCGTTGACCACCAGCACATAGCCCGAATTGCCGATGTAGGCGGCGGCGGAGAAATCCTTCACCGGGTCGTAATTGAGTTTGGTGTAAAGGCTGCCGTTGATGGTGTGGCTCGCAGCCGCGAGGATGAGGGTATAGCCGTCCGGTGCAGACTTGGCGACAAAGCTTGTCGCAATGGTGCCGCCTGCGCCGGCGCGGTTCTCGACGATGACCTGCTGGCCCAGTGCGGCCGACAGATCGCCCGAGATCGAGCGTGCCAGCGAATCCTGCACGCCACCGGCGGAAAACGGGATTACCACCCGGACCGGTTTGGTCGGCCAGGCATCAGCGGCGCCCGCCGTTTTAACTGCCAACATGGCGAGTACGGCGCCAGCCGCGAAGACAAATCTGAAAACACGAGGGCAAAGAAGCTTCATGGTGATTTTCTTGGTTTAATTTGTGAGTGGCAACGCACGTTCACGATGCAGCAAGGAATTGCCGCAGGGTCTCGCAATATTGCCCCGTGACGACATGCGGAAAAAAGTGTCCGCCCTGCATTTCAACCAGGCTCGCGCCGGCGATGCGCCGCGCAAGGTCGCGAGAATGATGCACAGGCACGAGGTTATCATCACTGGCGCCAAGCACCAATACGGGAGGGCGGATATTTGCGAGCTCGGCCGAGCGGTCAAAACCGAGCAGCATGTTGATACGCGCCACCACGGGCGCCTTGTCGCCCGGCGCATCGGCGTCAAAATCAATCGACCGTGCGGGCGCGAAATGGGATTCATACCAGCCGGCCGGATAGCCGAGCAATTTCCCCATGGCGTTATAGGCGCCGAAGCCCGCGCGTTCGAGCACCGTGCGACGCAGTTCGAACAGGTCGCGAAAGTGCCTGTCTGGTCGCGCCCAGGTCGCGCTGAGCACCACACGGCCGGTGCGCGCAGCATGGTCCAGCGCGAGGACCTGCGCCACCAGCCCCCCGGTCGAATGGCCGACAAGATGGGCCGAAGCGATGCCCAGCTGGTCCAGCAGCGCAATCACCCCCCGCGCGATGCCCTCGATGGTATGGGTAACGGGGGGCGGGCTGCGCCCGACGCCCGGATGATCGAAGGTGATGCAGGTGAAATGGTCGGCGAGCCGCTCCATTATCGGCTGCCAGAATGATCCCAGTCCGCCAAGTCCGGTAATCAGCACGACCGGGGGCCCGTTTCCTTTGACCTCGAAATGCAACGCTTGTACTCCGCCAGGTAACCGGCAATTAAAACCCGCGCATTAATCCTGCGCGGGACGCGGATTGAATATAGCACCATCGCATTGTCGGCAATCCGGCTGAACTCCTGGAGTACCCGCCGCGCCAACACGGTGCATTTCGCGTCCTCCAATAACAAAGGCCTGACGCATGCGCCAGGCCTTTGAAATGGTGGGCTGTGAAAGATTCGAACTTTCGACCTACGGATTAAGAGTCCGCTGCTCTACCAACTGAGCTAACAACCCGGAAAGTCGATGCGTATGTACTAAATTCTGGTAGGCCGTGCCAGATTCGAACTGGCGACCAACGGATTAAAAGTCCGCTGCTCTACCAACTGAGCTAACGACCCAAAAAGAAGCGAAATTTTACTGTATCAACGCGCCTAAGGCAATGGAACCGTCACTTTTGGCGCAATTTCCCGACGAAACTAGTCCTCGCGCAGCATTTTCCAGTACTGATACTTGAGCGCGGCCACAGCGCCGCCGATGATGGCGAAAAACGTGATGAAAGAGCCGACCGCCAGAGTGGACAGGCCGGACAAGCCCTGCCCGACGGTGCAACCGATCGCCACCACGCCGCCAAAACCCATGAACACGCCGCCAACCAGATGGTTGAGGGTGTCCCCGGCGTCGCGAAAACTCTCCAGCCGGAAGGTGCGCGAACTAAGGGCGTAGATCCAGGAACCGGCGGTCATGCCCAGCACGCTGGCAATACCGAAGGTGACGACCCGGGTCTTGTCGC
>CAMAWC010000146.1 GCA_945861875.1 Bordetella parapertussis
ACGCCGAAGGACAGGCTGAATTGCGCCTGTATCGGTGTCGCCGGATTGCTGTTGCCGCAGTAGGTGCGCGCCTCCTCGTATACGGCGAGGCGGATCGCGCTGATGCCCGCGGTTTTCCCCTCAAGCTCGCCGCGTATGATCAGCGCGGCTTCGGCGCCATAGTGCACATGGCGTACCGCGGCATGCGGCTTGAGGTAGGACTCAAGGATCAGGTGGCGTTCGGGCGCGATCACCGTGTCCTCGTCGGCCGCGGCGAAATGTTCGGCGTAGTGCTGCAGCGCGTCCTCCGGCGCGGTGATGCCGCCGGCGGCGCTGAAGGTCGCCAGCTGTCCCAGCCAGGCGCTGTGCGCAAGATAGGTGTTGCGCGCGTTGGCGCCGGCGGTCACCGGCAGGTAAA
Source organism: Bordetella parapertussis (assembly GCA_945861875.1). GTDB lineage: Bacteria > Pseudomonadota > Gammaproteobacteria > Burkholderiales > SG8-39 > CAITSH01. The sequence continues at coordinate 398 of CAMAWC010000146.1, forward strand.
GGCTGGTGCCCAGTTGGCAGGCCGCGGTGTTGATGGCCGTGAGGGTCATGCCTTCGGGCAGTTCGAGCAGGCGTGCCATCGCCGCCGCCACGCCCAGCGCCGGCCAGTTGCCATCGACATGCATGCCCGGCCGCACCCGCAACCATGCGCCGCAGCGCGCACCGACTTCATAGCCGGAGACAAGGCTGTCGAGCACCAGGCCCAGCGTTGTATCGCGTGCGACCGCCTGGGGCAGGAGCGCCGCGATGATCGGGACGCCGGGGCGCCCATGGGCGAGCGCAAGGCCTTCGCAGGCTTCGTCCCAGGTGGCGGCCATCGCCCCGACGGCAACGGCACCCATGGTCGATAGCCGGCGCCCGCCCGGAAAGGTGAACAGTCCCGATTCCAGGCTGCTGAATTCGGTTTCAAAGCCGCTTACTTCCGGCGCGCTGCGCGCGGCGAGCATGCAGCCTATGGTGTCGAGCAGCATTAGCCGCGCCTTGAGTTCAACGTCCTCGGGCGTGGTGTCAAAAAAAGTCTCAGACTCGCAATAACCCTTGATCAGGGCGCGCAGCCGGATGAGTTGTTGTGATGGCGCCTTTTCCGCGGCTGTGCTCATGTCTTTGCTTTCACCAGTTTTTGCGCAAGTGCGGGCGCCGCGGCGTGCAGGCTGTTCGACGCCGGTTCGTCCAGGGATCGCAGCAGCGCCCAGGCGCCGCACAGGTTGGATGACAAGAGCGGTGCGGTGAAACGCCCGCGCTCGGCCAGGATGGCCGGCAGGCTGAGCATGCCGGTGCCCGAGAGCAGGACCGCGCTGCCGGCCGACGGCTTGACGCGCTGCAATCCCGCAACGACTTCAGCGGTCTCAAGCTCGTAGGCGCGAAAGACTTCGCCCAGCTTGACCACCTGCTCTACGCGTAACCCGGCGCCCTCCCAGTAGGCAACCGCGAGTTCGGTCAGCCAATCGGGATAAGGAGAAACAAGGCACAGGCTGCCGCAACCGAGCGCACCGAGGGCCTCGAGGATGGCGCGGCTTGCCGTCCATACCGGCTTGCCGGCCGCAACGGAAAGTTTTTCGCTCAGCGCACGGTCTCCATCCGCCCCCAGCGTATAGGTGGCGCCGGTCGAGCCGATGTAAAACGCATCCAGCCGCAGCGCGCCAAAACTGGCGATCGCCGGCTGGTAATGGGCGGCATAAGCCGCGTTGCGCTGTTGCAAATCACCGGCGAGCACCGGCAGGCGCGTGCTGTACATGGCGACCGCCGCGGGCAGCAAGGCATGCAACTCGGGCTCCACCGTCGGATTGGCCGGTGGCGTGACAATGCCCACGCGCAGTCGAATGGCTTGCATGGCCTTATTTGTCGTAACGCTTGCCCAGGGCCAGCATCTGCGGCGTGCCAATCACCTCATTCAGTCGGTCAAAGTCGAGCATGCGTTCGCGATAAGGCGTGGTGGTGCCGTGGGTCTTGAGGCTGGAAAAGTAATCCTTTAGCGCGCTGGCGAGGGCGCGCACCGTGCCGCCGGGGAAAATGGCAATGCGATAGCCCAGGCGCTCCAACTCGCTCGCGGCGAGGATGGGTGTCTTGCCGCCTTCCACCATGTTGGCCAGTAGCGGCGCGCGGCCGGCAAAACGGCTGAGCGCCTGCTGCATTTGCCCGGCGTCGCGCAGGGCTTCAATAAACAACACATCGGCGCCGGCCTCCAGGTAGCGCTCGGCACGCTCCAGCGCCGCTTCCAGGCCCTCCACCGCAACCGCGTCGGTGCGGGCAATGATCAGCGTATCGCTATTGGCGCGGGCATCGAGGGCGGCGCGGATCTTGCCCGTCATCTCATCGGTTGTTACCAGGGTCTTTCCATCGAGGTGGCCGCAGCGCTTGGGCAGGGTCTGGTCCTCGAGCTGCAGTGCGCTGGCGCCGGCGCGCTCAAAGGTCTTGACGGTGCGCATGACGTTAAGGGCGTTGCCAAAACCGGTGTCGGCATCAACAATCAGCGGCAGGGCGGTGCGTTCGCGAATGTTTTCCACCACATTGGCCACTTCGCTGGCGCTGACCAGGCCGATGTCGGGCCGACCGAGGCGGGTATAGGCGATGCTCGCGCCCGACAGGTAGGCCGCTTCAAACCCGGCCTGTTCCACCAGCAGTGCGGACAAAGCGTCATAGACGCCGGGGGCGAGGACAAGGCCGGGTTGGGTGAGGCGTTGCCTCAGCGTAATAGGCGTCATGGCTGTCATGCCTGTTTATCCTTATTCTTGGCGAGGCGTTTTTCAAGATGCCCGAGCAAGCCCCCGTCGCGTACCATGGCCATCAGGTGGGGAGGGATGGTTTCACAGGCGAGCGTGTTGTTTTGCGTCAGGTTGATGATGCGGCCGCTTTCGGCATCGACCTCCAGCCGGTCGCCGGCGCGAATGCCGCCCGCTTCGGCGCAAACCAGCAAGGGCAGCCCGAGATTAAAGGCGTTGCGATAAAACAGGCCGGCGAAGGAGGGTGCGATGACCGCGTCCACGCCAAGATGCCGCAGCGCGCCGGCGGCCTGTTCACGCGAGGAGCCCATGCCAAAGTTCTTTCCGCCGACGACGATATCGCCGGATTTCACCTCGGTCGCAAAGCGCGGCTCCACGGCCTCGAGGCAGTGTTTTGCGATCTCTTCGATGCCAAATTTCATGTAAATGCCCGGCGCAAGCATGTCGGTGTCGAGGTTGTCACCGAACACCCAGGCCTTGCCGCTCATGACATCAACTCCCGCGGGTCGGCTATGTGTCCGGTGACGGCGGATGCCGCGACGGTGTAAGGCGAGCCGAGATAAATCTGCGCCGCGGTCGATCCCATGCGGCCCTTGAAGTTGCGTGCCGTGGTGCTGATGGTCACGGCCTTGTCGTCCAGCAAGTAGTTGCCATATCCGGCGCAGGCGTTGCAGGCGTTGGGCAGCAATTCGGCGCCTGCGTCCATCAGCACGCCGAGCGTGCCCTCGGCCTCGGCGGTTTTCTGGTCCTTGGCCGAGGCCGGCGCCACCAGCAGGCGCACGCCTTTGGCGGCGCGACGGCCGCGCAACACCGCAGCGGCCATGCGCAAGTCGTCGAGCTTTGCCCCCGTGCAGGCGCCGATATAGGCCATGTTGATGGCGATGTTGCCGAATGCCGCCACAGCATCGGACTTGGCCGGGCTGTGCGGTGCGGCGACCTGGGGCGCAAGCGCGGCGGCGTCAAAGCGGTGATGGGCAAGCACCGTGGCGTCCTTGTCCGAGTGCCAGCTGGTGCAATCGATGTCGCGCACGCCCACCGTTTCCAGCCACGAGCGCGTTACGGCGTCCGGTGCAATGAGCCCGGCCTGGCCGCCGAACTCCGCGGTCATGTTGGCCATGGTCATGCGCTCCTGCATGGACAGCGCGGCGATGGCGCTGCCGCTGTACTCGACCGCCTGGTACTGCCCGCCGTCCATGCCGAAGCGGCCGCACAGGAACAGCATCATGTCCTTGGCCGAAACGCCCTTGGCGAGACGCCCGTCCCATTCGACCAGAATGGTGTGCGGCACGCGCAGCCAGATTTCACCGGTGACCAGCACACCGAGCATTTCGGTCGCGCCGATGCCGAACATGTAAGTGCCAAAGGCGCCGCCGGTGGGCGAGTGGCTGTCGCCGCCGACGACAAACATGCCCGGGCGCAGGTGGCCTTTTTCCGGCAGCACGACATGGCAAATGCCCTCACCGTCATGAAAGTTTTTTATTCCCGCCTCGCCCGCCCACTCGCGCGCGATGCGGATGATCTTGCGGCTGTCCTCGTCGTTCGCCGGCAGGTAATGGTCGGTGATCAGCACCACCTTGTCCGGGTCCCAGACTTTGGCACCGAGCTTTTCCAGCATCGGTTTGACGCGCCTCGGTCCGCCCGAGTCGTGCATCATGGCAAGGTCCACCTTGCAGGTGACGATGTCACCGGGCGTGACTGAAGGCACACCGGCGGCGCGGGCGACGAGTTTTTGGGCCAGGGTCTGCGGCATGCTCACTCCGGTTTGGCGCCAGAATATTTCACCACCGGCGCCCAGCGCTTGATGTCCTCGCGCACAAAGGCGGCGAACTCCGCCGGCGAGTTTCCAACCGGCACGGCGCCCTCCAGCTCAAGGCGCTTTTTCAGCTCGGGCGAATTGACGGCTTTTGCCACCGCGTTATTGAGCACACGCGTCACCTCGGCCGGCAGCTTTGCCGGGCCGAACACGCCGAACCAGGCGTTGGACTCAAAGCCCGGCACGACCTCACTGATGGCCGGGATGTCGGGAAAGGCCGGCAGACGTTTGGCGCTGGTGACGCCATAGGCGCGCAATTTTCCCGCTTTTACCTGCTGCATGCCGGTGACGGTGCTGATGAACATCAGCTCAACCTGCCCGGCGAGCACGTCGGTCAGCGCCGGGGCCGTGCCGCGGTAGGGAATATTGACGATGAACACGCCGGTCTGCATTTTCAACAAGTCACCGGCCATGTGCAGCGAAGAGCCGATGCCGCCGATGGCGAAATTGAGCTTGCCGGGTTTGGCTTTGGCCAGGGCGAGCAGCGACTTCAGGTCGGCGGCGGGTACCGAAGGATTGCCGACCAGCAGGCTGGGTACGGTGGCGATCATGCTGATGGGCGTGAAATCATCCAGCGGATCGAAGGGCAGTTTCGGGTACAAGGAGGCGTTGATGGTGTGGCTGGTAAAGCTGACCAGCAGGGTGTAGCCATCGGCCGGCGATTTGGCCACGGCTTCGGCGGCGATGTTGCCGCCGGCGCCGGCGCGGTTCTCGACAACCACCGGCTGGCCCAGGCTGCGGGTCATTTCAGCGGCAATGGAGCGGGCGAGGGTGTCGGTGGTGCCGCCCGAGGAAGCGCCCACCAGCAGGCGTATGGGCTTGGACGGGAAAGTCTGTGCCGATACCGTTCCGCCCAGGGCAAGGATCGCCAGCGCGACTGAAAATTGAATCGCCCGGGTCGTGTTCATAGGCCGAGGTAAGCGCGCTTCAGGTCGTCGTTGGCGAGCAGCGCGTCCGGCGTGCCCTCAAAGGCAATGGCGCCGTTTTCCATGACGTAGGCGCGTCCGGCTATCTCCAGCGACTGGCCGACATTCTGCTCCACCAGCAGGATGGCGAGGCCCTCGTCGTTGAGGCGCTTGATCAGCGCGAACAATTCGTCAACGAGCAGCGGCGACAGGCCGAGCGAGGGTTCGTCAAGGATCAGCAGTTTCGGTTCGGCCATCATGCCGCGGCCTATCGCCAGCATTTGCTGCTCGCCGCCGGAGAGCGTGCCGGCGCGCTGGGCGATCCTGTCCCTGAGCCGCGGAAAAATGCCGAACACGCGCTCGATGTTGTTGGCACGGTTGGCGCGCCCCCTGCGGTAGCTGCCCAGTTCGAGGTTTTCCAGCACCGACAAATTGGGAAACACGCGCCGGCCTTCGGGAACCTGAATCAGCCCTGCGGCGACAATGTCGGCCGTGGCCGTGTGCGTGATGTCTGCACCGTCGAAGGACACTTTGCCGCCAAACGCCTTCAGTAGTCCGCACACGGTGTTGTTGAAGGTCGACTTTCCCGCGCCATTTGAACCGAGTACCGCGACAATTTCCCCGGCGTCGACGCGCAGGCTTACGCCGCGCAGGATCTCGACCGCGCCGTAACCTGAGCGCAGATCGCGAACCTCAAGCATGCTGCCCCCCGGCCGCCTTGCGCAGTCGCGCCGCGGTGCCATGCCCGAGGTAGGCCTCGATGACCTCGGGGTTGGCGGTAATTTCCCCCGGCGTGCCTTGCGCGATCAAGCGGCCGTTGCTCA
>CAMAWC010000147.1 GCA_945861875.1 Bordetella parapertussis
GCATCAGCGATCAGCGCATTGATGTTTTCGGCATTGACGCCGGCCTGGGTGAGCGCCAGCTGGCCGCCGGCAATCGGCCGGGCGAAGCGTTCGCGTATGGTGGCGCAGCGCTCCTGGTCGGCGTCCATCCACAAGCCGCGCCAGCCCTGGTACAACAGGTAGAGCGTGTTGTTCTCCAGGCCGTCGCCGACGCCGATCTCGATAAACCGCCTGTCGCCCTCGCCGATGCGGCGGAAAATCTCCTGCAGGATGCCGTCCTCGTCCTGCTGCGAATAACCCTTGAAGCCATGGCGCTCGAGGCGCCGCGGGTCGGCGTACGCCGGTTGCGCCAGCAGGGCGGCGATGCGCTCCTGGCAGGCCACCACCAACTGGTCGGCGGCGACAAACAGCAGCTCGTCCAGCGTGTTCTTGATGTCGTGCTGCAGCTTGTCCATCGGACGGGGGTCAGGCTTTTGGCAATTTGACCGGACGCTTCCAGCCCGGAATGCTCACCTGCTTGGCGCGCGACACGGTGAGTTCGCCCGGCGGTGCGTCGCGCGTCAATGTCGTGCCGGCACCGAGTGTCGCGCCCTTGCCCACGCGCACCGGCGCCACCAGCTGGGTGTCCGAACCGATGAACACGTCATCTTCGATGATGGTGCGGTGCTTGTTGGCGCCGTCGTAATTGCAGGTGATGGTGCCGGCGCCGATGTTGACATTGCGCCCGACCGAGCTGTCGCCGACATAGGAGAGGTGGTTGGCCTTGGAGCCGGCGCCGATGTCGCTGTTCTTGACCTCGGTAAAATTGCCGATGTGCACACCCTCGGCAAGCTTGCTGCCCGGGCGGATGCGCGCGTAGGGACCGAGGCGGCAGTTGGCGCCGATGACCGCGTCCTCAAAGTGGCAATACGCCTCGATGCGCGTGCCGGCGGCGACGCGCACATTGCGCAGCAGGCAATGCGGGCCGACGACGACGCCGTCGCCCAGCACCACCTCGCCCTCGAAAATGCAGTTGATGTCTATGGACACGTCGCGGCCGAAGGTGAGCTTGCCGCGCACATCGAGCCGGTCCGGGTCGGCGAGGGTCACGCCTTTTTCCATCAGCAGGCTGGCCGTCTCGTACTGGTAAAAGCGCTCGAGGTCGGCAAGATGGGTCTTGCTGTTGACGCCCAGGGTCTCCCAGTCGGCGCCGGGCTGTTCGGTCCCGACCGGCACCTTGGCCGCCACCGCGGCGGCGATGACATCGGTGAGGTAATACTCTTTTTGCGCGTTGTCGTTTTTCAGCGCGTTGAGCCAGGTTTTGAGTTTCTTCGTCGGCACCACCATGATGCCGGTGTTGACTTCGCGGATTTCGCGCTGCTTGGGCGTGGCGTCTTTTTCCTCGACGATGCGCGTCACCTTGCCGCGGCTCCTGACGATGCGGCCGTAACCCTCAGGATCATCGGGCTCGACCGTCAGCAGGCCGACGCCCTTGCCCGCCACCTCGATCAGGCGCGCAAGCGTCGTCGCGCGGATGAGCGGCACGTCGCCGTAGAGCACCAGCGTCGGCAGCTTGTCATCGAGCAGGGGCAGCGCCTGCATCACCGCATGGCCGGTGCCCAACTGCGGCTCCTGTTTCACCCAGACGAGGTCGCTTTGCGCGTCAAACATCGCGCGCACCGCTTCACCGCCATGGCCATAAACGATCACGATGCGCGAGGGCTTGAGCGCGCGGGCCGCGGCCAGCACATGCCCGAGCAATGGCGTGCCGGCGAGGCGGTGCAACACCTTGGGCAGGTCCGAATTCATGCGCTTGCCCTGTCCGGCAGCGAGAATGACGACGTTCATGGTTTTTGCCTGTCCGGCGATTTGACGTTGAAATGCCCGAAGATGCGCAAATGTTATCACGCAGGACATAAAAGTCCCGCCCACCGCGCATTGCACAGCCCGCCTGCCGGGGCTATATTACGGACAGCCAAAACGCGCGCAGCCGCGCTTTTTCCCGCTGTAGTGCCAGCCGCCATTTCGAGGAGGAACACCGCATGTTGAACCATCTCATACGCGCAATCGCGCTAGCCGCCTTGTTCGGTTTTGCCGCCCAGGCCGCCGCCCAGGACAGCTGCAAGAACCGCGGCGACCTCGACGCCTTGTATTGCGATGACAACAACGACCTGGTCGCCGACACGCCCAAGGATCCGAAAAAATTCAAGACCCCGGGCACGCTGGTGTTCACCTACACGCCGGTTGAAGACCCGGCCGTATATGAAAAGGTGTTCAAGCCTTTCACCGACCACCTTGGCAGCTGCACCGGCAAGCGCGTGGTGTTCTACCAGGTGCAGTCCAACGCCGCCGAAATCGAGGCGATGCGCTCGGGCCGTCTGCACGTGGGCGGTTTCTCGACCGGCCCGACCGCGTTTGCGGTGAATATCGCCGGCGCCGTGCCCTTTGCCGTGAAAGGCACGGAAAAGGAATTCCAGGGCTATAACCTCATCGTCATTGTCAAAAAAGACAGCCCCTACCAGAAGCTCTCCGACCTCAAGGGCAAGAAATTCGCCCACACCTCGCCCTCGTCCAACTCCGGCCATATGGCGCCGATGGCCTTGTTCCCCAAGGAAGGCCTCGCCCCGGGCAAGGACTACAGCATCCTGTTCTCGGGCAAGCACGACCAGTCGGTGCTGGGCGTGAACTCGGGTGACTATGACGGTGCGGCGGTGGCCTCGGACGTGTACCACCGCATGGGCGAGCGCGGCCAGATCAAGGAAGAGAACTTCCGCGTCATTTTCCGCAGCCAGAAATTCCCGACCTCGTCATTCGCCTATGCGCACGACCTCGAGCCCGTGTTCCGCGACAAGATGCTCAAGTGCTTTTACGACTACCGCTTCCCGGCCGAAATGCAAAAGGCCTTTGACGGCGCCGACCGCTTTTTCCCGGTGACCTTCAAGAAAGACTGGGAAGTGGTGCGCCAGGTGTCCGAAGCGGGCGGCGAAAAATTCAACCGTGCCGGCTACGAAAAAGAATCCAAGCGCGAAGAAGAAGCGCGCGCCAAGGCCGCGGCGGCGAAAAAGTAATCCTGTACCTTTAAACCAGAGCGCCCACCCGGCCTCTACTACGACGTCATTCCGGGGCCGCGTAGCGGAACCCGGAACCCATGGGGTTCGTCGCACTGCGACATACCCAACCCCATGGATTCCCGCTTGCGCGGGAATGACGGAGCTAGCCGGGTGTTTCCAGAACGTCAAAAGGGGACGGCATGCCGCGCGTTGTAAAAATCGTGTTTGCACTCGCGGCCTCGCTCCTCGTGGCAACCGCCCAAGCCCAGGACACCTGCAAATCCCGCGGCGAGCTCGACACGCCGTTTTGCGACGAGAACGGCGACCTCCTCGCCGACACGCCGCGCGAGGCGCGGCGCATCAAGGACCCGGAGACGCTGTTTTTCACCAACTCGCCGCTCGATGACCCGGCGGTGTTCAACAAACTGATGGCGCCGTTTGTCGAACACCTGGCGCAATGCTCGGGCAAGAAAGTGCGTTTTTACGACGTCTACTCGAGCGCCGCGGCAATCGAGGCGATGCGCTCCGGCCGCATGCACATCGGCACCATGTCTTCGGGTGACACGGCGTTTGCGGTGAACGTCGCCGGCGCCATCCCGTTTGGCATCCGGGGTGATGCCAAGGGGCCGCAGGGTTACCAGCTGTGGGTGATTGTCAAAAAAGACAGCGCGCTGCAAAAACTGTCCGACCTCAAGGGCAAAAAAGTCGCCCACACCGCGCCCTCGTCCAACTCGGGCAACCTCGCGCCGCGCGCGCTCTTTCCGGCCGGGGGCCTGACGCCGGACAAGGACTACAAGGTGCTCTACTCGGGCAAGCATGAGAACTCGGTCGCCGGCGTGGCAAGCGGCGATTACGACGCCGCACCCATCGCCCACGACATCCTGGTGCGCATGGCCGAGCGCGGCATGGTCAGGATGGAAGACTTTCGCATCATCTGGCGCTCGCGCGACTTCCCGCCCGGCGGCCTGTCGATGGCCCACGACCTCGCGCCGGCGCTGCAACAAAAACTGCGCGACTGCACCTTCAATTTCAAGTACACGCCCGAAATGGTCAAGGGCTTCCAGGGCGCCGACCGCTGGCTGCCCATCGATTACAAGCGCGACTGGGAGATAATCCGCAAGGTGGCGCAGGAATCCGGCCAGTCATTTACCCGCGCCGCGTTTGACAAGGAAAAAGCCAAGGCCGATGCGGCGGCCGCAGCTTCGACGGCGGGGAAAAAATGACAGCAACCCGGAATCTTCCCTACCCGTCATTCCGGGGCGCCGCAGGCGAACCCGGAATCCATGGGGTCAGCCCGCCGCACCGCCACGAACCCCATGGATTCCGGATCGCGTTGTGCGCGTCCGGAATGACGCTTAATGCCAGTACTACAATACAACCCAGCCCTTCTCCCACGATGAGCCCCCACCCATGAGCGCCGCACTGTCGATCCGCCACCTGTCGCAGGAATACACCGCCGGGAATCCGGTGTTGCGCGATATCTCGCTCGATATTTCCGGCGAGGGCATCACCGCCATCATCGGCCCCTCGGGTACCGGCAAGTCCACGCTCATTCGCTGCATCAACCGCCTGGTCGAACCGACTTCGGGCGAAATCCTGCTCGATGGCACCGACCTCGCCAGGCTCGGCCGCGGTGCGCTGCGCGTGTCGCGGCGGCAAATCGGCATGGTGTTCCAGGAGTACAACCTGGTCGAGCGCCTTTCGGTGATGGAAAACCTGTTGTGCGGGCGCCTCGGCTACATCTCGCCGCTCAAGGCCTGGCTGCGCAAGTTTCCGGCCGGGGACATCGCGCGCGCGTTTGAACTGCTCGAGACGGTGGGCCTCGCCGGCTTTGCCAACCAGCGCGCCGACAGCCTCTCGGGCGGCCAGCGCCAGCGCGTGGGCATCGCCCGCGCCATCATGCAACAGCCCAAGCTGCTGCTCGCCGACGAGCCGACCTCGTCGCTTGACCCCAAGACCTCGGTCGAGATCATGGAATTGCTGCGCGACATGTGCGGCAAATACGCCATTCCGGTGGTGGTGAACATGCACGACGTGGAATTGGCGCGGCGTTTCGCCGACCGCATCATCGGCATGTCCGGCGGCAAGGTGGTCTACGACGGCAGCGCCGCCGGCCTCAGCGACGACGTGCTCAAAACCATTTACGGCGGCGAAGGCTGGCTGCACTGATGGCTCATCGTGCCGCACATAGTCACCGTCATTCCGAGGGCACAGCCCGAGGAATCTGCTTTCTGCTTCGCGCCATTGCGAAAAGCAGATCCCTCGCTGCGCTCGGGATGACAGATTGAATTCATGAATACCGCAAACACCGCTCTGGCCGCACCACAAGCCTTCAAGCCCAACTGGCTGGTGCGCGCCGGCTGGGTGGCGCTGGCCGCCTACATCGTCTATGCGTTTGCGCGCCTCGACTTCACCTGGGCGCGCTTTGTCACCGGCCTTGGCAACGGCGCGCGCTTTATCGGGCGCATGTTCCCGCCCAGCATCGCACAACCCGATTCACTGTTGAAGGGCCTCACCGAGTCGCTGGAGATCGCCATCCTCGCCTCGGTGCTGGGCATACTCATCGCCCTGCCCATAGGTCTGTTTGCGGCGCGCAACCTGATGCCGGTGTGGGCGAGCTGGCCGGCGCGCGCCATCATCGCCCTGGCGCGCTCGTTCCATCCGGTAATCGTCGCCATCCTGTTTGTGAAGGCCGTGGGCTTTGGCGCGATGGCCGGCATCCTGGCGCTGGTGGTCGCCTCGGTGGGCTTTATCGGCAAGCTCTTTGCCGAGGCGATCGAGGAGATTTCACTCAAGCAGGTCGAGGCGGTGCGCGCCACCGGTGCGCCCTTTATGAGCTTAATATCGTATGGCGTGCTGCCGCAGGTGTTCTCGCGCTTTATCGGCTTTGCCACCTACCAGCTCGACTCCAACCTGCGCAACTCGACCATGGTGGGCATCGTTGGCGCTGGCGGTATCGGCGGCACCCTGTTCGCCGCGTTTCAACGCTTCGATTACGACTACGTGTTCGCG
>CAMAWC010000148.1 GCA_945861875.1 Bordetella parapertussis
TTCTTGCCGCATGCGGACAGGGCGAACAAAAGACCGAGGCGATCCGCCCGGTGCTGCTGCAAAAAGTGGTCTTGGGCGTGGGACAGAACCAGGATGTCTATGCCGGTGAAGTGCGCGCCCGCCACGAGGCGGACCTGGGCTTTCGCATCGGCGGGAAAATCATTGCGCGTCTCGTTGATGTCGGCGCGCGCGTGAAAAAAGGCCAGGCGCTGGCGCGGCTCGATCCGCAGGATACCCAACTCAATGCCGATGCAGCCAAGGCCCAGCTCGCGGCGGCGCAGGCCGACGCCAGTTTCGCCAATGCCGAACTCGATCGCTACGCCAGCCTGCTGGAAAAAAAATTCATCAGCCAGGCGCAATACGAGGCCAAGCTCAATACCCACAACGCCGCGAAGGCGAAACTTGACCAGGCGCAGTCGCAATACGACGTCAGCCGTAACCAGGCCGCCTATGCCACGCTCGTCGCCGACCAGGACGGCGTTATTACGGCGGTGATGGCCGAGCCGGGGCAGGTGGTCGCCGCCGGCCAGGCGGTGCTGCGCCTTGCGCGTCCGGAAGAAAAGGAAGTGCTCATCAACGTGTCGGAGAACAAGCTCGCCGCCTTGCGCGCGGCGAAGACGGTTGCCGTGAGCCTGTGGTCCAGCCCGGGAAAAATCCATCCGGCGCGGGTGCGCGAGATCTCGCCCGGTGTTGATGCGACGACCCGCACCTTTGCCGTCAAGGTCAGCCTGCCCGGCGCCGACGAAACCGTGGCCCTTGGCATGACCGCAAACGTGCTGGTCCAGGGCGCGGGTGCGGATACGCTGGTCGTATTGCCGCTCACCGCGCTGATCGAGGCCAAGGGCGCGCCGTCGGTGTGGGTGTTTGATGCGGCCTCGGGCAAGGTCAACCTGCGCGCGGTCAAGGTCGGCGAATACCGCGAGAACGCCGTGACCATTACCTCCGGCCTCGCCGAGGGCGAGCAAGTGGTGACCGCCGGCGTGAACCGCTTGCTGCCAGGCCAGGTGGTCAGGGCGCTGGCAACGCAGGGCGCAACCGCAACGGCCGACCCTGTGGCCAAAGCGACGGCAAAGTAGGCAGGGCTTCGCGTGAGGAATTTCAATCTTTCCGGCTGGGCGCTCAAGCACCGCGGCCTGGTGCTGTACTTCATGCTGGCGCTCTCGGTCATGGGCATCGCCTCTTACGACAAGCTCGGCCAGTCGGAAGACCCGCCCTTCACCTTCAAGGTCATGGTGGTGCGCACCAACTGGCCGGGTGCAACGGCCCATGAAGTGGCCGAACAGATTACCGACCGCATAGAAAAAAAGCTGCAGGAAGCGCCCTACGTCGACGTGATCCGCAGCTACTCCAAGCCGGGCGAATCGCTGGTGATGTTCCTGGCAAAGGACTCGGCGCCGGCCTCGGCCATTCCCGAGATCTGGTACCAGGTGCGCAAGAAAATCGGCGACATCCGCCAGACCCTGCCCGCGGGCATACAGGGGCCGTATTTCAACGATGAGTTCGGCGACACCTTCGGCAATATTTATGCGCTTACCGGGGACGGCTTCGATTACGCGCAACTCAAGCAATACGCCGATCGCATCCGCCTTGAGCTGTTGCGCGTGCCCGGCGTGGCCAAGGTGGAATTCTTCGGCGAGCAGGAGGAAAAGGTCTTCATCGAAATCTCCAACGCCAAGCTGGCCAACCTGGGCATCAATCCCCAGGCCATTTTCACCGTGCTGCAGCAGGAGAACGCGCTGGCACCCTCGGGCGTGTTCGACACCGCTAGCGACAAGATATTCCTGCGTGTTTCGGGCGATTTTTCCTCCTCCGAGGCGATTCGTGAAATTTCGCTGCGTGCCAACGGCCGCTTGATCCGCCTCGGCGATATCGCCCGCGTGTACCGCGGCTATGCCGACCCGCCGGTCTCGAAAATGCGTTTCAAGGGCCGCGAGGCCTTTGGTATCGGTGTCTCAATGAGCAAGGGCGGCGACATCATCGCGCTTGGTGAGCGGCTGGAGGCGGCGAGCACGCGCATCCAGGCCGGGTTGCCGGTCGGCGTCGACCTGCACCAGGTATCCAGCCAGCCCGATTCGGTCAGGCGCTCCATCGGTGAATTTGCCCGTTCGCTCGCCGAGGCGGTGATCATTGTTCTCGCCGTCAGCCTGCTCTCGCTCGGGCTTCGCACCGGCATCGTCGTGGCCTTGTCGATTCCGCTGGTGCTTTCCATCACCTTCTTGTTCATGAGCCTGTTTGACATCGGCTTGCACAAGATTTCGCTCGGCGCGCTGATCATTTCGCTCGGTCTTTTGGTCGATGACGCCATCATCGCCGTCGAAATGATGGCGCGCAAAATGGAGGAAGGCTGGGACCGCGTGCGCGCGGCAAGCTTTGCCTATACCTCGACGGCGATGCCCATGCTCACCGGCACCCTGGTCACCGCCGCCGGCTTCCTGCCCATCGCCACCGCGGCCTCCTCCACCGGCGAATACACGCGCTCCATATTCCAGGTGACGGTGATCGCCCTGCTGGTGTCGTGGGTGACGGCGGTGGTGTTTGTCCCTTTAATCGGTTTCAAGCTGTTGCCGGATTTTTCGAAGAAAAAGGGCCACGTCAATCCGGACGATGCGGAAAAAGCCCTCTACGACACGCCGTTTTTCCGCCGATTTCGCGCGCTGGTGGACTGGTGCGTGGCGCAGCGCAAGACGGTGATTGCGGTCACCGTCGGCATGTTCGCCCTGTCGGTGTTCGCCTTTGGTTTCGTGCAGCAGCAGTTCTTCCCCGATTCCACGCGCCTTGAGCTGCTCGTAGACATGCGCCTGCCCGAGGGCTCGTCTTACGCCGCCACCGAGACGGCGGTGAAAAAGCTCGAGGCCATCCTCGACAAGGAACAGGTCGGCAAGACCATAGACAATTACGTCAGCTATGTCGGCATAGGCAGCCCGCGCTTTTACCTGCCGCTTGACCAGCAACTGGCCAACACCAACTTCGCCCAGTTCGTCATCCTTGCCAGGGGGCAGTCCGAGCGCGAGGAGTTGCGCAGCCGGTTGATCCGCCTGTTCGAGGAGGATTTCCCGGGGCTGCGTGCCAGCATCAACCGGCTTGAGAACGGGCCGCCGGTGGGCTTCCCGGTGCAGTTCCGTGTTTCGGGCGAGGACATTGCGACGGTGCGCGGCCTTGCCGACCAGGTGGCCGCGGTGATGCGCGCCAACAGCAACCTGCAAAACGTGCAGTTCGACTGGGATGCGCCGGCCAAGGTGGTCAAGCTCGACATCGACCAGGCCAAGGCGCGCGTGCTTGGCATCTCGTCGCAGGAACTGGCGGGCTTCCTCAGCACCTCGCTCAACGGTTTTAGCGTCACGTACTTTCGCGAGCGCGACAAGCTGGTCGAGGTGTTGCTGCGCGGCGCCGATGAGGAGCGCGCACGCCTTTCTATGCTTGCCAACCTGTCCGTGCCCACGCCCTCTGGAAAGCCGGTGGCCTTGTCGCAAATCGCCACCATTTCCTACGGCTTTGAGGAGGGCATCATCTGGCGGCGCAACCGCCTGCCCACCGTCACCGTCAGGGCCAATGTCTACGGAAAGATACAGGCGCCGGCGGTGACCGCGCAAATCGAGCCCAGGCTGGCGGACATTCATGCGGCGCTGCCGCCGGGTTATTTGCTCGAGACCGGCGGCGCGGTGGAAGACAGTGCCAAGGGCGGCAAATCGGTCGCCGCCGGCGTGCCGCTGTTCCTGGTGGTGGTGTTCACCGTGCTGATGGTGCAGTTGCAAAGCTTCCAGCGCGTGCTGCTGGTGGTGCTGACAGCGCCGCTGGGCCTGATCGGCGTCACCATCGCGCTGCTGGTGTTTAACGTGCCCTTCGGCTTTGTCGCCATGCTGGGCACCATCGCGCTCTCGGGCATGATCATGCGCAACTCGGTCATCCTCGTCGACCAGATCGAGCAGGACATCGCCGCCGGCAGTCCGCCCTGGATCGCCATTGTCGATTCGACGGTGCGGCGCTTCCGTCCCATCGTCCTTACCGCCGCGGCGGCGGTGCTGGCCATGATCCCGCTCACCCGCAGCGCGTTTTTCGGGCCGATGGCGGTGGCCATCATGGGTGGACTTATTGTCGCCACGGCGTTGACACTGCTGTTCCTGCCGGCGTTGTATGCGGCGTGGTTTCGGGTGAAGAGGCCGCAGGCGCCCTGAATTAGCGGTGATTTTCGGAGTAGCGATGGCTGACAACACGCCCGCAGGGCTTGTTGCGGCGAAGGCTGACGTGAGCGTAGCGAACGTTAAGCGCGCAGCGCGGCCGGCGCCAAAACCAGCGCCAGTAGGGCGTTTCCGGCTTATTCCCCCACCGCGTCATTGCGCGGAGGCGAAGCCGCTGCCCGAAGTAATCCCCAGAGGGGACGCGGCAATCTCGTGGCGTCTTGCGACCTGTCTGGCCTCTCGCCATGACTTCCGTCATTCCCGCGCAAGCGGGAATCCATGGGGTTGCTTTTTCGCTATGCGCGCAATGCCTTTCTTTTGATCTCGCGGTTTTACTCCCCTGCGGCGGTACCCTCCGGTACTCGTCAAAGCGGGCCGGCCCTAAGTCTGGCCATTCCTGGCGGCATTGCGAATTCATGCAGCGCCTGGCTGCGCTGGTGCCGCGCCCGCGTCTGCACCTGATCCGCTTTCACGGGGCGCTTGCGCCCAATGCCGGGCTGCGCGCGGCGATCGTGCCAGGGCCGGTGCACAACGCCGGCGTGCTCGCGCCGGAGCCGGCGTGGTGGACGTCCAGAGCAGCGGCAACAGCGTCGCGCCGGTCGGCCGGAGAACCTCCAGCGCACCGACGATCGACTGATTTATGCCGTCGAAGCGCGTGAGCACCTCCGCACCGCGCACCAACGGCGGCCGGTCGCCCGCTTCCGCGAAATCCGCGTAGGTGGTTTTCCTGGGCTGGAACGTGTTGGTCTCGTGCATGAAGCCGCCGACCGCGATGCGCTTGCCGCTTAGTCAAATCATGTCTGTCTCGTATTTCCTTGCACAATCCGAACGGTAGCCCGTATTTCCACCGGCGCCTAGATGCGCACGCAACGGGCAGTCTTCCAAGTCGGAGGCGCGACGCCGCCCCCAACCCAAATACGTGAAATCGCCATGAACTCTACGCCCATTTACCGTGGAATGGATCGCGCGGCCCTTGACGCTGCCTATGACAACAGCGCAGCCGTCAGCGAAAGCCTCGCACTCCTCGCCGACTTCCAAGCGCGCAGCCAGCACCTCGACCTGCGTTACGAGCCGGCCGAACGCAATCGCATCGACTATTTCGCGGCGCAATCGCCCGGACCAGTGCTGGTATTCATCCACGGCGGCTATTGGCAGATGCGTGCCAAAGAGAACTTCAGCTTCCTCGCCACCGGACCGCTCGCGCATGGCATTCACGTGGCGTTCGTCGGCTACACGCTTGCGCCTGAGAAGCCGCTCGATGGCATAGTCACCGAGGTGCGCGCGGCGATTGCATGGCTGGCGGAGCGCGACGCAGACGAAAGGTATATGCTGAGTTCGCCACCCAAGTACGGGCAGAGCGCTAGCTGGCTGACTTGGTGGATGGCTCCGGGGGAGGTATCAAGGCTTCTACGTGAGGTTTCGCCCGCGTAGTTTGCTCGCGCCCGTCTTTGTGGCCAACCTTGACAATCAAGCGCAGTAACAATCTGCCCCATCAATTGCAAGGAGCAACAACATGAACAAGATTCGTAGAGCCGCCCTCCTGGCCTTGGCGGCTGCGATCGCCGCGCCCCTGGCATTCGCACAAGAGAAGAAGGTCCTCCGGGTCGGCACGCTAAAACTCATCCACGGCATCACTCCTTACTTCTACGAGAAATTCGCACCGCCCGGCTACACGGTGGAAGTCATTCCGTTTGAAAGCCCGACCGATGGCAAGAACGCAGTGCTCACTGGCACGGTGGATACCTGCATTCATGGGATCGCCGCGTTCTACCTGGGTGCTGCCGCCGGGGAACCGGTGG
>CAMAWC010000149.1 GCA_945861875.1 Bordetella parapertussis
TGGACAGCACCGCCGTTTTGATGCCGGCTTCGGACAATTGCAACGCGGCACGCAGGCCGGCCCCGCCCGCCCCGACCACTACCGCGTCAAACGCTCTTTTCGTGATTGTCGTACTGATTGCCACTTCACAGCCTCCAGAGAATCTGCATTGCCCAGCCGCCACAGGCGACGAGCCACAAGATGGTGAGAACCTGCAGCAGCAGGCGCAGGCCGGTCGGCTTGATGTAGTCCATCCAGATATCGCGCATGCCGATCCAGGCGTGGATCAGCACACTCAGGACGAATATGAAAGTTGCGAGGCGGATCCAGCCCTGGCCGAAAATCGATTTCCAGAGAACAAAATCCAGCTTGGGCAGGAACAACAGCATGGTGACAAAAACCAGCGTGTACACGGCCATCACCACCGCCGTCACCCGCTGCACCAGCCAGTCCTTCAGGCCGTAATGCGCCCCGACAACGACGCGGTTCACCATAACCTCGCCCCCAGTATCGCGGTCAATCCGAGGCTCACCGCCAAAACCGCATAACTGGTCTTGCGCGCGGCGGGCAGGTCAATGCCCTTGTGGATATCGAGGAACAGGTAACGGATGCCGGCGCAAAAATGATGCAGGTATGCCCACAGGTAGCCGAGCAGCGCGAGCTTGACCAGCGGATGCGCCACATACAGCTTGAAACGGGCAAAACCGTCGGCTGACGACAGGCTCAATTCCAGCAGGAACAGCGCCCAGACGAGGGCTGCAACCAGCAGCAGGCCGCTGACACGATGCAGGATCGATACCAGTCCCGGCAGGGGCAGGTTTAGCGGACTGAGGTTGAACCAGACGGGGCGGGGTTTTTTTACTGACAGGTCGGGCATGTGAGGATTCCTTCGCAATGACGACCGCGTTAGCTCGCACCCGTCACGAAGAAAAATTATAGCAGCCTTGTCGCCGCTTTTGTGCTTTGCAATAAGCTTATCGGGATCACGAAGAGAAACTTGAGGCGCGAACCTCTCTTCATGCCCCGCCGCGTGCGACGCCGTCAGCTCAGCACGTTCTTGTAATAGTGCCGGTCCGTCCGGTACAGGCCGCGGCGCACCTCGACCGGCTTGTCGCCGTAGGTGAAGGATACGCGGTCGACGCACAATAAGGGCGTTCCGGGTGCCACCTCGAGCAGCTTCGCCGCCTCGGCATCGGCGGCAAGCGCGCTGATGCGCTCCTCGGCGCGCAGCATGCGCGTGCCGAACTCGGTTTCAAACAGGTTGTACATCGACCCCTTGTATTCGTTGAATTTGGCCGCGGACAGGCCCTTGAAAATACTTGCCGGCAACGAAATCTCGTCAATCACCGTCGGCTCGCCCTTGAAAAAAAGCAAACGGCGCAGGAATACCAGGCTGTCGCCCGCCTTCATTTCCAGGTGGCGCGCGGTTTCCGCGCCGGCGCGCGCGCGCCGGCATTCGAGCAGGGTGCTGGGCGGATATTCCTGCTCACCCTCCAACGGCATCAGGCGCAGGAAACGAAACTGCGCGCGCGCCTCGCTGTGGGTGGCGACAAAGGTGCCCTTGCCCTGGCGGCGCACCAGCAAATGCTCGGCCGACAATTCGTCGATCGCCTTCCTCACCGTCCCCTGGCTCACCTTGTAGCGCGCGGCCAGCTCGATTTCGCTCGGGATGGCCTCGGCCGGGCGCCATTCACCCGCCTGCAGGCTTTGCAGGATGAGCGCCTTGATCTGGCGATACAGCGGGCTGAAGGTCGGCGAGGCGTTGTTCATCGGCAGATTCTTTCATGAAGCGGCATGGCGAGTCCACACAAAATTATATGTCTTATATAAGATATATGATAGATATTGACAGCATTTCCGGGAGAGCCTACCATCGCTTTAAGTGCACTGCAGCATCGCCCCGGCAGCACCCGCAGGGACTCTCCGCAGGCACTGCAGGAACATCCGCAGCACCGCATAATGGAACACTCTCACTAATCCTTCCCCAGGAGCCCGTCATGGCCAAATCCCCTGTTCGAGTTGCAGTCACCGGCGCCGCCGGCCAGATCGGCTACAGCCTGCTGTTTCGCATCGCCAGCGGCGAGATGCTCGGCAAGGACCAGCCGGTAATCCTGCAAATGCTGGAAATTGCCGACGAAAAAGCGCAAAACGCGCTCAAGGGCGTGATGATGGAACTCGACGACTGCGCCTTCCCGCTGCTCGCCGGCATGGTCGCCGCCTCCGACCCGAAAGTCGCCTTCAAGGACGCCGATGTGGCGCTGCTCGTCGGCGCCCGCCCGCGCTCCAAGGGCATGGAAAGAAAAGACCTGCTCGAAGCCAACGGTGCCATCTTTACCGTGCAGGGCAAGGCCCTCAACGACGTCGCCAAACGCACCGTCAAGGTGCTGGTGGTGGGCAACCCGGCCAACACCAACGCCTACATCGCCATGCGCTCGGCCCCCGACCTGCCGGGCGGCAACTTCACCGCGATGCTGCGCCTTGACCACAATCGCGCCCTGTCGCAACTGGCCACGCGCACCGGCAAACCGGTCGATTCGATCGAGAAAATGGTCGTCTGGGGCAACCACTCCCCCACCATGTATCCGGATATCCGCTTCGCCACCGTTGCCGGCGCACCGGCCAAGGCGCTGGTCAACGACGATGGCTGGTACCGCGACACTTACATCCCCACCGTGGGCAAGCGCGGCGCCGCCATCATCGAAGCGCGCGGCCTGTCCTCGGCCGCTTCCGCCGCCAATGCCGCCATCGGCCACATTCGCGACTGGACCCTGGGCACCAACGGCCAGTGGGTGACCATGGGCGTTCCCTCCGACGGCAGCTACGGCATTCCCGAGGGCATCATGTACGGCGTGCCGGTGACCTGTGCCAATGGCGCATACCAGCGCGTGACCGGGCTCGAAATCGACGCCTTCAGCCGTGAAAAAATGGACTTCACCCTGAAAGAGTTGCTCGAAGAGCGCGACGGCGTGAAGCACCTGCTCACCTGAGACTTAGAAAACGCAACCGATGAAGTATTTCCGCCCCCGCCGGAGCATGCTGTACGCGCCCGCGAGCAACCCGCGCTTTCTCGAAAAAGCGGCGATGCTGGCCGCCGATTCGGTGGTCATGGACCTGGAAGAAACCGTGGTCCCGGAAAACAAGGACAACGCCCGCCGCAACGTCGTCACGGCGATTGCAAAGCACAATTACGGCGGACGCGAAATCATCGTCCGGGTCAACCGCCTCGGCTCGGCCTGGATCAAGGATGACCTGGCCGCCGTAGCGCGCATCGGCGTCGATGCCATCCTGTTTCCGCGCATCGAAAGCCGCAAGGACGTGACAGAGTGCATCGCCCTGCTCGATGCGGCGGGCGGCGGGCTGCTGCCGGTGATGCTGATGATAGAAACGCCCTTTGGCGTGCTGCGCGCCGAGGAAATCGCCGGCGCCTCCGAGCGCATCACCTGCCTCGTAATGGGCACCGCCGACCTGACCAGCCACCTACACGCCAAACCGCATCCGGAACGCCTGCCTTTGCTGGCCAGCCTGTCGATGGTGATACTCGCCGCGCGCGCCCACGGCCGCTCGGTGGTCGACGGCATCCAGTCCAACCTCAAGGACATGCACACCTTCGAGCACGCCTGCCGCCTCGGCCGCGACATGGGGCTCGACGGCAAGACCCTGGTGCACCCCGACCAGCTGGTCTACTGCAACGAGGCCTACACGCCGAAAAAGACCGAGCTTGACCATTCGCTCGCCGTCATCGCCGCGTTTGAACAGGCCAACCGCGAAGGCAAGGGCAGCGTCGTGGTCAACGGCCGCCTGATCGAGCAAATGCACGTCGTGGCGGCACGGCGCATGGTGGCGCTGGTCGAGGCCATCGAGAAAATTCACACCGCCAACGCCTGATGAAAGCGCG
Organism: Bordetella parapertussis; assembly: GCA_945861875.1. Lineage (GTDB taxonomy): Bacteria > Pseudomonadota > Gammaproteobacteria > Burkholderiales > SG8-39 > CAITSH01. The sequence continues at coordinate 3,875 of CAMAWC010000149.1, forward strand.
CAGCGGAAATTTCTTCGAGGATTTCCGCCTTGGCCAAGTGATGCGGCATGCCACGCCGCGCACCATCAGCGAAGGCGACAGCGCGCTGTACATCGCGCTGACCGGCGCGCGCCATGTCCTGCCCTCCTCGCGCCCCGTCGCCAACTCGCTCGGCTACCGCGACCGCCCCATCGACGACCTGCTGGCCTTTCACATCGCCTTTGGCAAGACCGTGCAGGACGTTTCGCTCAACGCCATCGCCAACCTCGGCTATGCCGATGTGCGCTTTGTCGCACCGGTCTACGCCGGCGACACCCTGCGTGCCGAGTCCGAGGTCATCGGCCTCAAGCCGAACTCCAACGGCAAGAGCGGCGTGGTGTGGGTGCGTTCAAACGCATTCAACCAGAACAATGCGATTGTTCTGAGCTGGGTGCGCTGGGTGATGGTGCACAAGCACGCCATAACCGCACCGGCCGCACCGCCCCATATGCCGCAACTTCCAGCCGTAGTCAGCGTCGATCAGCTTTGCATACCCGAGGGAATCGACGCCTCGGGTTTTGAAACCGCGGACAGCGGCAGCGACAAATTGTGGGATGACTACACCGCGGGCCAGCGCATCGACCACCCGGCGGGCATGACCGTCGACGAGGCCGAGCACACGCTGGCCGCCCGCCTCTACCAGAACAGCGCGCGCGTGCATTTTGACGCACTCGCCATGAAGGAATCACAGTTCGGCCGCCGCCTTGTATACGGCGGACATGTCATGTCGGTCTGCCGCGCCCTGTCTTACGAGGGCCTGGAAAACGCCCTTTGCATCGCGGCCATCAACGGCGGCAGCCATGTCGGCCCGGTCTTTGGCGGGGACACGATTTATGCCATCAGCGAAGTACTGGAAAAGTGGCCGCTGCCGGGGCGCAAGGACCTGGGCGCGCTGCGGCTGCGCCTCGCCGGCCTCAAGAACATCCCCCTGTCCACTGTCCATGCCATCAAGGATGCAGCCGGCGCCTATCACCGCCACGTCGTGCTTGACCTCGATTACACGGTACTCATGCCACGCAAGCCAAGGAAACCCTCATGAAACACCGCGTTCACCCCGGCGAAGCCCTGTTCAAGGGTGAAAAACCCTTTCCGGTCATCCCCTCGTGCGAGCACTTTGCCGGCAGCGAGAAGCTCATCACCAAGGCGCTTGAGTTGCAGGACAAGCTCGGCCCGATTTTCGACATCACCTGCGACTGTGAAGACGGCGCCCAGGCGGGCAAGGAAAAGGAACACGCCGAGATGATCGTGCGCCTGCTCAACTCGCCGGCCAACAAGCACAAGCAGGCCGGTGTGCGCATGCACGACTACACCCACGCACACTGGAAGCAGGACGTCGACATCCTGGTCTCGGGCGCGGGGGAGGCCCTCGCCTACATCACCATCCCCAAGCCGACCACCGGCGCGCAGGTGGCGGCGATGATCCATTACATCCAGAAGGTCGCCGCGCAGCACGGCGTCAAGCGCGAAATCCCCATCCACGCCCTGGTCGAAACCCACGGCGCCCTGCGCGAAGCCCACATCATCGCCGGCCTGCCCTGGATGCAGGTGCTCGACTTCGGCCTGATGGACTTTGTCTCCGGCCACCACGGCGCCATTCCGGCCGCGGCGATGCGCTCGCCGGCGCAGTTCGACCACAAGCTGCTCGCCCGCGCCAAGACCGAGGTGGTCGCCGCGGCACTTGCCAACGGCATCGTGCCGGCGCACAACGTCACCCTCGACCTGAAAAATCCGCACACCGCCTACAACGATGCGTATCGCGCCCGCAACGAGTTCGGCTTCCTGCGCATGTGGTCCATCTACCCGACGCAAATCCAGTCCATCGTCGATGCGATGAAGCCCGACTACTCCGAAGTGGAGGACGCCGCCAACATCCTGCTTGCCGCGCAAGCGGGCGACTGGGGACCGATCCAGTACGCAGGCGAATTGCACGACCGCGCCACCTACCGCTACTTCTGGGAAATCCTGCAAAAAGCCAAGGTCACCGGCGTCGCCCTGCCGGCCGGCGCCGACAAGGC
>CAMAWC010000150.1 GCA_945861875.1 Bordetella parapertussis
CGCTGGCGCGCCGCTTATCGCGCAAGGACAAAAAAGCGGACTTGGGTCCGCTTTTTTGTTTGCCGGCCTGACGCGGGGGCGGTGCAGAATCACACACGAATACTCGAAGCGGGGAGCAAGATATGCAAACATCAAGGCTGGTACCAAGGCTGGCACTAAGGGGATTCCTGGCGCTTCTGGCACTGGCCGTCGCGGTGCCCGGCGCATTGGCGCAAGGCTATGCCTCAAAGCCCATCCGGCTGATACAGGGCTTTGGCGCCGGCGGCAACGGCGACACCACGGCGCGCATCCTCGCGCAGGGCATGACACCGGTGTTGGGACAGCCCATCGTGGTCGAGGCCAGGACCGGCGCCGGCGGCAACATCGCCACCGAAGCGGTGGTCAAATCACCGGCCGACGGCTACACCCTGGTGCTGCTCACCGGCGGGCACGCGGTTTCGGCGGCGCTGTACAAGTCTCTGCCCTTTGATCCGGTGAACGATCTGGCGATGATTTCCGCCGTGACGTTTTTTCCGTTTGTGATTTCCGTTCGCACCGACCATCCGGCCGCCACTCTCGGTGATTTCATCGCCATGGCCAAAAAAGCACCGGGCACGCTCAAGTACAGTTCGGTCGGCGTAGGCTCGACCCAGCATCTTGCCGGCGAACTACTGGCTTCTAGTGCCGGCGTGGAGTTGCTGCACGTGCCTTATCGCGGTGGTGGTGCCCCGCTGGAAGCCTTGCTGCGCGGCGATGTCGACATCATGATCGATACCGTCACCTTCACCTCGGCGCAGATCAAGGGCGGCAAGGTGCGTGCCCTCGCCGTGACCAATCCTGTACCCTGGCCGGCCCTGCCCGACGTCCCGGCGGCGGCGGAAACCATCAAGGGCTACGAAGTGCGCTCATGGACCGGCCTCGCGGCACCGCGTGGCACGCCGCCGGAAATCATCGAGCAACTCAATGCGCAAGTACGCCGTGCGCTGGCACAGCCGGAGACGCGCAAGCGCTATGAAGACCTGGGCAATGAAGTGCGCGCCACCTCGCCGGACGAACTCAAACAGCATATCGAGTCCGAAATCGCCAAGTGGAAACGCGTGGTCGAGCAGGCGAAAATAGAACGGCAATAGAGCCGACGAAGCCGGCGGGTAGTCGGCTGCAAGCCCGGTCGAACGTTTCCAGCAATCTCCCGCGGCAGATCAGACCGCAATTGATCCCGAATCAGGCCCCTGGCAGTTGCCGAATATACGCTTCCAGCGTATAGTCACCGCATGATTTTTGTCGAGCTTCCGCCTTTCGTCGCGTTTCGCTCAGAGCACTGGCATGACGAGGATTTGCGCAGCCTGCAGAATTTTCTTCTGCTCAAGCCCGATGGCGGCGATGTCATTCCCGGCGGGTCGGGTTTGCGCAAGCTGCGCTGGTCGGCGCAAGGACGAGGCAAGCGCGGCGGGGCGCGCGTGATTTACTACCGGCATGTGCCGGGTGAATGCATTTACCTGATCTACGCTTACGCCAAGAGCGCGCAAGACAATCTGACCCGGGAACAGGTGAAAACCCTGGCGCAACTGATGAAGGACATCAAGAATGGATAAGCAACATTTCGACCAGTTGGTCAAAGGCGTGCGCCAGATGAAACGCCACATCGCCGGCAAAGCCGTGCGTGGCGCAAAAACGACCGAACTGCCGACGCCTGATGTACGCACTATCCGCGAGGCCGCCAATATCAGCCAAAGCCAGTTTGCCAGGCTGATTGGCGTCAACCTTCGCACGCTGCAGAACTGGGAGCAACAACGCACCCAGCCGACCGGGCCTGCCAAGGCTTTGCTCAAAATTGTGGCTTCAAATCCGAAGGCGATTGAGGCCCTGCACGAATAACGCTCAAAGAGATATTCCCGACTGCCCTTCTGAGTCCAGCCCCTTTAACTCGATTTAAAAATACTCACACCACATCGGCTGGAAACCCGCGCCAGTCGTGCCTTTCCAGTCGATGTGCCAATGAAAAACCAGCCTTCGCAGGCAAAAAATCAGCGCTGCGCGTTGGCCTGTTCCGGCGACCAGCCGCCGCCGAGCGACTTCATCAGGTCAAGGCTGAAGGAAAGCCTGAGCCGGCGGTGCCTTAGCAGGGCAAGTTCGGCATCATTTGCCGTGCGTTGCGAATCAAGCACCTCGAGAAAGCCGGAATAGCCCGCCTCGTAGCGGCGCTGCGCCAGCCGCAGGGCGTTGCGCCCCGCATCGACGCGCGCCTGCAAGTCGGTTTCCATTTCGCTTGCCTGCTGCACGTTGCTCAGGGCATCGGCCACTTCGCGGAACGCGGTCTCGGCGCTTTTCTGGTAGAAGGCCACCGCCTGGCGTTGGCGCGCCTCGGCTTGTTCCGTGCGTGCGGCGTATTTTCCGAAATCGATTATCGGCATGGCTGCGGTCAAACCGATGGACCATATGCCCGCGCCGGCCGTCAGCAGGTTGGCAAGCGCCGCGCTTTGCCCACCCGCCGATGCAGCAAGGACGAAAGTGGGCAGCTGTGCCGCCTTGGCCACGCCGATCTGGGCATTGGCTGAAACCAGCGCCTGCTCAGCGACGCGCACATCCGGACGCCGCTCGAGCAGGCTCGAGGGCAGGTCCGCAGGCGGGGACGGCGGTACCGGCAGGGTGCGCAGGTCACCGGCGGGCAGCTTAAGGGCGAGTTTGCCGGTCAGCGTACCCAGCTCATGTTCGAACAGGACGCGCAGGCGCTGCAAATCCTTTAGTTGTACCGCCGCGTCGGCGCGCGCGCCTTCGGCCTGGTTGACATCCAGGTCCGAGGCAAGTCCGCCGCGCGCGCGGCTTTTGACCACCGCGAGTGACTCCTCGCGCGCAAGCAGCGATTCCCTGGTGACAATGATCTGCGCGTCAATCGAGCGGGTGATGAAATAGGCCTGCGCCACCGCCCCGACGAGGGTCAGGTCAACGACATCCTTGGCGTAGCGTGTTCCCAGCGCCTGCGCCCGCGCCGCCTCATCCGCACGCCGCAGCCGACCCCAGAAATCGAGCTCGTACGCCGTCAGGGCAGCGACCCTCTGATTGTTTTGTATCGCCGAGACACCCGGGGGAATGGGCTGCGCATTGAGCGCACTCGAACGCGCGCGCGACGAGTTGGCGGCAAGATCCACCTGCGGGAACAGTGTCGCATTGGCCTCGCGCAAGGCGGCGTCCGCCTCCTCCAGCTTGGCGACGGCGATGCGCACATCGACGTTGTTCGCCAGCGCCGCGGCAACCAGTTCGTTCAAGGTCGCATCGCCGTACAGAGTCCACCATTTGGCCGGCAGGTTCTGCATCACCCGGGAGCCCGCCGCGGCCTCCGGATAAGCCGCCGGCAGGTCAATTACAGGGCGCCGGTAATCGGGGCCTACCGGCGCACAACCGGCAAAATTGAATGCAACCGTTGCACAAAGTACTGGAAGATGGCGCCAATTCATGTGCGCGGCTTCTCCGCCGCTTCACCGATTTTCTGACGGCGCGCAAACAGCGTGAAAAAAAGCGGCACAAAGATCACCGCAATAAAAGTGGCGGCCAGCATGCCGCCAAACACGCCGGTTCCCATGGAACGACGCGCCGCGGCACCCGCTCCGGTGGCAAACACCAGGGGCAACACGCCCAGCACAAACGCGAGGGAAGTCATCACGATCGGCCGAAAACGAAGCCGTGCCGCGTCCAATGCGGCCTCGGTGGCGGACTTGCCGGCGAGCAGGCCCTGTTGGGCAAATTCGACGATCAGGATGGCGTTCTTTGCCGCAAGGCCTATCAGCACCACCAGGCCGATCTGGAAGTAAATATCATTCTCCATGCCGCGCAACATGACATAGCCCAGGGCGCCGGCAATCGCAAACGGCACCGCCAGCAGTACCGCCACCGGCAGACGCCAGCGCTCGTACAGTGCGGCGAGGATCAGGTAAACCATGACCAGCGCGAAACCGAAAGCGAACAAGGACGCGCTGCCGGTGCGCTTTTCCTGATAGGCCTGGCCGGTCCAGGCGATGTCGTAGCCCTGGGGCAATACGGTGCTGGCAACCTCTTCCACCGCCTTGATCGCATCGCCCGAGCTGATTCCCGGTTTGCCGTTGCCCAGCACCTTTGCGGCGATGAAGTTGTTGTAGCGTTCAAGTTGTTCCGGTCCGACGATGCTCGAAACGCTGATCAGCGCCTTGAGCGGAATCATCTGACCGCTCGTCGTCGAACGCACATACACACCGCCAAGATCCTCCGGTTTGGCACGATAGCGCGCATCGGCCTGGACTTGCACGCGGTAAGTGCGGCCGAACTTGTTGAAGTCATTGACGTAGAGCGAGCCCATGGTGCTTTGCAACGCATCGAACACATCGGTGATTGGCACACCCAGCGCCAGCGCCTTGTCACGATCAACTTCAACCAGCAGCTGCGGCACGCTTGGCCGAAAAAAAGTGTTGATGCCGGTCAGCGACGGATGTTTGCCCAGTGCTGCAACGAAATCCTGCACCACTGCGGCAAGTTTTTTCGGATCGGCATCACCGCGACCCTGAACATAGACCTCGAAACCGCCGGCAGTGCCGAGGCCGCGGATCGCCGGCGGGCTGAAGGCAAACGAGATGCCGTCCCTCAGGACGAACCCTGCCTTGGAAAATTCACCGGCAAGCTGTGACGCACTGACAGTGCGCTCGTTCCATGGCTTGAGTGGCACGAAAATGGTCGCGGCATTGGTCTTGTTGCCGCCGCCAATAAGGTCGAAGCCGTTGACCACAAAAATATGGTCGATGGCCGGGTGATCCTGCATCGTCTGGCGCAATTGCTGTCCGCTCTTGCCGGTGCGCTCGAGCGTCGCACCGTCCGGCAGGATCACCGCGCTGAGGATATAACCCTGGTCCTCAACCGGCACGAAACTGCCCGGCACGCGCATGAACATCCATGCGATCAAGGCAAGAACGCCGGCAAACACCAGCAATGACATGAACCTGCGCTTGAGCGCAAGATTGACGCCGCCGAGAAACCCGGCCGTCAGCCGCGCAAAGCCGTCGTTGAACGGCTTGAACAGGCGCGAGCCGTGGTCCCCGGCGTGCAACAGGAGGGCGCACAGCGCCGGCGTGAGCGTGAGCGCGGTGAACCCGGAAATCACCACCGCAATGGCAACGGTGACGGCAAACTGCTTGTAGAGCTGGCCGGCGATGCCGCCCAGAAAGGCCACGGGCACGAATACCGCGCACAGCACCAGCACGATGGCGACGATGGCACCGGACACTTCGCGCATGGCCTCGATTGCGGCTGCCTTCGCGTCCATGGCATTTTCGCGCATCAGGCGCTCGACGTTTTCCAGCACCACGATGGCGTCGTCGACAACAATGCCGATGGCGAGCACCATCGCAAACAGGGTAAGTGTGTTGATGGAAAAACCGGCGAGCCATAGCCCGGCAAACGAACCAATCAGCGATACGGGCACCGCCACCATCGGTATCAGCGTCGCGCGCCATGTCTGCAGGAACAGGTACACCACCAGCACCACCAGCAACGCGGCTTCAAAAATGGTTTTGGAAACCTCCACTATCGAGGAGCGCACATAGCGCGTAGTGTCGAAGGGAATGATGTAGTCGACACCCTTGGGAAAACGCGCCTTCGATTCGGCCATTTTGGCATGGACCGAATTGGATACATCGAGCGCGTTGGCGCCCGACTGCAGGAACACTGCAACGCCTACGGTGGGTTTGCCATCAAGCGTGGTAAAAGCGTCGTAGTTCTGGGCGCCGAGCTCAAGCCTGGCGATGTCCTTGAGTTTGAGCGTGCCGGCGGAGCCGCCCGCACGCACCAGAATCTGGCCAAATTCCTCCGGATCGATCAACCGGCCGCGGGCGGTAACGGTATAGACCAGGCTCTGTCCGGGCAGCGCAGGCTCGGCGCCGATCTTGCCCGA
>CAMAWC010000151.1 GCA_945861875.1 Bordetella parapertussis
CTGGAGCAGGAGCAGGCTTGCGGCCGGCAAGGCCACATTGCCATGCGTCTGATGCACGCCGATCTGGTGGTACTGGATGAGCTGGGCTATCTGCCCTTCAGTCAGGCAGGGGGTGCGCTTCTCTTCCATCTGATCAGCAAGCTCTACGAAAAGACGAGCCTGGTGATCACGACCAACCTGAACTTCGCCGAATGGGCGACCGTGTTTGGCGACCCGAAGATGACCACGGCGCTACTGGACCGGCTCACCCACCATTGCCACATCCTTGAGACCGGAAACGAGAGTTACCGCTTCAAGAACAGCTCAACTCAACCCAAAAAGGAGCCCAGAACCAGAAAGATATCCACAACCTGAGTCATAATAAAGATTCAAACAGGGTGGCTCAAAATTCAATGAAAAACCCGGCTCACAATTCAGTGGAAATCAACAATTTGATGGCAAAGCGGAGCTGCGTATTTCTGAGCGTCTGGGCGACGCAACGCGTACCGAGCAGGAAACTTGGGAGAAAAAGCCCCGAACCGTAACGTACAACGTCCCCACCGGAGACCTTCGGCTCTACGTCGGGGACCTGGGCTCCGAAAAGGTCATCGCGGACGCCCCGGAGCACCCGCTCGAGCATGCGCTTAACGACGTTTTTCTGAAAATCTATCCACGCATTGTTCGGCAACGCGAACGGCAAAGAAAGTGGGACGCCTGGGAAGCCGAACGTGAAGAGGAACGACGCAAGCAGCAAGCCGCAGAAGACGTGCGCCTTGCCGCCGAAGCTGCGCGCCAGGCCGAGCGTAAAAGGCGGGAAGCGCTGATTGCCGAGGCCAAGGCGTGGAAGACTGCCAACCTCATCCGGGACTACGTTGCCTTCACGCAGCGCCCTACCCAGAGCCAGTCCACCGGAGCCGGCCATGACGAAGGTTGGCGCCGCTGGGCAAGGAGTGTGGCAGACGACCTCGACCCGACGATCGATCAGTGACCCCCAAGCACGGTGGGCTGGGCTTTTTCAGACGAACGTGTACAATTATTCATAACGATGGTTTTGGTGTTCCGCGCTCCAATTTTGCTCCACTGACCATCGGGAACAGCAGGGAAATGCCGGGCAAAACTGGGCAAGACCAATGCGGTTTCTAGAGTGAAAAGCCACAATTAGTGGTGCGATCAAAGGCTCGCCGATGGGATTCACACGGCGGGGGTCGGGGGTTCGAAACCCTCGCCGCGCACCATCCAATCAGTTGGTTATCCCTCTACGCATCTTTCGTACGGACGCCAGTACGGAAAACCGAGGGAAAATCGTCAAGCGGCAATTTTGCGTAATTGTGAGCTGCAGATTGCTCGCCGGCGACGCGAAGCTGCGCACGCCAGAGCTATTTCTACTCTGTTCGCCAACAAGGGGCGGTGCCAGACACTTGCCCCATGCCTGCTGGCACATTCCCTGGTAAGGCCGCATCCTGCGGCGGGAAGCGGAGACCGCCGATTACTTGTCCAGGAACCGCGTCGGGTCGGCGAGTTTTTTCAGCGTGCCGTCTTTTTGCATTTCCATCAGCGCGAGCATCAGGGCGCGCACCGTCTCCTGCGGCACCTGCAGGCTGCAGGCGAGCCAGTAATCAACGTTGAGAATGTCGGCGAAGACTTCCTTGATGGCGCCGGCGCCGGCAAGCTTGGCGACGGTACGCGCTCCCTCATGCCGCGTCACCCACAGGTCTATTGCGCCCGCCTTTGCCGGGTCAAGCGTGAGTTTTCCGGGGAGGAGGGCATCTTCCCTGGCGACAACCAGATTGGGAAAGCCGCGCTGGCGCAGGTAGGCGGCACGCGCATCATCGACAACGCCGACGCGAAACGCCTTCAGGTCATCCACCCTGGAAACGGTCTGGCTGAACCCCTCAAGGCCGAATGCGGTATAGCGGCCGCGGCCGATCGGGCCAACCCACTGAAACAGCTTGAAACGCTCCGGCCGTCGCACCGTGGAGTAAATGCAGGCATCGGCGGCATCCTTGGCGCGGGCGTAGCCCTCGTCCCATTGGCCCAGCACCACATCGGCTGGCACCCCGGCGCGCCTGGCCATTTCGACCACCACCTCGGTCGCCCAGCCGCTGACCTTGCCGTCGACCTTGAAATTCATCGGCGGGTTGTATTCGGTATAAAAAGTCATGGCGCCGACCGGGCTCATCACCACAGAAGTCAGCAACAGCACAAGGAAACGCAGCATTTTCCAATCCTTTCACGGATATGAACGCAGGGCGGACTGTATCGCGCTGTACCGCCGCCTGCACATTGGACAGCGATTATATTTTAGCGCGTCAGCCCCTGCTTCGGCTGCGGGCTGATGTGTACAATGCCCGCTCCATTGACGCCACCGGATTGAACACGATGCCTTACGACTGGGTACCGATTACGCGCCGCAAACCGCTGGTTTGGCCGGGCGGCAAGCGCCTCGCGCTCATTGTCACCATGAACTGCGAGTTCTGGGACCTGATCAAGGACAGCGACAAGCCCTATTACGCCGGCGGCCCGCCCATGCTGCCCGATCCGATGCCGGGCAATGTCGCCGATTTCCCCAATTTCACCTGGCGCGAGTACGGCCAGCGCGTCGGTGTCTGGCGCCTGTTTGATGTATTTGAAGAAGCCGGCGTGCCGCTATCGGTGACCATGAACGCCAAGACCGCACTGGAACGGCGCGAGATCATTGACCACGTCAAATCGCGCGGCTGGGAACTGGTGGCGCACAATTACGAGCAGGGTGAACTGTTGCCCGCCCATGCTTTTGACGAAGCGGCGGAGCGTAAATTGATCACCGAAACCCTGCGCGTGTACGAGCAGGTGGTGGGCAAGAAAGCCAAGGGCTGGCTGTCATCGTCGCTGCGCAGCACGCTGCACACGCCGGACATCCTCGCCGCCGCAGGGCTCACCTTCATTTGCGACTACATGAACGACGACCAGCCCTACCTGGTGCAGACCGCCTCCGGCCCCATCGTCAACGTGCCCTACTCGATCGAGATCAACGATTTCACGTTTTTCCACCGCCGCGCCATGACCAGCAAGGATGCACTGGAAATGCTTTGCGGCCAGTTCGACGAGTTGTATCGCGAGAGCAAAACCACCGGAAAAATGATGAATATCGGCCTGCACCCGCATATTTCCGGGCATCCCCACCGCATGCAGTTTTTTCGCGACTTCCTCGCGCACGCCAAGCGCCACGATGAAGTCTGGTGGACAACGCGCGAGGAAGTCGCCGCCTGGTACCTGCAAAACCACCGCTCGCATATCGCTTAAGGGCGGCGCGGCCGCAGCCCCCGGGGACGCCATTCCGGCAGGGCCGATGGCTGGAAAGCCTCGCCAGTATTGGCTTTCCAGCCATTTACCTTTCTAGGCTCTGATCCCCGCAGCCAGTACCCGCCAGACATCCTCGCCGCGGATGGGCATGTCGAGGTGGGTCACGCCATAGTCCCTGAGCGCGTCGACCACCGCACTGACCACCACCGGCGGGCCGACCACGGCGCCGATCTCACCGACGCCCTTGGCGCCCAGCGGATTGTTGGTGCACGGCGCGCCGTCGTAAGTCGCCAGGTCAAAGTCGGGCAGGTCATCGGCGCGCGGCAGGCAATAGTCGAGGAATGCGCCGGTGAGCAACTGGCCGGCCTCGTCGTAGCGCACCTCTTCGAGCAGCGCCTGGCCTATGCCCTGGCCGAGGCCGCCGTGAATCTGGCCGTTGACGATCATCGGGTTGATGATGCGCCCGGCGTCATCGAGGCCGGTGAGTTTTACCACCTTGACCACGCCGGTGTCGCGGTCGATCTCGACCTCGCACACATGGCAGCCGTTGGGCCAGCTGGGGCCTTTTACCGTCAGTTTCGCCTCGGCGAGGAACATCCGCACCGGCTGTTTTGCGGCAAGCTCGAACATGCCTATGCTGCGGTCGGTGCCCGCTATGGTGTAGCGGCCCTCCTTGTACACAATGTCGGGGGCGGCTGCCTCAAGCGTCTCGGCGGCGAGGTCCTGCCCCTTCTTGATTACCGCCCGGGCGCCGGCAATCGCCGCCGACCCGCCGACAAACAGCGAGCGCGAGCCAAAGCTGCCGACGCCGGTGATGCGGTCGGTATCCCCTTGCACGATTTCGATGGTTTCGGCCGGCAGGCCGAATTCCGCCGCCAGCAGCTGCGCATAACTGGTCTCCAGCCCCTGCCCCATGTTTTGCGTGCCCGACATCAGCACGATGCGGCCGTCGGCGTGCACCTCGACGATGGTGCGCTCGGTCGGGTCGGCGCCGGTCCACTCGATGTAGTAGGCCAGGCCGCGGCCGCGCAGCTGGTTGCGCGAGAGCGAGTCTTTCTTGCGCGCCGCAAAGCCGCCCCAGTCGGCGCGGGCGACGGCGCGGTCCATTACTTCGGCAAAATCGCCGCAATCGTAGGCAAGGCCGGTGATCACCTTGTAGGGAAAGGCCGACTTGGCGATAAAGTTGCGGCGGCGCAACTCCACCGCGTCGATGCCGGTCTGGCGCGCCGCGACATCCACCAGGCGTTCGAGCAAATAGATCGACTCCGGCCGACCCGCGCCGCGGTAGGCCGACAGCGGCGTGGTATTGGTGAGCACCGCCCGGCCATTGAAAAATGCCGCGGGAATATCGTAAGCGCCGGTGGCCACGCGCGGCCCGGCCATCAGCGGCACCATCGGCCCGACAAAAGACAGATAGGCGCCCATGGCCGCGAGCAGGTCGATGCGCAGGGCGAGGAATTTGCCGTTTTCGTCCAGCGCCAGCTCGGCACTGGTGACGTTCTCACGCCCATGGGTATCGGCCAAAAAAGACTCGCTGCGTTCGGCCCGCCATTTGACCGGACGGCCAACTTCCCTGGCGAGAATCACCGTCAGCGCATCCTCGGGGTAGAAAAACACCTTGGCGCCAAACCCGCCGCCAATGTCTTGCACCAGCACGCGCACCTTGTCCTCGGGCACCTTGAGCACGTTTTGCGCCAGGCCGTCGCGCGTGCCGGTGTTGTTCTGGCAGGAGGCGTGCAGGGTATAACGCCCGCTCGCTGCATCGTATTCACCGACCGCCGCGCGCGGCTCGAGCATGCTCGGCGCGACACGGTTGTTGACGACCTTGATGCGCGCAATGTGTTTGGCGCGGACGAAGGCGGCGTCGGTCGCGGCCCGGTCGCCATGTTCGGACACCGCCACGACGTTGCCCGGTGCCGCGGCGTAAATCGCCGCGGCGCCCGCCGCCACCGCCTGCGCCGGATGTGCGACCGCCGGGAGTTCCTCGTAATCCACCACCACCAGCTCGGCGGCATCGCGCGCGATCTGCAGCGTTTCGGCCACCACCGCGACCACCGCGTCGCCGACAAAGCGCGCGACGTCCGGGGTGAGCGGGTAGCGCAGCGGCGCGCTGGTGGCCGAGCCATCGGGCTTTTTGGTGCCCGCGGCAAAGGGAATCGGGCCTATGCCCAGCGCCAACAGGTCGGCGCCGGTCCACACTCCGAGCACACCCGGCAGCGCCAGCGCGGCGCATTTATCCACCGCGGCGATGCGCGCATGCGCGTGCGGCGAGCGCAGCACGGCCAAATGCACCTGGCCGGGCACATTCAAGTCGTCGGTATAGGTGCCGCGTCCGCAAAGAAAGCGCGCGTCTTCGCGCCGCAGGTTGCCCTGTGCGCGGGCGAATCGGTTCATGGGTTCGTTCATGTTGGCATTCGGCAGGGGTTGGGCGGCAATCCGCGATTACCCGGCCCAGTTTACAACAGCGCCATCTAAGGAAGCTCTGATTAAGTCCATAAATCGTCATTCCCGCGAAAGCGGGAATCCATTTTGACTCAATGAATCCACGCTTTAGGTCAAGGTGGATTCCCGCTCCCCGATTAAGGCATTCGAGGACAAGCTTCGCGGGAATGACGGACTTAAT
>CAMAWC010000152.1 GCA_945861875.1 Bordetella parapertussis
GTTTGAAACACACCGGGCGCGGTTCGCGTGACAAGGCGCGCCTGCATTACCGGTGCGTCGCCGACTATTGCGAACAGGCGGCCATCGGGCTGGAGCTGGTCGAGCAGGGACTGCGGCAGCACCGGTGTCGAGCCGGTCAGCACGATCACGTCGTAGGGCGCGCCCTTGTCCCAGCCCTTTGCGGCGTCGCCCAGTTCCAGGGTGATGTTGTCGAATCCCTGGCTGGCCAGGTTCTTCTCACCGACTTGTTTGATGGCTGGATTGATTTCCACGCTGACCACGGCGCGCGCGCGATGCGCCAGCAAGGCGGTGAGGTAACCCGATCCGGTTCCCACTTCGAGCACCTTGTCGGACTTGTGCACGGCAAGCTCCTGCAGGATACGCGCCTCGATCTTGGGCTGCAGCATGCGCTCACCCGGGCCGACGTTGGCAGAGAGCGGAATCTCCATGTCCGAGAACGCCAGTTCGCGATAGGCCGCGGGCACGAACTCCTCGCGGCGGACTACGTAGAGCAGGTCCAGCACTTCGGCGTCGAGCACCTCCCACGGGCGGATCTGTTGCTCGACCATGTTGAAGCGGGCTTGTTCCACATTCATCGGGTTCATTGGGTGCTCACACAACAGATTACGGGAGTAGGTAAGTTTAACATCGCTTTGCGCCGTGGTATTAGGGGTTTGCCGGAGTTTTGGCGATGCCCCCGAGGAGCATTTGCAGGTAGTTATCGAGGTAGCGCGCCGCGTCCACAGGGGTGCGCTCGCAGGCGCCGAGCGAGTGGCTCCATAGCATCAGCATGATGACTGGAGCCATCATCACCCGGACGGTATATTCGATGTCCATTTGGCGGAATTCGCCCGATTCGACGCCGCGCTCGAGCACGCGGGCGAACATGCGGTTGGCCCTGACCACGACATCGTCGTACCAGAAGGCGGCGATTTCCGGGAAGTTGCGCGACTCGGAAATGATCAGTTTGGTGATGCCGGCGTGAGGGGTGCCGCCGATGTGCTGCCACCAGCCGAGTACGATTTCGCGCAATAGCTCGGTGGCGCTGCCCTGGAACTGGTCGACCATTTTTTCGGCCTGTTCGATGGCCGGCACGATGCCGCCGCGCACCACCGCCTTGAACAAGTCTTCCTTGTTCTCAAAATATAAATACAAAGTGCCTTTGGACACGCCGGCGCGCGCGGCGACTTCCTCAAGGCGCGTGGCGGCATAGCCGCGCTCGACAAACAACGCGAGCGCCGCATCGGCAAGCTCGCTCGGGCGCGATTCCTTGCGCCGTTCCCAGCGCGGTTCATTTTTTTTGGCGGAACTCAAGGCGAGTTAGGCAGTACTGACGGTAAATGACTAATGAGTCATTTATTATTAATCAGCTGCTCGCCGATGTCAATCCGGGATCGGTCAGGGTTTGATTTGGCTTATTGGAATTTGCACTACAAACTAGGACGCCTTGATTTCTTCCAACAGATCGGGATGCCTGTCCAATACCTTGAGCAGTTTCACGAGCGCCAATGGGGGCTTCGTTTTGCCATTTTCATATCGAGAAAACGCATTGACGCCTCCGCCGAATATTTCCGCTGCCTCACGTTGATCCAGATGGAGTTTTTTCCGTACGCCGACAATGAATGCCGGATCAACGATAGCGGCATTCACTTGCTTGTTAAATGCGAGCATCAACGTGCTGGTGCGCGCAGATTCGACCAGGTCGAGAACAGCCTCGTCGCACGCCGGACAATAGTCGCCGGTTACCGCTGGAATCGTCGTTTCTTCGCCCTTATAGGTATAGGGCATGTCGCGACTGTCAGGCGTTAGCTCCGCCGCTCCGCAATTTGGGCATTTCATGGTCATAGCTCCTTGAACGAAACGACGAGAACATCATCGACAACTGTCAACTTTAAATACACTTCGCCCGCACGAGTAGCGGGCCGATAGACGTCTTGCCAAATCTTGTGGTCAGCGTGTGTTGTCATGCTCTTGTAAAAGTCCGTCGGCGCAAGTGAATCAATGACCGCTACGATTCCAGCAAAATCGAATCCCAGGGCTGCCGCGCCAACAAGCGCCGATTTGGTCGAGCGAACTTTGCCGGATACGATTAGGGCCTTAACGACCGCCAACTTGCAGTGAGGTGTAACCTTTTCCACGATTTATACTAACCTAATTGGTTAAATTTAGCAAGTAGGTTAAATTCATCCGAACATTGGGTTTGGCTTGAGTCGACAGGTCGGCAGTTAGCTTAGCGGCGTTTGTTGAACGTCACTAGGTCACCGCCGCAGACACCCGATCGAGAGCTGAAGTTGGCCCGGAAACGCATGAAGGAGATACCGCATGGCTGAAATCAAGTACCAACCCGTATCCCACGACCACAAAGCCTTTCTTGAGAAAGCCAAAAAGCGTCGCGGTTTTAAAGAAGCGTATGACGCTCTCGCGGTTGAGTATGCCGTCGCGAATGAAATGCTGGCAGCGCGTTCCCGGGCGGGTCTTACTCAGGAGGTGGTGGCCTCGCGCATGGGCACGACAAAAAGCACTGTTTCGCGTCTTGAATCGGCGGGTAAACATGCCCCCTCGCTAACCTCACTCAAAAAATAGGGAATTGTATCGATGAGTCCCTATTTCGGTCTAAAGGTGATCGCTTCAAATGCGGCGTTTGCTCGATGCACCAATGATGGATGTAGCGTACCAAGCTTTGGAGTTTGCCCATGCCTTGGGTTAGGCGGGACTCGAAACCATTCTTCGTTATAGGGCAAATCCTGAGAATTTTTAAGATTAAATTTCGTCTCAAAGCTCAATCCAGAAAGAGTGTACGCAGGGCCGTCAACTTTTCTTATAGCGAATTCTCCGGATATTAAATCTTGAACCTTCTTGGACGTTCCGTAGGCGACACGCAGGCCCGGCGTGCCATCATCAAATTCCATCGTACCTAGAACCAGGACTGGTCTTGGTTTTCTGCCCGGAATACCGCCCCGCTCTTTTGTTGAAAAAAAGCAGTAGAGGATGTCACCTGGGGCGGGGAGAGGGACGAACTCTTTTGCTTTGAGCAAGGTTGGGCTCACGCGAATCCGCCATGTCGGGGAAGAGGCTTTCCACCATCGACGCGTTACCGTGCTTTCCAGTTACTATGGATTTTATTTTGTTCCTCTCCGCTTCTGTCGGAGGACCGTTATCCGGTTCGTATTGTGGCAACTGATTCATAGCAAGCTCAACGAGGGATTTATGTATGACATCAGTTTCGGACAATCCAAGTTTTTCGGATAAACGCGAAAGCGTGACGCGCGTCACGCCACCTTGCGTATCGCGATCCCTAAACCGAAGCAAAAAGTCGTTTGTTTTACCCATTTTTTAATGCTATCAGAAAGCTATCTTTAAATCAAACCTGCAAAGGTTTGCGCAGGCAATTAGAGACTTAACGATATAAGTCCCTTTAAAAGGGGGGATTCAATTTACGCCGAAAGTGGGAGGGCGAAGAGTGCCGCATTCTGTCCGGCAATCCGACCCTGCGCGCACGCAGTCAGCAGGCCATTACCCGACAAATACCCCCAGACCGCACCACCCGATACACCGCGGGCAGCGCCACCGGCGGCAAACAGATTGGGGAACGCATGACCCCCTACACGTTGCACGTGGCAGCCCGCGTCAATTTCCAGCCCGCCCTGGGTGTGGAACAGGGCGCCGGTGACCTTGATGGCAAAGTACGGCGGTGTAAGTGCCTGCTCTGCCAGGAAGCTTCGTCCATACCTGTCCTTTCCGCCGCTTTTGCAAAGCGTCCCGACTTGCTCGATGGTTGCGGCAAGTGCCTTTTCAGGCAGGCCGCAAAGGGCGGCAAGGGCGGTGGCCGAATCGGCCTGCTTTAACGCGCCCAGCTTTTGCGCCTCGAGGTAATCGGGGAAGGTCAAGCCAAGCGTGTGAAGGCGCTGATCGTAAATTGCCCAGGCAACGCGGCCAGGTTGTTCCAGCACATGCACCGCGGCTTCGGAGTAACCCTCGTGCTCGTTCCAGAATCGTTCCCCCCGCGCGTTGACCTGCACACCGCCTTCGGTCATCAGCGCCCAGGTGATGAGCATGCCGTGCGGTGTGGCCAGCGAACCGTGGCCCTGGTAGGCGCCCATGTCGGCAATGGCTGCGCCCAGTGCCTCGCCCCAGCGCACCGCGTCGCCCTGGTTGCCGCTGTGACCGGCGTACTGGGCGTCGGCAATCTCGGGCAAATAGCGATGCACCATGTCGCGATTGCCGCCAAAGCCGTTGCAGGCAAGGATAAGTGCGTCACAACCTATGTCCTCGCGTGAACCGTCCGGGCGGGTTACCCGCACGCCGGTGATGCGTCCATCGGCGGTGGCAAACAAATCGCTGACCGGCGCTTCGCACAACAGGTCTATCTCGGCTTTGCGCGCAGCTTCCAGCAGCCGGCCTATCAGTCCCGCGCCGGTCTTTTCCGGCACGGCATGCATGCGCTCGACGCCGTGGCCCGGATAAAGGAATCCCTGCAGCAATTGAAACGGGATGCCGTGGCGGTCGGCGAGCCACTCCAGCGTCGGCCCGGAAGCCGCACATACGGCCCGCACCACCTGCCCATTTGCGCCGTGATGATTCTTCGCCTCGATATCGGCAGCCATCAGGTCGATGGAATCAACGACTCCGGCAGCATGCTGCCAGCGCGTGTCGCAGGCCGGAATAAAGCCCGAAGAGAGCGCCGTCGAGCCGCTGGGCAGGGCGTCGCGTTCGAGCACGACACAGGCTATGCCGGCGTCGTGCAGCGTTAGTGCGGCAATCAGCCCGCAGGCGCCGCCACCGATCACCACCACAGCAATTTTTGCGGTGAAATCACCCGCCTGGTCAACAATCACCGGCATGGAAAACCCGGGCCTTAGCGCAGCATCGGCCGACGTAGGTACTGGCCGCGCGCCGGCCCGACCACATTGCCGTCCTTGAACACGGTCTGGCCGCGCAACATCGTGGTTTTGACGCTGGCACCAATTTCAATGCCTTCAAAGGGCGTGTAACCCTGCTTGGACAGGGACTCGGCCGCGCGCACGGTAAAGCCTTTGTGCGGATCGACCAGCACCAGGTCGGCGTCATAACCCACGGCAATATCGCCCTTGGTAAGCAGGCCGTAGCGCTTGGCCGGGTTCCACGACAGCAACTCGGCCATGTGGTTATACGACATGCCGCGTTTGGAGCCCTCGCTGACGATAGAGGGCAGCAGGTATTCGGTGCCGCCGAAACCGGACTTCGCCAGCCAGATGTTTTTCGGGAACTTGGCCGACCATTTTTGTTCGGCCGAACAGCAGGCGTGGTCGCTGACGATCCAGTCGACGTTGCGGTTGAGCACCGCTTCCCACAAGGCCTCGACATCCGGACGCGGGCGGATGGGCGGATTGACCTTGGCCTGCACCGCGCATTCGCAATCCACGTCCAGCATGAGGTGGCCGACGGTGACTTCGCGGCGGAAATTGATGTGCGGGAAAACGCTTTGCATCATCATCGCCGCATCGATGGCTTTTTTTGACGACAAGTGCAGCAGGTTAATGTTCGGGCACTCGGTTTCATTCGCCAGATACGAGGCGATCCAGATCGCAAGGCCCTCGGAGTGCGGCGGGCGCGCCGCGCTGTAGGCGGCAAGTCCGTCGAGCTTGCCGTCGCGTTCGACGATTTTTGTGTAGGCGTTGAGGATGTCGGCGAACTCGCAGTGCAGGCTGACGCTGATGTATTCGGCCAGTTCCGGGTGGGCTAGGGTCATGCGATAGGCCGAGCGCATGATGAATTCAAAGTGCGCCACGTCGTAGCGCTCGTCCTTGCCTATCATCAGGAACTCGTTCTGCTTGTCCGACTGGCCGTGCAGGCCGTAGCCGCCGTAGAACATGAATATCTTGAACGAGGG
>CAMAWC010000153.1 GCA_945861875.1 Bordetella parapertussis
TGCCACAGCGATACGGGACAGTGCTTTCATTTTTACTCCTCCAGTGGTGCCTAAAATGCCCGCCTCGTCCGGCGGATCGCGTTGCGATGCCATAGCCGCAGCAATGCTGCAACTGTTGCTAGTTTGCCACAGCCGGCGGTGTTCCTACCTGCCCTGGAATTCGGGCTTTTTCTTGGCCAGAAAAGCCTTGTAACCGATGTGAAAGTCCTCGGTGCCAAAGCAGGTAAAGCCCTCGTCATACTCGGCATCGCTGAGCGGACGCGGATCGGCGAGGCGGCGGGCGAACTTTTTGTGCCAGTGCGCCACCAGCGGCGCGCCATCGGCGATCTGGTGCGCGGCCGCCATCGCTTCTTCATCGACAAAATGATCGGGGACGACGCGTGTTACCAGGCCCTTCTCCCTTGCCTCGGCCGCTTCAAAAATCTTGCCCTCGAGCAGGATTTCCATGGCGGTGTTGTAGCCGGCAAGGTCGATGAGGCGTTTTATTTCACCGTAGGCCATGACCAGGCCGAGGTTTTTGATCGGCACGCCAAAGCGGCTCGATTCGCCGCAAATGCGGATGTCGGCGAGCCCCGCGATTTCCAGGCCGCCGCCGACGCAAATGCCGTGGATCAGCGCCACCACCGGATGCGGGCAGTTGGCGATGGCGTCTATGGTGGTGTGCATGATGCGGCCGTAGGCGCGCGCCTGCTCAACGTTGGAACGCTCGTTCTCGAACTCGGAAATGTCGTTGCCCGGCGCAAAGGCGCGCTCGCCGGCTCCGCGGATGACGATGCAGCGGATCGACATGTCGGCGGAAAGTTCGGTGAACACTTCACCCAGGCGCCGCCACATCGGCTTAGTCAGGGCATTGAGTTTTTCCGGGCGGTTGAGCGTGACGGTAACGATATGACCGTCACGGTGTACCAGTATCGTGTCTGCGCTCATGCGTTTTTTCCTGTGCGCGATGGTGCGATGAATGCTTACGCCGCTTTGCGCGCCGGCTTGCGAGCGCATTCAACAAGGTGATCGAGCGCGGCCTGTGCGCCGCCTCTTTTGTGCGGCACGCCGGCGAGCGCCAGGCCCATTTCCACCCCGGACAGCGTGCCTGCCAGCGTGAGGTCGTTGAAATCGCCGAGGTGGCCGATGCGGAACACCTTCCCGAGCAGCCTGCCCAGGCCCATGCCCAGCGACATGTCGTAGGCCTCGAGGATGGCCTTGCGCAATTTGTCGGCGTCGTGGCCGGCCGGCATCATCACCGCCGTCAGCGCGCTCGAATACTCCTCGGGCACGGCGCACAGGATTTCCAGGCCCCAGGCGCGCACTGCGCGGCGTGTCGCCTCGGCATGGCGGTCGTGGCGCGCGAACACGTTTTGCAATCCTTCCTCCTGCAGCATGTGCAGCGCTTCGCGCAGGCCGTAGAGCAGGTTGGTCGCCGGCGTGTAGGGGAAATAACCGGTCTTGTTGCTGGCGATCATTTCCTCCCAGCCCCAGTAGGATTTGGGCAGTGCGGACTGTTCTGCCGCCTTGCGCGCCTTTTCGCCGACGCAGTTGAACGACAGGCCGGGCGGCAGCATCAGGCCTTTTTGCGAGCCGGCGATGGTCACATCCACTCCCCATTCGTCGTGGCGGTAGTCGATGGAGCCGAGCGACGAAATGGTATCCACCAGCAACAGCGCCGGATGGTTCGCCGCGTCGATGGCCTTGCGGATGAGGGCGATGCGGCTGGTGGCGCCGGTGGAGGTTTCGTTGTGCACCACGCACACCGCCTTGATGGCGTGGGCCTTGTCCTCGCGCAACTTGGCTTCGAGCACCGCCGCGTCGGCGCCGCGGCGCCAGTCGGTCGGTATGAGTTCGGTGGTGACGCCCAGCTTGGTCGCCATCTTGTTCCACAGCGCGGCGAACTGGCCGGTCTCGAACATGATCACGCGGTCCCCCGCAGACAGCGTGTTGACCAGCGCCGCTTCCCAGGCGCCGGTGCCCGAGGCCGGATAAATCACCACCGGCTGTTTGCTCTGGAACACCGCCTTGAGGCCTTCGAGCACTTCCAGGCCCAGTACGCCGAACTCGGGACCGCGATGGTCCATGGTGGGCAGGTCCATGGCGCGCAACACCCGGTCGGGCACATTGGTCGGGCCGGGGATCTGCAAAAAATGGCGTCCGCTACGGTAGGTCATGGGAACTCCTTAAGCAAGATGGCGATCAAGCCGGGCGTCATTGCCGGACTGATCGTAAAGGCCAGCCGGGATATGGCAATCAGGCGGCTATTTTGTATGCAAAGCCAAGTATGCGTCAAGTCTCAGAACAGGAATTTCTTGTTTATTCTGCATTTACAACATATTGCGGTGCAGCAATCAGGCTGGACAAATTACATTTTTGCATGCAAAATGGCGTAATGGATCAGCAACTGCCACCTAAAATCGCCCGCCGCCTGCTGCACGAAGACGTTGCCGAACGCCTGCGCGACCGCATTGTACAAGGCGAACTGGCGCCCAGTTCGCGCCTGAATGAGCGTGTGCTGTGCAGCGAACTAGCCATTTCCAGGACGCCCCTGCGTGAAGCTTTCAAGACCCTCGCCGCCGAAGGCCTGGTAACCCTGCATCCGGATCGTGGCGCCAGCGTCACTCCGGTCTCCATTGAAACGGTGCGCCAGATTTTCGAGATGCTCGGTGCGCTTGAGGGCCTGGCCGGCGAACTCGCCTGCCGCAATATGACCGATGCGCAGCTCAACGAAATACGCGCGCTGCATTACCAGATGCTGGTGCACCATGCGCGGGGCGAACTGGCGGAATATTTTCGCTATAACCAGCAAATCCACATCAAGATCGTCGAGGCGAGCGGCAACCCGATGCTGGACCAGACTTACCGCAAGCTCAATTCCCATGTGCGCCGTGCGCGCTACATGGCCAATCTTTCGGCCGAGCGCTGGGATCGCGCGGTGAAGGAGCACGAACAAATCCTCGAAGCGCTGTCCTGCCGTGACAGCATACGATTGCAAACCCTGTTGCGCGAACACCTGGGCCACAAGATGGTGGCGGTGTTGAGCGCACTGCAAGACAAGGACGCAATAAAATGAAAGAAGCCCTGAACATCGATGTGATCTCCGATGTCGTCTGCCCCTGGTGTTTTGTCGGCAAGCGCCTCCTCGAGGCCGCGCTCAAGCTGTACGCGCAAAAGTATCCCGACCGGCCGGCACCGGTGGTCAGCTGGCATCCCTACCAGCTCAATCCGGACCTGCCCAGGGAGGGCATCCTGCGCAAGGACTATATCGAGCAAAAATTCGGCGGCCGCCCCTACCCGAGCGAGCGGCTTGAGTCGGTCGGCGCGCCGCTTGGCATCGCCTTTGCGTTCGACAAGATCATCCGCCAGCCCAACACCCTCGCGGCGCACAGCCTGGTTCATCGCGCCGGGCAACTGGGCATACAGGACCAGATGAAAGAGGCCTTGCTCTGCGCCTACTTTCTCGACGGGGCCGACCTCACCGACGAGGCGACGCTGACGCGCATCGCCACTGCTGCCGGCATGGACAAGGAAGCGGCCGAGGCCTGCCTCGACAGCGAAGAGGCGCGCGACCTGGTATCGCAGGAAGAGGACAGCGCGCGGCGCATCGGCGTAGAGGGCGTGCCGTTTTTCATATTCAACCGCAAGGTCGGTGTTTCCGGGGCACAGAAAGCCGAGTCGCTGCTCGGCGCGATGGAAGAGTCGGAAAAGGAAGATGCGCCGGCCTGAGCGAGCCCGGCGATGAACGCCCCGGCCGCACCGATCAACCTCGTTCGCGCGCCGGCATCGCGCAGTGCGCTCGCCGAGCGCCTGCGCCGCGAACTGCGCGGCGAGGTGTTATTCGATCCGGCCAGTCGCGGCCGCTATTCCACCGATGCCTCGATTTACCAGATCGAGCCGGTCGGCGTGGTGGTACCACAGACCGAGGAGGACGCCCTCATCGCGCTGCAAATCGCACGCGAAGAGGGCGTGCCGGTGCTGGCGCGCGGCGCCGGCACCTCGCAATGCGGCCAGACGGTGGGCGCGGCCCTCGTTATCGACACCAGCAAGCACCTCAAGCGCGTGATCAACGTCAACCTGGATGCGCGCATCGCCGAGGTCGAGCCGGGTATCGTTCTGGATACGCTCAATGCGCAACTGCGGCCGCACGGGCTGTGGTTTCCGGTGGATGTTTCCACCAGCGCGCAGGCCACCCTGGGTGGCATGGCCGGCAACAACTCCTGCGGCTCGCGCTCGATACGCTACGGCAATATGGTGCACAACGTGCACGCCATCGACGCGGTGCTGGCCGATGGCGCGCAATACCGCTTCGGTCCGGCGGCGGAACTGGCGCAGGCATCCGGCGGCTTCAAAAAAATCGCCGACGGCATTCTTGGCATCGTCAAAAACAATGCCGCAGAAATTGAAGCGCGCTGGCCCAAGGTGTTGCGCCGCGTGCAAGGCTACAACCTCGACATGGCCGCGGCCAATCTTGCGCACCTCTTGGTCGGCTCCGAAGGCACGCTCGCCTGGTCGCGCCGCCTGCATCTCAAGCTCTCGCCGCTGCCGCCTCACAAGACCCTTGGCGTCTGCCACTTCCCGACTTTTCACAAGGCAATGGACTCGGCCCAGCACATCGTCAAGCTGGGCCCCACCGCGGTGGAACTGGTCGATCGCACCATGCTGGGCCTGGCGCGCGACAATGCGGCCTTTCGCCCCATCGTCGACCAGTTCCTGGTGGGCGAGCCCGATGCCGTACTGCTGGTCGAATTTGCCGGTGAGGATGCGGCCGAACAACTGGCCAAACTCAAACAACTGGTCGAGCTGATGGGCGATCTTGGTCTGCCCGGCCACGTTGTAGAAATCCCCGACGCCGGTCTACAAAAGGATGTCTGGGAAGTTCGGAAAGCCGGCCTCAACATCATGATGTCGATGAAGGGCGACGGCAAACCGGTGTCATTCATCGAGGACTGCGCCGTGCCGCTCGAGCACCTCGCCGAGTACACCGCCCGCCTCACCGCGGTGTTCGAAAAACACGGCACGCGCGGCACCTGGTACGCGCACGCCTCGGTCGGCACGCTGCATGTGCGGCCCATACTCAACATGCGCGCCGACGGCGCAACCAAGATGCGCGCCATCGCCGAAGAGGCCTGCGCCATGGTGCGCGAATACAAGGGCGCCTTTTCCGGCGAGCACGGCGACGGCCTGGTGCGCTCCGAATGGATAGCGCCCATCCTCGGCGAAAAACTCACCGCCGCCCTGGCCGAGGTCAAGGACTTGCTCGATCCGCGCGGCCTGATGAACCCGGGCAAGATCGTGCGGCCGTCCAAAATGGACGATCGTTCATTGTTTCGTTTCAAGCCCGGCTACGAATCGGCGCGCATCGCCACGGCGCTCGACTGGTCCGACTGGGACTCGCCCGGCGCGCAAAGCCGGGGCCTCGCCGCCGCGGTGGAGATGTGCAACAACAACGGCCATTGCCGCAAGTTCGACGCCGGCACCATGTGCCCGTCCTTCCGCGCCACCGGCAACGAACAAGACCTCACGCGCGGCCGCGCCAACACCCTGCGCCTCGCGCTGAGTGGTCAACTTGGCGGCATGAGCGCCGCGGATGCGCTGGCATCGCCTGAAATGCACGAAGCCATGGACTTGTGCGTCAGCTGCAAGGGCTGCAAGCGCGAATGCCCCACCGGCGTTGATATGGCGAAAATGAAAATCGAGTTCCTGCACCATTGGCATGGCCGCCATGGTTGGTCGGCGAAGGACCGCTTCATCGCCAACCTGCCGCGCTATGCGCCAATCGCACGCGTGTTCGCTCCGGTCATCAACGCGCTGCAAGAC
>CAMAWC010000154.1 GCA_945861875.1 Bordetella parapertussis
GCTTACCGCCGCTGCCTTGGAAGCGGAAATGGACGAGTGGCGCGGTGTCGGCTTGCGCCTGGAAATCAAGGAGTGGTCGGAAGAAAAGCTGCGCGCGGCCGGGTGATCGCACGGGCCGCAGGCCGGGAAAGATTTCCCGGGCGGAGACGGCTTAAAAGCCGCTAGAGCAGGTCGGGCGCCATCGAGGCGCGCAGCACCGTCTGGGTCTCGCCTTCACGCACGCGGTTTGAGAACCACCATACCGCGCCTTTTTTCAGGCTCCAGTCACCCTCGCTGCCCGAGAGCAGCAGGGCGGCCATCTGTCCGAGTACGGGTTGGTGGCCGACTACCAGCACGGCACCACGCTTGTCCGGCCAGCCGGTGGCGGCGATAAGGTCGGGGAGGGTGGCGTCGGGGGCGATCTTGCGCACCGTCTTGAACGGCTTGTCGAGGGCGGCAGCGGTCTGCTGTGTGCGCACCGCCGGGCTGACCAGCACTTCACAGCGTGCCGGCAGGCGTGCGTCCAGCCAGGCCGCCATCAGCCGCGCCTGCTTTTCACCGCGCTTGGTAAGGGCGCGTTTCATGTCGTCCGAACCTTCCTCGGCTTCGGCGTGGCGCCACAGGATCAAATCCATCCGGCTGTCTTTCAGAGTGGGCATGTCAGCCTAGCTTGCAATTGTTGCAGTGTCGTGACCGGGTTGCTCAAGGCGGCGCCTCCATGCGGGGTTGCGCCAATATCCAATGGACGAAGCATACCGTTTGCGTTCCTTGTCAGCCGAGCCCGAGCCCGAACCCGGTCAAGGCGGCGATGCCCAGCGCCGCGAACAGCGCGGCGGCGATGTAGCGCACCGCCTTGAACGGTATTTTGGGCGAAGCGGCCTGGGCGATGAACACTGCTGGCACATCGGCGATCATCATGCCCAGCGTGGTGCCCGCGACCACCGCGGGCAGCATCTGGTACTTGGCGGCGAGTGCCACGGTGGCGAGCTGGGTCTTGTCGCCGATCTCGGCAAGAAAAAACGCGACCAGCGTGACCAGAAACACGCCGTAGCGGCCGAGGGTGCTGGGCGCCTCGTCAATCTTGTCGGGCTTGAGCGCCCAGACGGCGATGGCCAGGAATGACAGGCCGAGGCCCCAGCGCAGTGTCTCGGGCGCGAGGTTGGCACTGACCCAGGCGCCGACCAGGCCGGCGACGGTGTGGTTGGCAAGCGTGGCCACCAGGATGCCAAGGATAATCGGCACCGGTTTGCGAAAGCGCGCGGCCAGCAGCAGGGCAAGCAGTTGTGTTTTGTCGCCGATCTCGCCGACGGCGACGACCAGGGTTGATACGAGAAAGGCTTCCATCAGGGGTTTTCCGGATGATGTTGCGGCGACTGCAGATTGCAATCGCGGCGCGGTGGTGCCGGCGGTTTAGTCGCCGGATTTGTTCGGGCAGTCGGCCTTGATGCACTCGGCGTAAAGGTATAGGGCGTGTTCGCGCACGGCGAAGCCGCGTTCCTTCGCCACCTTGTTCTGGCGTTTTTCAATTTCCGCGTCGTAGAACTCCTCGACCCGGCCGCACTGTATGCACACCAGGTGGTCGTGATGGCTCTCGGCGCTGAGTTCGAACACCGCTTTGCCCGATTCGAAATGATGGCGTTGCAGCAGGCCGGCCTGCTCAAACTGGGTCAGGACGCGATAGACGGTGGCAAGGCCGATGTCCAGGCCCTCGCCGATCAGCAACCGGTAAACATCCTCGGCGGAGAGATGCCGTACCGCGCTTTTCTCGAACAAGTCGAGAATTTTCAGCCGCGGGGCGGTGACTTTAAGTCCTATGGTTTTGAGGTCCTGAGCGTTGCTCATCAGTTTGCTATCCGAAAAATGAGGGGGTTTGGGCTATCATATAAGCATTTGCACGCATTGAAAATGCAAGTCTTGCACCGGTGATCCAGTGAAATTCAGCCGCAACCTGTTTTTGCCCTCCCTCGCGCCCGTCGCGCTGGGCCTGCTCGCCGGCTGTTCGTCCCTGGGCATTCCGGATGTTCCAATGCCTTCATTCATCAAGCCCTACCGCATGGAGATCCAGCAGGGTAATTACGTCAACCAGGAAATGCTCTCGCAACTGCGCCCCGGCATGACGCGCGATCAGGTGAAATTCGTAATGGGCTCACCCCTGCTGGTGGACATGTTCCATTCCAACCGCTGGGAGTATATATTTCAGCGCCAGCTTGAATTCAACAAGGGCTTCGAGCAGCGCAATCTGTCGGTGTTTTTCGAAAACGACAGGTTGTTGCGCATACAGGGTGACGTGGTGCCGGCACCGTCAGTACCCGCGGTGGAGGCCAGACCGCAGGCTGTGCCGGACCCGTCGGGCGTCGTTGTGACGCCGGTTATCCCACAGTCCACACCGGAGACCAGAGAGGCCGCACCCAAATGAGTATGAATATCGCAATCGCCGGTGCCGGCGGACGCATGGGCGTCACCCTGATCGACGCGGTGCTTAACTCGGGCGACACCAGGCTCGCGGCGGCCCTGGACATCCAGGGCAGCGCAACTTTGGGCCAGGATGCAGGCGCATTGCTTGGCAAGGCCACCGGCGTGCGCGTGACATCGGATCTTGGCGTGCTCAACAGTGCAGACTGCCTCATCGATTTCACCCGGCCCGAGGGAACGCTGCTGCACCTGGATGCCTGTGTGAAGGCGGGGGTGAGAATGGTCATAGGCACCACCGGTTTTGATGAGGCTGGAAAGGCGCGCATCGCCGTTGCGGCGAAAAAAATTCCCATCGTGTTTGCGCCAAACATGGCAATCGGCGTGAATGCCGTGTTCAGGCTGGCCGAAGTGGCGGCGCAAATTCTTGGCAATGACTTTGATGTGGAAATCATCGAAGCCCATCACCGCCACAAGGTCGATGCGCCTTCGGGCACGGCCATCCGCCTCGGCGAAGTGGTGGCAGGCGCGCTGGGTCGCAAGCTCAAAGACTGTGCCGTGTACGGGCGCGAGGGCATCACCGGCGAGCGCGACAAAAAGGCCATTGCGTTTCACAGCCTGCGCGGTGGTGACATCGTCGGTGACCACACCGTGGTGTTTGCCGGCACCGGCGAGCGTGTCGAGGTCACGGTGCGTTCGCAAAGCCGCGCCACTTATGCCATAGGCGCGTTGCGCGCGGCACTGTTCCTCAACAACAAGGCTTCGGGCCTGTATGACATGCAGGACGTGCTTGGCTTGCGTCAGGGGTGACACGTCCGGTCGTGTATCGGCCTGCGGATTTTGGGAGGCTGGTCCATCCACGGTATAATCCGAACGCTTTGTTGAGCGGGACCAAGCGGGTCGACCGAACCGCCTGCTCAACTGCGTACCCTGGAGCACCTTGAAGTGATTGTCGCCAAGCCGCCCGCCATCCTTGCCCTTGCAGATGGCACCATTTTTCGCGGCGATGGCATTGGTGCGGAGGGGGCTGCGGAGGGCGAGGTGGTGTTCAACACCGCCATGACCGGGTATCAGGAAATACTCACCGATCCGTCCTACTGCCGCCAGATAGTCACCCTGACCTACCCGCATATCGGCAATACCGGCGTCAACAGTGAAGACGCCGAATCGGGCCGCATTGATGTCGCCGGCCTGGTCATTCGCGACCTGCCGTTGATGGTGTCGAACTGGCGCAGCGAACAAAGCCTGTCCGAGTACCTTGTCGCCAACCGTGTCGTCGCCATTGCCGGTATTGATACGCGCAAACTCACGCGCATCTTGCGGGAAAAAGGCGCGCAGGGCGGCTGCCTCATGGCGGGGGCAGGAAAAATCGACGAGGCGGCGGCCTTGCGCCGGGCGAGCGAGTTCTCCGGCCTTGCCGGCATGGACCTGGCGAAAGTGGTGTCCACGCCCAGGCCCTACGAGTGGGCCGAGGGTAGCTGGCACCTGGGCAAGGGTTACGCCAAGCCGGGCACGGAGCGCTTTCACGTCGCCGCCTACGATTACGGTGTGAAGCGCAATATTTTGCGCATGCTGGCCGATCGCGGTTGCCGCGTTACGGTGCTGCCGGCGCAGACCGGCGCCAGGGAGCTGCTCAAACTCAAGCCCGACGGCGTGTTCCTGTCCAATGGTCCGGGCGATCCGGAACCCTGCGATTACGCCATTGAGGCGATACGCGAGATCATCGCCGCGGGACTGCCGGTGTTCGGTATTTGCCTTGGCCACCAGTTGATGGGCCTCGCCTCGGGTGCGAAGACCATCAAGATGAAATTCGGCCACCACGGCGCCAACCATCCGGTAAAGGACCTTGACTCGGGGCGGGTGGTGATTACCAGCCAGAATCACGGTTTTGCCGTTGACCCGGCCAGCCTGCCCGACACGCTGCGCGTCACCCACAAGTCATTGTTCGACGGCTCGCTGCAAGGCCTGGCGCGCACCGACAAGCCGGCGTTTTGCTTCCAGGGCCACCCGGAGGCGAGCCCCGGCCCGCATGATGTGTCGTACTTGTTCGACCGCTTCGCCAGGCTGATGGAGGAGCGCGCCCATGCCTAAGCGCACCGACATCAAGACCATCCTGGTCATCGGCGCCGGCCCCATTGTCATCGGCCAGGCCTGCGAGTTCGATTACTCCGGCGCGCAGGCCTGCAAGGCGCTCAAGGCCGAGGGCTACCGCATCGTCCTGGTCAACTCCAACCCGGCGACCATCATGACCGACCCGGAGACGGCCGACGTCACCTACATCGAGCCGATCACCTGGCAAATGGTCGAGTCGATCATTGCGCTGGAGCGGCCCGAGGCCTTGCTGCCGACCATGGGCGGGCAGACCGCGCTCAATTGCGCGCTCGACCTGGCCAAGCACGGTGTGCTGGCGAAGTACGGCGTGGAAATGATAGGGGCCAACCGCGAGGCCATAGACATGGCCGAGGACCGCGACAAATTCAAGCAGGCGATGACCCGCATCGGGCTGGCCTCGGCGCGTTCGGCGCTGGCACACTCGATGGAAGAAGCTTTCCAGGTGCAGGCGGCGCTGGGTTACCCGGCGGTGATCCGGCCGTCCTTCACCATGGGAGGTTCGGGCGGCGGCATCGCATATAACCGCGAGGAATTTGTCAGTATTTGCGAACGCGGCCTTGAGGCTTCGCCGACCAAGGAACTGCTGATCGAAGAGTCGCTGATCGGCTGGAAAGAGTTCGAGATGGAGGTGGTACGCGACAGCCGCGACAACTGCATCATCATCTGCTCCATCGAGAATCTTGACCCGATGGGCGTGCACACCGGCGATTCGATCACGGTGGCACCGGCGCAAACGCTGACCGACAAGGAATACCAGATCATGCGCAATGCCTCGATCGCAGTGTTGCGCGAGATCGGGGTGGATACCGGCGGCTCGAACGTGCAGTTCGCCATCAACCCCGACGACGGCCGCATGATCGTGATTGAGATGAATCCGCGCGTGTCGCGCTCCTCGGCTCTTGCCTCCAAGGCGACTGGTTTTCCCATCGCCAAGGTGGCGGCCAAGCTGGCGGTGGGCTACACCCTGGATGAACTGGCCAATGAAATCACCGGCGGCGCGACGCCGGCCTCGTTTGAACCGAGCATTGATTATGTTGTGACCAAGGTGCCGCGCTTTGCCTTCGAGAAGTTTCCCCAGGCCAATGACCGGCTGACCACGCAAATGAAATCGGTGGGTGAGGTGATGGCCATAGGCCGCACCTTCCAGGAATCCTTCCAGAAGGCGTTGCGCGGCCTTGAGGTCGGTGCCGACGGCCTTAACCAGAAGACCACCGACCGCCAGACGATTGAAAAGGAGCTGGGCGAGCCGGGTCCGGAGCGCATCTGGTATGT
>CAMAWC010000155.1 GCA_945861875.1 Bordetella parapertussis
GATGACGCCCTCGCCTGGTTGTTCTATACCAGCGGCACCACCGGCCGGCCCAAGGGCGTGATGTTGTCGCACCACAACCTGATGGCGATGACACTCAATTATTTTTCCGACGTCGACGAGATCGCCCCCTCGGACTCGATTCTGCACGCGGCGCCGATGTCGCATGGTTCCGGGCTGTACATACTGCCGCACGTCGCCCGTGCCGCGCTCAACGCCGTACCCGAGTCGGGCGGCTTCGACCCGGACGAAATTTTCTCCCTGCTGCGCGCGCAAAAAGGCCTGCGCGGCCTGACCATGTTCGCCGCGCCGACCATGGTCAAGCGCCTGGTGGACGCCCGCCGTGACGCCGACAGCGACAATATCAAGACCATCGTCTACGGCGGCGGGCCGATGTATGTCGAGGACGCCAAGCGCGCGATGCAGCGCTTTGGCTACAAGTTCGCGCAAATCTACGGCCAGGGCGAGTCGCCGATGACCATCACCGCGGTGTCCAAGTACCTGCACCGCGATGTCTCCCATCCGCGCTACGCCACGCGCCTCGGCTCGGTCGGGATTCCCTTTACCGGCATACGCCTTCGTATCGGCGACGGGCACGACGCGCCGCTGCCGCCGGGCGAGGTGGGCGAGGTGCTGGTGCGCGGTGACACCGTCATGCTCGGCTACTGGAACAACAAGGCGGCGAGCAACGAGACCCTGCGCAGCGGCTGGTTGCACACCGGCGACCTCGGCGTGCGCGACGAGGAGGGGTTTCTCACGCTCAAGGACCGCAGCAAGGATGTGATTATTTCCGGCGGTTCCAACATTTATCCGCGCGAAGTCGAGGAGGTGCTGCTGCGCCACCCCGGCGTGCTCGAATCCTCGGTCATCGGCGGGCCCGATGCCGAATGGGGCGAGAACGTGATCGCCTTTGTCGTCGCCAAGCCGGGCGTGCAGGTGGCGGCCGAAGAACTTGACGCCTTGTGTCTCGGCAACATCGCCCGCTTCAAGCGGCCGAAAAACTACCGCTTTGTCGAATCGCTGCCCAAGAACAACACCGGCAAAGTGTTAAAGACCGAGCTGCGCAAGCTGCTGCAGCCCTAGCCGCCGGGCGGCGGGAGGGGCAGAATGGCTGGGCGGCAGGAAAATGGCGGGGAAAGCCATGTTGACGTTAACGTAAACGTCAAGTAGTGTGGCGGGTCGCCCCCGTCCGGCAGCCGCTTGCCAGGGGTAATGGGCAGGGGGTATCGAGGAGGCAGGGCTTTATGACCGACCTTAGCGTCAGCAAGAAACCAGTTGAGTACAAGGCGAAGAACAAGATCCGCTTTGTCACCGCGGCGTCGCTGTTTGACGGCCATGATGCGTCCATCAACATCATGCGCCGGATCCTGCAGGGCTCCGGCTGCGAGGTGATACACCTGGGCCACAACCGCTCGGTCGAGGAGGTGGTCACGGCAGCCTTGCAGGAGGACGTGCAGGGCATCGCCATCAGTTCCTACCAGGGCGGCCATGTCGAATATTTCAAGTACGCCATCGACCTGTTGCGCGAGCGCGGCGGCGAAAACATCAAGGTCTTCGGCGGCGGCGGCGGTGTCATCGTGCCCGATGAGATCAAGGAACTGCATGCCTACGGCGTGACGCGCATTTACACGCCCGAGGACGGCCAGAAAATGGGCCTGCAGGGCATGATCAACGACATGATAGAGCGCTGCGATGTCGATCTCGCGGAGCAGGTCCCGACTTCGCTTGATGCGGTGAAAAAAGGCGACCGCCGTGCACTGGCGCGCCTGATCACCGTGCTCGAAAACGGCAAGTCGGAGACGCTTCGATCGCAGGTCATGAAGGCCGCCGACAGTCTCGCCGCGCCGCCGCCGACCCTGGGCATCACCGGCACCGGCGGCGCCGGCAAGTCTTCGCTTACGGATGAACTGATACGCCGCCTGCGCCTTGACCAGGGTGACCGCCTCAATGTCGCGGTGATTTCGATCGACCCGTCGCGGCGCAAGTCGGGCGGCGCGCTGCTGGGCGACCGCATTCGCATGAACGCCATCAATCCCTGGGCCAACGGGCCGCGCGTGTTCATGCGCTCGCTCGCCACGCGCGCCACCGGAGGGGAACTGTCGCAGGCGCTGCCGGACGCCATCGCCGCCTGCAAGATCGCCGGCTTTGACCTCATTGTGGTCGAGACCTCGGGCATAGGCCAGGGGGATGCAGCCATCGTGCCGCTGGTGGATGTGTCGCTGTATGTGATGACACCCGAATTCGGCGCCGCCAGCCAGCTCGAGAAAATCGACATGCTCGATTTTGCCGACTTTGTCGCCATCAACAAGTTTGACAGGAAGGGTGCCGAGGACGCGTTGCGCGACGTGCGCAAGCAATACCAGCGCAACCGCCAGTTGTTTGGTGAACCGCCTGAAACCATGCCGGTGTACGGCAGCATGGCTTCGCGCTTTAACGATGACGGCGTGACCGCGCTCTACCAGGGCCTCGCGCCGCGCCTTGTGTCCGAGGGCCTCAAGCTCAAGCCCGGGCTGCTGCCCAGGATGGCGGTGAAATCTTCGAGCAACCAGTCGGTGATCGTGCCGTCCTCGCGCAGCCGTTATCTCGCCGAAGTGGCCGATGCGCTGCGCGCCTATCACCGTTTCACGCGCGAGCAGGTGGGTCTTGCGCGCGAGCGCCAGCAGTTGCGCGAGGCAAGGCGCATGCTGGGCGCGGCCAAAGCGGTGATTCCGGCGGACCTTGACAAGCTCATCGCCGGGCGCGACACCGCCCTCGATGCGCGCTCGAAAAAGCTGCTCGAGATGTGGCCGCAAATGCAGGCCGCCTACGCCGGCGAGCAATACGTGGTGAAAATCCGCGACCGTGAAATCCGCACGCAACTGACCAGCACGACGCTCTCGGGCAACAAGATCCGCAAGGTTGCGCTGCCCAGATACGAGGATGAGGGTGAGGCGCTCAAGTGGATGATGCTGGAGAACGTGCCCGGGTCGTTTCCGTTTACCGCCGGCGTGTTTGCCTTCAAGCGTGAAAATGAAGATCCGACGCGCATGTTTGCCGGCGAGGGCGATCCTTTTCGAACCAACCGGCGTTTTCATATCCTCTCGAAAGACATGCCGGCCAAGCGCCTGTCCACGGCCTTTGATTCTGTGACGCTGTACGGTTTTGACCCCGACCTGCGCCCGGACATTTACGGCAAGGTCGGCAATTCGGGGGTGTCGATCGCCACGCTCGATGACATGAAGGTCTTGTACTCGGGGTTTGATTTGTGCAGTCCGGCCACCTCGGTGTCGATGACCATCAACGGCCCGGCGCCGACCATCCTGGCGATGTTCCTGAACACCGCCATCGACCAGCAGATCGAAAAATTCGCCGCCGACAACAACCGCAGGCCGACCGACGACGAGCAGGAGAAAATACGCGAATGGACGCTCTCCTCGGTGCGCGGCACGGTGCAGGCCGACATCCTCAAGGAAGACCAGGGCCAGAACACCTGCATTTTCTCGACCGAGTTTTCGCTCAAGGTGATGGGCGACATCCAGCAGTACTTCGTGCATAACGACGTGCGCAATTTCTATTCTGTGTCGATTTCCGGCTATCACATCGCCGAGGCCGGGGCCAACCCGATTTCACAGCTCGCCTTCACGCTCTCGAACGGCTTTACCTTTGTCGAGGCCTACCTCGCGCGCGGCATGCACATCGACGACTTTGCGCCCAATCTGTCGTTCTTTTTTTCCAACGGCATGGACCCGGAGTACACCGTGCTCGGACGCGTGGCGCGGCGCATCTGGGCGGTGGCGATGAAAAACAAGTACGGCGCCAACGAACGCAGCCAGAAATTGAAGTACCACGTGCAGACCTCGGGCCGTTCGCTGCACGCGCAGGAAATCGCCTTCAACGACATCCGCACCACGCTGCAGGCGCTCATCGCCGTCTATGACAACTGCAACAGCCTGCATACCAACGCCTACGATGAGGCCATCACCACGCCGACCGAGGAGTCGGTGCGCCGCGCCATGGCCATACAGCTGGTGATCAACCGCGAATGGGGCCTGGCGAAAAACGAAAACCCCAACCAGGGCGCCTTTATCATCGACGAGCTGACCGACCTGGTGGAAGAGGCGGTGCTGAAGGAATTCGAGGCGATTTCAGAGCGCGGCGGCGTGCTGGGGGCGATGGAGACGGGCTACCAGCGCGGCAAGATCCAGGAAGAGTCGATGACTTACGAGCACAAGAAGCACGACGGCTCCTATCCCATCATCGGCGTCAACACCTTTCGCAATCCGCATGCCGACATGGCACCGCAGAAAATCGAACTCATCCGCTCCACACCGGAGGAAAAGGCGTCGCAGCTGCAACGCCTGGCCGCATTTCATGATCGCAACAAGGACGCGGCACCGGCCATGCTCGCCCGATTGCAGCAGGCGGTGATCGCCGACAAGAACGTGTTCGAGGTGCTGGTCGAGGCGGTGCGCGTTTGCTCGCTCGGGCAAATCACCTATGCACTATTCGAGGTGGGCGGGCAATATCGCCGGAATATGTAGGGACTTGCCCGGCTACACCGGCACGCTGGTCACATCGTAGGTGAACAGCCACTCGTAGCGCTCGCTTACCTTCTCCTCGGTCCATTCCCGTTCTACATAGGCGGCGGCGCCTGCGGAGCTGGCCAGTTCCGGGTTGTGAAAGCGCTTGGTGTTGTCGGCCGCGCCCTCGACCATGCGCCGGGTGCGCGCCTTGCGCGCATTTTCGTAACGCAGCAGTGCCTTGGCGATGTCCGGCTCGGCGTCAAGCGCACGGGCGAGGATAAAGCCGTCCTCGAGCGCCATTACCGCCCCTTGCGCAAGAAAGGGCAGGGTCGAGTGGCAGGCGTCGCCGAGCAGGCTGACGCGCCCGGCGCTCCAGGCATCGAGCGGCGCGCGGTGCATCAGCGCCCACTTGTAGGGGATGTCGATGGACTCGATCATCAACTGGATGTCCTCGTTCCAGCCGCGAAAATCATGCAGGCATTCCTCGGTCGAGCCGCTTACGCTCCAGGACTCGACCTGCCAGTCGGCGCGTTCGATTACGCCGACAAAGTTCATGATGCTGCCCGCGTGCAGCGGGTAGTGGACGATGTGCGCACCGGGGCCGACCCAGTTGGTGGCAACCAGGCGGCGCATGCGCTCGGGCAGGCGTTCCATCGGGATCACGCCGCGCCAGGCCATCAGTCCGGTGAACACCGGCGCATCCGCGCCGAACAGGCCCTGACGGATTTTTGAGTGCACGCCATCGGCACCGATCAGCGCCGCGCCGACGGCGGTGCCGCCCTCAAGCTGCAGGGTGACCCCGTC
Source organism: Bordetella parapertussis (assembly GCA_945861875.1). GTDB lineage: Bacteria > Pseudomonadota > Gammaproteobacteria > Burkholderiales > SG8-39 > CAITSH01. The sequence continues at coordinate 5,304 of CAMAWC010000155.1, forward strand.
CGTATCCTGGGTGAAGCCCAGGGCGCGCGCGCCGAGATGGATGGCATCGGGTTTGATCGTGCGCACCGCGGCGGCGAGGACGCTGATCAGGTCGGGCCGGTAGACGGTGAAATAGGGATAGCCGTAGCGCTCGACCGATACCGCGCCAAGGTCGAACAATTTCCAGGTGTCGCCGCTGTTCCACAGGCGGATTTCCTTGCCACTGGCCTCGCACGACAGGCGCTGGATGGCTTCACCCACGCCCAGTTCGAAGAGCACGCGGTTGCCGTTGGCCGAGAGCTGCACGCCGGCGCCGACCTCCTTCAGCTCCCCCGCCTGCTCATAGACGTCGACGTCGTAGCCGCGCTTGAGCAGGGCCAGCGCGGCGGTCAGGCCGCCGATGCCGCCGCCTGCGATGAGGATGTGTTTTGTGTTGCGCATTT
>CAMAWC010000156.1 GCA_945861875.1 Bordetella parapertussis
CGGCACGCGAACAGCACAAGCGGTACGCGGCGACGGCCTGACGGCAGGCAAGCGGACGCCCTGCCCGCAACCTGTCTCACCCGATTCCGGAACGGTGGCATTATTGCGCCCAATCCGCATTCTCAACCCTGCAAGGAGGCCGCCATGTCCGGGGGCGCACACATCGATCCGTCGAACAAAAAAGTCGCCATGTTCATCTCCATACTCGCCGTGGTGCTGGCGTTTTCGGAGACCCTGGGCAAAAGCGCGCAGACCCTGGCCATCAGCCAGAACATCGAAGCATCCAACCACTGGGCTTTTTTCCAGGCCAAGACCATACGCATGACGACGCTGCGCACCGCCGCCGAGTCGGCCGAACTCGGACTTGCACAGGCGGCCACCCCGTCGGCAAAGGAAGCGCTGCAAAAACGCATCGACGACTGGAAAAAAACCGCGGCGCGCTACGACACGGAACCTGAAACACAGGAAGGCCGCAAGGAACTGGCGGCACGCGCCAAGACGGCGGAAAAAAACCGCGACCGCAACCTCGCCGCCTACCACCACTACGAGCTCGCCTCGGCGGCGACGCAAATCGCCATCGTGCTCGCCTCGGCGCAGGTGATCACCGGGGTGGTGGCCTTGATGTGGGGATCGGCCGGGCTGGGCATCGCGGCGGTGGTGTTTTGCCTGATCGGCTTTTTCGCGCCGCTTTCAGTACATCTGTTCTAAGGCGTTGATGCGGGGCCGCATTTCCCCGTATTCATTTGTCATTGCGAGCGCAGCGAAGCAATCTCGTCGCTATTGGGGCGTTCTTTACCATGCCACAAGATTGCTTCGTCGCTCCGCTCCTCGCAATGACGGCAGTGCGCGGTTCACTGGCCGCATTGCGAAGGTGTTATGGCATGATCTCCCCGCCGTTCGGGTGCAGCAACTGCCCGCAGTAGTAGCGCGCCTCATCGGAGGCAAGAAACACATAGCCCGAGGTCATGTCCTCCGGTGTGCCGAGGCGTTTGAGCGGCAGGCTGGCGGCGTGCGCCTGTTTTACGTCCTCGCCGAGCGGATCAAAACCGGTATCGACCAGGCCGGGTGACACACCGTTGACGAGGATGCCCATCGGCGCGAGTTCCTTGGCCAGCGAGCGCATGAACACGATCAGGCCGGCCTTGGCCGCGGAATACGCGGTGTAGCGCTCGCGGCCAATGTAGCCAAGTTGCGAGCAGGTGAATATCATCCAGCCGCGCCTGACCGGGATCATGCGTCTTGCCGCCTCGCGCGACACGAGGAAAGCGCCGCGCAAATGCACCGACATCATGCGATCCCAGTCATCGACGCTCATCTCGGTGATGGCCTGCGGTCGCTGGATGCCGGCATTGCTGACCAGTATGTCGAGCTTGCCAAAGGCCGCGTCAACGCCCTTGAACATGGCAACAACGTCGGCTTCTTTCGAGACGTCGCAACGCAAGGCGACGGCGCGCCGGCCAAGCGCCTTGATTTCCCCGACCAGGCTGTGGGCCTCGCCTTCGCGGTCAATCCAGGCAACGGCCACATCAGCGCCCTCGGCGGCGTAGGCCAGGGCGATGGCGCGGCCGATGCCGGTATTGCCGCCGGTGACCAGCGCCGTTTTTCCTTGAAGTCGTTGCATTGCTTCTCTCCCCTTGCGCCCGGACGTCCGAGGCCTGCCATTGGAACTATTTTTGGATGATATGTCAGCTGCTGGCGACATGGCACGCGACTTGCGTTTTATCGCCTGTCCGCGGCATAAAGGCGACATGCCGCAGTGTGGCGCGGAGTAAACGCTCATGGCGTGTACATGGCGCCGGTGCGTGATATGCTCGCATGCACGAAATAAGTGCGCCCAGTTCCGGTGTTTTGATGTCTGTTTTGTCATCTGCGGTAGCGTGAATCAAGCAAGCCCCGATACGATTATTTATTAAGAGGAGATTCTGGTGAAACTTCGCAAACTTACCGCACTGGCCGCATGCTTCGCTGCAGCCACCGCCCTTAGCCTGCCGGCAGCGGCGCAGGAAAGAACCAAAATGCGCGTCATGGGCATGCCGCTTTCGACCGGCAACATCCTGAAAAACAAGGAACAGCCGTTTTTCGAAAATTTCGCCAAGAACACCGGCCTGCCAATCGATATGGATTACAAGACCCTCGATTCGACCGGCATCAAGGAATTCGAACAACTGCGGGTGATGAAAACCGGCCTGTTCGACATTGTCGGACTGCGCATGGGCCAGGTATCGCGCGACGAGCCGACCATCCTTGGACTTGACCTCGTCGGCCTCAACACCGATTACAAGACGGCAAAAAAAGTCGTCACCGCCTACCAGGATTTTGTCGACCTGCGCCTGCAACAACAGTTCAACCTCAAGTTGCTGGGTGTCTGGCCCTTCGGCCCGCAGATTATTTTCTGCAAGCCGGCCATCAAGGACTTGTCCAGCCTGAAGGGGCTGAAGGTGCGCATTCTTGACGGCGTGATGGCCAAGTTCATGGAAAAAGTCGGCGCCACGCCGGTGACCATGGCTTTTGGCGAAGTGGCGCAGGCGCTGTCATTGGGCACCATCGATTGCGCCGTGACCGGCCCCTCTTCGGCCAACTCCGCCGGCTGGCCCGAATCGGCAAAATACGTCTACACACTCGGCCTGCAGGTAGCGGTACAGGGCTACGGCATCAACATCAATGCCTGGAAAAAACTGCCGGTCGACCAGCAGCAAAAACTGCGCGCCTCCATCGAAGGCCTGACCACCGACATCTGGAAATACTCGGAGGAACTCTGGTCTGACGGTCTGCGCTGCAACGTCGGCCAGGATCCGTGCACCACCGGCAAGAAATACAACATGACGCTGGTGAAGCCGACGGCCAAGGACATCGCCTTCGTGCAAAGCGCAGTACGCGAAATCTCCCTGCCGGCATGGTCGGAGGCCTGCGACAAGGTCAATCCGGGCTGCTCGGACAACTGGAAAAAATCAGTCGGTCCGATTATCGGGATGAAGTAAGTTTCCGCGAGGCAACGCCCCGCCGATTACCCGGCGGGGCGTTTTGCATTGCAGCTATTGTTTAATGCAGGGGGCGTGCGATGAAACACCTCGAGTCTGTGCTGGCCACGTTGTTCGGCCTGGTATTTTTGCTGTTGTCGTTTGCGGTCGCCGTCGAAACAACCATGCGCAAGGTGTTCAACCAGTCGCTGCAGGGCGTCGATGAACTGGGCGGCTATTGCCTCGCCATCGGCGCCGCGCTGGCGTTCACGCTCGCGCTGCTCTCGCGTGCCCATATCCGCATCGACCTCGTGCACGAGCGCCTCGGACGCATACCGCGCGCCGCACTCAACCTGCTGAGCATGATTTTCCTCGCGCTGACCGCGCTCGGCCTGGTCGCCATGGGCTGGTACAGCCTGCAGGACTCCATCAGCATGAACAGTACGGCGCAAACACCCTGGGCAACGCCAATCAAGTATCCGCAGTATGTCTGGGTCGCGGTGCTGGCTATTTTTGCCGTCGCGACCACGGGCTACGCCTTGCGCGCGACATGGCTTGCGGTGACCGGACGCATTGACCAACTCGACCATGAATTCCAGCCCAAGGGCACCAAGGACGAACTGAAGGAAGAGCTCGATGACATCAAAGCACGCGGCGCGCTCGATGCCGCCGGCGTCATTGAGTCGACCGGGAGCAAGTCATGAGCATGATTGCCGTCGGTGTTACTGCTTTCATTATCATGGTCGGGCTGATGCTGCTGGGCCTGCCCATCGCCGCAGTGATGATGCTGATAGGCCTCGGCGGGGGCATGATCGCTTACGGCGATGCCTTTCTTGCCTCCTCGGCCTCGGTTGCCTGGGGCACCATGAGCGAGAACGGGCTCACGGCAATTCCGCTGTTCGTATTGCTGGGTGAATTCCTGTTGCGCAGTGGCATGGCCGACCGAATGTACCAGGCCTTTGCCGCCTGGCTGGGCGGCCTGCCCGGCGGCCTGTTGCACACCAACATCGGCTGCTGCGCCTTGTTTGCCGCGACCTCGGGTTCCTCGGTCGCCACCGCCGCAACCATAGGCACCGTCGCGCTGCCTTCGCTGGCCAAGCACGGCTATCCGATGAAAGAAGCCCTCGGCTCGCTCGCCGCCGGCGGCACCCTGGGTATTCTCATCCCGCCCTCGGTCAACATGATCATTTACGGCTCGATGACGCAAACCTCGGTAGGCAAGTTGTTTATCGCCGGCATCATTCCCGGCCTGCTGCTGGCGTTCTCGTTCATGGTGTGGATTTACATTTCGGCGGTGATGCGCGGTGGCGGCGTCAAGCATCCGCCGGTACCGCTGGCCGAGCGCATGCGCCTGCTCGGCAACCTCAGCCAGCCGCTGACCATTTTCGGGTTGGTCATGGGAAGCCTCTACTTTGGCATCGCCACCGCCACCGAATCGGCGGCACTGGGCGTGGTGGTGGCACTGGTGTTCATCGCCTGGAGCGGCAAGCTCAAATGGGCGTTGCTGCAGCAATGCTTTTTGTCGAGCGCGCGCACCAGCGGCATGATCCTCTTGATCGTCGTCGCCGCCTTCGTGCTCAATCTCGCGCTGTCGCTCACCGGCATAGGCGAAGCGCTGACCAAGTGGGTTACCAGCTTCGGCCTGTCCAAAACGCAAATGCTGATCGCGCTGATCGTGTTCTACCTGATCCTCGGCATGTTCATGGACACGCTCTCGATGATGGTGGCGACCATTCCGCTCACCTATCCGGTGGTGACCACCTTGGGCGTTGACCCGATCTGGTTCGGCATTTTCATTGTCATCATGTGCGAACTGGGCCTCATCACCCCGCCGGTGGGCATGAACCTCTTCGTCGTGCAGGGCATACGCCCGGACCGCGGCAGCGTGTCGGATGTGATCCAGGGCGCGATCCCCTACGCCATCATCATGATCCTGTTTACCGGCCTGCTGATGGCCTATCCGGAACTGGCCACCTGGCTGCCGGAAAAAATGCGCGACTGAAGAGGGTAATAGGCTGGAAAGCCGCTCTGGGCGCGGCTTTCCAGCCTATCCCCGGCAGTTCTTGACGCAACAACCCGGCATACCCGGCCCTTCCTCTGTGCCCTGCATCGGCGACACTCCCGTTTGATCCAGATCAAATGATGCGGCCTTGATTCCTGCTTGAATTTCGCGGTTAGCCCGTCTCTTGCCATCCCGGCAATCAACCGGCCGACCCAAGCGGGAGACACACCATGCGGTCGCTTCGATTCAGCAGCAATGTACGTCTGATTTTGGCCCTGGTGTTCCTTGCGGTTGCGGCCTCGCCGGCGCTGGCACAGACGGCGGCGAAAGTGGCGAAAAAATCCGCCAAGCCGGCCGCAGTCGACGCGACCGCCTGCTACGGCTGCCATGAACCGATCAAGGCCTTCCACGCCGTCGGCATGCACAAGGGCGTCGGTTGCACCGCCTGCCACGACGGCATCGACAAGCACCTCGCAGACTCCAAGGCGCGGCCCGTTACCAAAATGGATCCGGCCACCTGTGGCACCTGCCACCAGAAGCAGTTCGAAACCATGTACAGCATGAACTGGAACAAGCTCGCGCGATCGGAAAAATCGCAGGCCACCGGCCCGTCGCCCAACCCGGCCTGGGACAAGCTGATGACGCCGCACGGCTTTACCCGCGAGCACAATGTGCCGCGGTCGCACGC
>CAMAWC010000157.1 GCA_945861875.1 Bordetella parapertussis
TGCTGCGCATGGGACACGCGCAACGGGCTGAGGATGCAAACCTGGGTCTTGGCTGGATTTATTACGGCCTTGCCCGCACCCTGCGGCCCGCATCCGTCGTTGTCATCGGCTCCTGGCGCGGCTACGTACCCCTCGTGCTCGGCAAGGCGCTCGCGGACAACACAGAAAGCGGCGAGGTCATTTTCATTGATCCGTCATTGGTCGATGATTTCTGGAAAGACGCGGACGCGGTAAAGGGCTGGTTCAACGGCTTCGGCCTGACCAACGTGCGCCACTATCCGCTGACAACCCAGCAGTTCGTGCAAACGGATGCCTATCGGTCGATGCCGCCTGCGGGCATGGTGTTCATTGACGGATATCACGCAATCGAGCAGGTCGAGTACGACTATGCGAGCTTTCGCGACAAGCTCGCCCCCGGGGGCGTGATGCTGTTCCATGACAGCCGCCGCGTGCGCCCGTCCGGAATTTACGGTGCCGACAAGGTCTATATGCAAGGCGTGAAAACCTTCCTCGACCGCCTCAGGCTGGACAAAACGCTGCAGCTATTCGACCTGCCGTTTGACGATGGGGTTACGTTGCTACGGGCAGCCGGATGAACCACTCAGCAATTTGGGCCATCACCGCCTACTTCAATCCCGAGCATTACCGGCGGCGGCGCGAGAATTTTCGCGTCTTCCGCGATCGCCTGGGCATACCGCTGCTGGCGGTCGAACTATCCTTTGATGGCAGGTTCGAACTCGAAGACGGCGATGCAGACCTGCTGCTGCGCCTCGAGGACGGCGACGTGCTGTGGCAAAAGGAGCGCCTCATAAACGCCGGACTGCGCCAACTGCCGGCCGGATGTACTGCCGTGGCCTGCATTGATTGCGACATCATTTTCGGCCGCGACGACTGGCCACAACACGCGCTGGAGATGATGGCGAAATTTCCCGTAGCGCAGCCTTTCAGCCGCGTGCACCACCTGCCCGCGGGCTGGTCGCCCGCAGCCGACCCGACCGTGCAAAACGGGTTGGCGCAGTCCTCGGTCGCGTTTGCGATGTCGCATCGTGGCGAGGACGCCTCGCCGCTGGGCATGCTGACGCAGCGCCGTCCCGGCGCCGCGTCAGCTGGATTCGCCTGGGTATTGCGGCGTGACGTTCTCGAAACACACGGCCTTTTTGACGGCTGCATTGCCGGCGGCGGTGACACGGCGCTCGCCTGCGCCGCATGGGGCGACCCCGATGCCGTTATCGGCATGCATCAGATGAATGCGCACCAGGAAAACTACTACCGCGGATGGGCGCAACCATTCAACAATACGGTTCGGAGCCGCGTCGGTTGCCTCGAAGGCGCGCTGTTCCATTTGTGGCATGGAGAACTCAGCAACCGGCAGTCAGGCGACCGGCACAGCGCAATGCGGCCCTTTGGTTTCGATCCGATGCGCGACCTTAGCCCCGCTGCGGGCGGTTCCTGGCGCTGGAATTCCGACAAGCCGCAACTGCACGCCTACATGCGCGAGTATTTCGCCGCGCGCAAAGAGGACGGCTGAAGCATGCACGAAACTGCGCATCCGCCACATCCGCTGCACTGGTCCTACCGGGGCAGCCTGGCCGCCATGGCCTGGCCGGCGATTCCCAACGGCAATGCCGCCAACATGCTCGCCCTGTTGCAGCAGATGGACAGTTCCCAATGGCTCGCGCCGCCGGAGTTGCGCCGCCGCCAGTTCGGCCAGTTGGAGTTGGTGCTGCAGCACGCCTTCTCGTCTTCGCCCTGGTACCGCAAACGCTGGGACGGCCTGTTCGACCCGGCCTTGCCGCTGACACCGGCGCGGCTTGCCGCACTGCCGCTGCTTACCCGCCGCGACCTGCAGGAGAACTTCGACGGCCTGACCTGCCGCAACATTCCGCCGCATGGCGCCGTGGGCGAAACCAGTACCACCGGGTCGACCGGCACGCCGGTGCGCGTGCTCAAAACCGAGCTCTGCCTTCTGTTGTGGGACGTGTTCACGCTGCGTGACGAAATCTGGCACCGCCGCGACCTGCTTGGCAAGCTGGCGATGATCCGCCACGGCATGCCCGAGGGCGAATTCGACAACTGGGGCCGCGCCACTACGGGACTTGCCGCCACCGGCCCACTGGTGGTGCTGGGCATAGAGCACGATGTCGGCGCGCAACTCGCCTGGCTGCAACGCCAGCAACCCGAATACCTGATGACCCACCCCTCCCTGCTCGCCGCGCTGCTCGATCATGCCGGCGCCGCAGGCGTGCGCCTGGAGAGCTTGCGCCAGGTCAGGACCTTCGGCGAGCCGGTCAGCGCGCAACTGCGCGAGCAATGCCGCGCTACCTGGGGCGCGGTCATCACCGACGCCTATTCGAGCAACGAAGTCGGCTACATCGCGCTGCAATGTCCGGAACACGACCACTATCACGTGCAATCCGAGGACGTGCTGGTGGAAATCCTCGATGAAGGGGGAAGGCCTTGCAAGCCGGGCGAGCTCGGGCGCGTGGTCATCACCACCTTGCACAACTTCGCTATGCCGCTGGTGCGCTATGACATCGGCGATTACGCCGAACCGGGCGAACCCTGCGCCTGCGGCCGCGGCTTGCCGGTGATCCAGCGCATCGTTGGCCGGACGCGCAACATGCTGGTCACGGCCGAAGGCAAGCGCTTCTGGGTCGGCCTGGGCTCGGGTACCATTCCGGGCATCGGTCCAATCCGCCAGTACCAATTCGTGCAAACGGCGCTCGACCATGTTGAAGCGCGCCTGGTGGTGGGTGCGCCGCTTACCCCCGAGCAGGAAAGCCGCGTGCGTGAGCGCGTCCTGCACCAGTTGCCAGCCGGGTTCACGGTGACACTGGCTTATCGCGACACCATTGCGCGCGGCCTGACCGGAAAGTTCGAGGACTTTCTTTGCGAAATTGCCGTTCCGTAGTACCATGGAAAACGTACGAATTTTTTGGAACAAGATACATTAAGTTCATGAAAAATCGGTCCTTTCTGATAAAGATGATCAACTGTGCGGTGCTCGCCATCGCCTTGCCGTGCGCCGCGCTTGCCGATGAAGTCCTGGATCGCGCCCGCAGCCTGCTCGATCAGAAGAATCCCCAGGCGGCACTCGCCTTGCTGCAGCCGCTGGAAGGCGCGCGCGCCGGGAACGTCGAATACGACTACCTGCTGGGCATCAGTGCGCTCGATGCCGGTGACGCGCAGCAAGCGGTGTTCGCCCTCGAGCGCGTGCTGGCGGTCAATCCGAACTTCCTGCAGGCGCGCGCCGAAATCGCCCGCGCCTACGTCGAACTGGGTGAGCGCGACAACGCCAAGCGCGAATTCCAGAACGTGCTTGCCGCCAACCCGCCGGCCGAAGTCCGCCAGACCATAGACCGGTTGCTCAATACGCTGATCGCCAAAGGGCGCCGCGTGTGGGGCAATCTGGAACTCGGCGTCGGCACGGACAGCAACGTCAACAGCGCCACCGGCCGGGGCCAGATCGCCATCCCCGCCTTCGGCGGCGCGGTGGTCAGCCTCGGCGCCGGCGGCTCCCAGCTTGGCGACAACTTCACCGGCCTCGCCGGTGCCGTGAACCTGCTGGAACCACTCACCGAAGAGTGGTCGCTGGTGGGCGGTGCCGCCGGCAACTTCAAGCTCAATAACACCCAGACGCAATTCGACACCAATTCGTTTGACGGCAACCTGGGCGCGCGCTGGGCGCGCGGCAGGGACGCCGTGACGGCGGGCTTGCAGGTGCAAAGCTTCAGCGTCGCCAGCACGCGCTTTCGCGACAGCACCGGCGTGACCGCGCAATGGCAGCATTACTACAGCGAAACGGGCGCGGTTACCGCATTCACGCAAGTATCCGACCTGCGCTACCCGACCCAGGCCATCCGCAACGCGCGCAGGAGCGTTCTCGGCCTCGCCTTTGCCGACGGCCTCGACGGGCCGCGCAATGGCGCGGTGTTCGCCAGCCTGTATGGCGCAGAGGAAAAGGAAACCGCCTCGGGCGTCCAGTACCTGGGACACAAGGCCATCGGCGGGCGTCTGGGCGGGCAGCTGGATATCGCGCCCAAGGCCGTCCTGTTCACATCGGTCAGCCTCGAGCAGCGCCGTTACGGCGGGCAGGAACCGCTATACCTCACGTCGCGCAACGACAACCAGTTCGATTTTCGCGTCGGCATCAGTTACAGCTTCGCCCAGGACTGGATGCTGACGCCGCAGTTCGCCTATACCGACAACAAATCGAACATCACCACCAGCCAATACACCCGCAATCTGGCCGCCATCGTGTTGCGCAAGGATTTCTAGAATTCGTCCGGACCTGACATGGGGATGTGGGGATGTGCAGATGTGCAGATGTACGGATGTGACTTATTGCCTTGCCCGTCGCGCCCGTCCGGCCTTAGTGTTGCGGTAGCAGCGCATTTTTCGTTTTTGCATTTTGCAGAAAGACCAGCCATGAGCCCTTCTTCCCGTTTCAAGCTCAGTTCGCGCGGACTGCTGCTGGCGGCGGTATCGGCGGTGTTCGCCCATCCCGCGCTGGCCAATTCCGGCCGGGTCGATTTCACCGCCGGCAACGTGAGGGTAACCGGCAGTGACGGCACTGCGCGCCCCCTGGTCAAGGGCAACGAGGTCAAAACCGGCGACCGTATCGTCAGCGACAGCAACGGCCGCGCACAAATCCGTTTTTCCGACGGCTCCTACGTGTCGCTGCAGCCCAACACCGACTTTGATATCAAGGCTTACAGCTACAACGGTGAATCCGACGGCACGGAAAAAGCCTTTTTCGGCATGCTCAAAGGCGCCATGCGCACCGTCACCGGGCTGGTCGGGCGCAAAAACCGCGGTGCCTATCAAATTTCGACACCCACCGCGACCATAGGCATACGCGGCACCGGTGGGGTGATTTCGGTCAGCGCCGACGGCACGACCCTGGTCCAGGGCACCAGCGGCGTATGGACCCTGACCACGGGTGGTGGTTCCCTCGAGGTGCCTGCCGGCAAGGCCGGGGCGGCCTCCGACTCGGGCAAAGCGCCGCAACAGTCCAGCCAGGGCCCCAGTGTCCCCGCACCCGCCGGCGAGGGTGGCACGACGCAACAGCAAGAAGACACCTACAGCTCCGGCGAGAATCGTAGCTCCACCGGATCCCAGGCGGGTGTTAACAAGCCCGAGGAGGTCAAGCCTTCGACGTTCAAGCCCCTCGTCACCGGCACGGGTTTCGCCATCGCCTACGCCGGCGCCGAAGGCGGTTCGACCAGTAGCAGTAACATTAACCGCTTGGCCGTGCCCCGGTCGGCAACGTTCAACAGCCTCGGACAGATGACCGGCTTTACTGGACAAGATACAACTGTTACTTCTGGGAATCCGACCGTCACATACGCCCTGGCCGGTACGCATGCAGAATTTGCCACTGCAGACGGGGTATTGGCGTGGGGCCGCTGGATCGGCCAAAAAAATAGTAACAGCACCGCTTCAACCGACACCTACCCGGTGAACCAAGGCCTTCACTATGTCGTCGGCACGCCCACGCCTGCAGCCAGCCTGCCCAACGGCGTGACCTATACCTACAATATGATCGGCGCCACCATGCCGACAGTCACCAGCGGCACGACACTGGCCGGCACGTTGAGCTCGGCGACCCTGACCGGAAATTTCAGCACCAACCAGGTTTCGA
>CAMAWC010000158.1 GCA_945861875.1 Bordetella parapertussis
GCCGGGGAGCGTTTTGTCGATGTGCTGCCCGCCGGCAGCCAGCCGGACACGCGCTCGGTGCGCGCCTCCAACACCTGCCGCATTGCCGTGCATCGTCCCAAGGTAAACGGCAGCGACGGCGATACGCTGGTGGTGGTTTCGGTGATCGACAACCTCGTAAAGGGTGCGGCCGGGCAGGCGGTACAGAACATGAACATCATGTTCGGCCTTGAAGAGACGCTGGGCCTCAATCACGTTCCCGTGCTGCCGTAAGTGAATCGCGGCCGCGCGCCATGTTGAAACTGATCAAGCGAATCCGCCAGCGCTTTGGCATTTCCGCGCCGCGCATGACGGTGCGCACCCACGTCGCCTGGTACTGGCGCTGGATGCTGTTTTTTATATTGCTGTCACTGTCATTGACCCTCGCGGCCTGGATGTACGACGCCGGACGGCGCTTTGCCGGTTTTGACCGCAGTGAAATCGAGCAGGAGGTGGCGCGGCTGCGTGCGGAGATGGCGACGATGATGCAAGACACCGGCAAGCTGCGCGCCCTGGCCGACGCCGGCGAGAGCCGTGTACGCATGGAGCGTGGCACACAGGCGCAGCTGGCGGGCCAGGTAAGGCAGCTTGAGGAGGAAAACGCCCGCCTGAAGGAGGATCTGGCGTTTTTCGAGAATCTCATCCCGGCGGAGAAGGGTGAGGGCAAGGTGTCGATCAACCGGTTCACGGTGGTGCCGGACGCCCTGGCCGGGGAATACCGCTACCGTCTGCTTGTCTTGCAGGGCGGGAAACGCGACAAGGAGCAGCAAAGCGCGGTGCAGTTCCTCGTGGAAATGCAGCGTGACGGGAAAACGGTTATGATGGCGCTGCCCAGCGAAAAGCCCGGGAGTGATCCGGCTTATCGCTTTAATTTCAAATACTTTCACCGCGTCGAGGGCAGTTTTCGCGTGCCTCCCGCCGCCAGGGTGAAGTCGGTCCAGGTGCGGGTGTTTGACACGGTTTCCGGGCAATTGCGCGCGTCGCAGAATTTCAGCCTGCCCTGAACCGGTACCGGAAAGGATCAAGATCATGTTTGGCAAAAAACCGAGCAAACCGCAAAATCGCATTGACAGCCTCATCGGCGCCGGCACGCGCATCGAGGGCAACCTCACCTTCATCGGCGGTTTGCGCGTGGATGGCGAGGTCAAGGGCAATGTCGTGGCTGCTGCCGACCAGCCCAGCACCCTGGTGATCAGCGAGCATGCCAAGGTCGAGGGCGAGATCCATGTTTCGCACCTGGTGATCAACGGCAGCGTGACCGGGCCGGTGCACTCGGGCGAATTCCTTGAACTTCAGGCGCATTCCCGTGTCCTAGGGGACGTGCACTACAACACGCTGGAAATGCACCTGGGCGCGATCATCGAGGGCCGCCTGGTGCATCGCGCCGCAAGCGAGGGCAAGACGGTTGAATTGAAGCTTGCTTCCAGCAACAAATGACCCCATATATTCCCGACCCACACCCGACCCACACCCGACCCACACCCGACAAACGATACCCGGAGCCAGAACATGAATGCAATCGCCGAAATGCCCGCGCCGCTGGTCTTTACCGACAACGCTGCAAAAAAGGTCAAGGACCTGATCGACGAGGAAGGCAACACCGAACTCAAGCTGCGCGTGTTTGTCACCGGCGGCGGATGCTCGGGCTTCCAGTACGGTTTCACCTTCGATGAAGTGCAGAACGAAGACGACACGGTGATGGAAAAAAACACCGTCAAACTGCTGATCGACCCGATGAGCTACCAGTACCTGGTCGGCGCCGAGATCGATTACTCCGAAGGCCTTGAGGGCGCGCAGTTTGTCATCAAGAACCCGAACGCAACCAGCACCTGCGGCTGCGGATCGTCCTTCTCCGCCTGAGCCTCCGGGCAGACAAGATAACGGGCGCTGCGGCGCCCGTTTTTATTTGCCTTCGATGTCGGGACTTGGGTTCAGGGGTGTCGCTGTCGTCGCAGCATGATTTACAGCGCGGCGCGGAAATAGGCGATGGTCTTGTTCAACCCCTCTTCGAGTTGCACTGCCGGTGCCCAGTTCAATGCGGAACGCGCGAGGGCAATGTCGGGCTGGCGCTGGCGCGGATCATCTTGCGGCAGCGGCATAAAAACCAGCTTCGAGCGGCTGCCAGTTAGTCTTAAAACGAGTTCGGCCAATTCGCGCATGGTGAACTCCACCGGGTTGCCGAGGTTTATCGGCCCGGGAGTGTCGGCGGGCGACTCCATCAACTTCATCAGTCCGTCCACCAGATCGTCGACATAGCAGAATGAACGGGTCTGCGTGCCGTCGCCGTAGATGGTGAGGTCGGTGCCGCGCAGGGCCTGCACGATGAAATTGCTGACCACGCGCCCGTCATCGGGCAGCATGCGCGGGCCGTAGGTGTTGAAAATGCGCGCCACCTTGATTTCCAGCTTGTACTGGCGGTGAAAATCAAAGAACAGGGTTTCCGCGCAGCGCTTGCCCTCGTCGTAGCAGGCGCGCGGCCCGATGGGATTGACACGTCCCCAGTACGCCTCGGTCTGCGGATGCTCCTCCGGATCGCCATAGACCTCGCTGGTCGATGCCTGGAGTATCCGCGCCTTGAGTCGTTTGGCGAGGCCCAGCATATTGATGGCACCGTGCACGCAGGTTTTGGTCGTCTGCACCGGGTCGAACTGGTAGTGAATCGGCGAGGCAGGGCAGGCAAGATTGAAAATGCGGTCTACTTCGACGTAAAGTGGGAACGTCACATCGTGGCGCATTGCCTCGAACAGCGGGTTGCCCAGCAGGTGACTGATGTTGCCCTTGCTCCCGGTGAAGTAATTGTCGACACAGAGGACGTCGTGGCCGTGGTGCAGCAGCTTTTCGCAAAGATGCGAACCGATAAAGCCGGCGCCGCCGGTAACCAGGATTTTCATGCTGTTCTCCGAATAATCATGCCGAATGTCCGGGCTTGACCTGGATGTCGTCTGGCGCCTGTCCGGCGTGATATCGCTGGTACATCTGCGTGTAGGCGTCTTCGATATGCCGGGCAAAGCCTGCGGTATCGAATAGCGGGGTGGTGAGACGGTTTTGCGCCAGCTTTTCCCGAACCTGCCTAAGCTTGTCCGGGGTCAGGGCAAGCTCGACCGCCAGGGCCTCAAATGCTTCTTCTGAGGTGGTGATCAGTTCCGGCATAGCGATGGCTTTGAGCAGGCTTGCCGCCACCCTGGCGGCAAACGCTTCGCCCGTGCGGGTAAGCACCGGCAGTCCGGTCCACAACGCATCGCTTGCCGTGGTGTGGGCGTTGTAGGGCAGGGTGTCGAGGAACAAATCGGCCGCGTGATGCCTCGCCAGGTGTTCCTCCATGGGCATGCGTCCGGCGAACACCAGGCGCGACGCGTCGACGCCCCGCGCGGCCGCCTGCTTGCGCAGGTTGGCCGCCGCCGTGGCATTGTCCTCGAGCAGCCACAGCACGCTGTCGGGCACCCGCTGCAATATGCGCATCATTCCATCAAAGCTGCGCGGGGTGATTTTGAAGTTGTTGTTGAAACAGCAAAAGACAAAGCCGGTGTCCGGCAGGCCCAGTTCACTGCGGGCGAAAGTTTTTTCGGCGATGCGCCGTTTCGCGTCATTGGCCTGGTAGCTGTGCGGCAGGTAGGCGATTTTTTCCGCGTAATGCGAGCGGCTGGACTGCGGGATAAGGGTGTTGTCGGCGATCAGGTAGTCCATATAGGGCGCGGCCATCGTTCCCGGATAGCCGAGGTAATTGACCTGCAGCGGCGCGGCGCGGTGGGCGAAAATCTCCACCCGGTTGCCTTGCGTCAAACCGGTCAGGTCGACGGCAATGTCGATTTCAAGGCTTCGGGCAAGTTGGGCGACATCGCGGTCCGAATGCTTGCTGATATCGACAAATCGGCCGAAAGTCGCGGCAATCCGCTTGCGCGTATCGTCGTTGTTGTCCGGTCCGAACGAAAACGCGACCAGGTCGAACCGCTCCCTGTCATGCTGCTCGAACAGCCCCGCGGTCAGGTAGCCGATGGCGTGATCACGCAAATCGGCGGAGAAATAGCCTATGCGGATCTTGTCTCGTTTGGCGCGTTTGGTGATTTCCCCCAGCGTGTGGTCTTCCGCACGGGTGGCATTAATCCAGATATCAGTTGCTTGGCGTTGCACGGCCGGCGAATCAATCAAGGTCAGGACCGGAAACGGCAGTATCGCCTGCTCATTGCGCTCTATTTTTTCCCGCAATTGCGCGATTTGCTTTTCGGCGTCCTGCCAGTCACAGATCAGCATCCGGGTGTGCAGGCGTGTGCCCATCAGGAAGGAATAGCCGGGATCCAGTTGCAGCGCCTTGTCGTAATTTTCGATGGCGGCCTGGTATTGCCTGAGGTTGCCCAGGGCCACTCCGCGATTATGGTAAGACTGCGCAAATCCAGGCTGCAAAGTGATGGCGCGGTCGAGGCTGTCGATCGCATCCTGATGCTGGTTCAAGTCGCCGAGCGCGACACCACGGTTGTAAAAGGCGTCGGCAAGCCCGGCGTCGAGCGCAATGGCCCGATCGTAACTTTCGAGCGCCTCGTGTGGCCGTTGCAGGTTGCGCAGGGCATTGCCGCGGTTCATGTGGGCCGCAGCGTTGCCGGGCTCGAGCCGGATGGCCTGGTCGAAGCTGTCGATTGCGGCGCGGTGCTGTCCGAGGACATGCAATGCGTTGCCGAGGTTGTTGTGGGCCGCGGCATTGTGCGGGTTGATTGCAACGGACCGGCCGATCAGGTCGGCCGCACCTGCGAGGTCATTGGTCTGCGCGGCAACTATGCCCAGGGCATGCAGGGCGTCGGAATGGCCGGGTTGTACCTCGAGGACCTGCCGATAGACCTGATTTGCCTGGGCCAGTTGCCCCTGCTGATGCAGGGCGACGCCGTGTTCGAAGTGTGCCTGCACCTGCGCTGCCGTGGGTTGCTTGGAGCCGGAATTCATATCAGTCATGCGTTGATGGCCTTTTTTGGGTGTGGTGAGATTCTACGTAAACTTAAACTGAAGTTTCATGCCGGATAAATGGCCCCAAGGATGCGCAGTCCGCGCGCTCCGGTCACCGCCGGCAGGTTGCCCGGTTGGTGTTCCATGGTCTGCTTCGCCAGCCAGGCAAAGGCCACCGCCTCCACCCAGTCGGGATCCAGGCCCAGCGCGGCGGTGCTGCCGGTCGGGCAATCGGGCAGCAGCGCGGCGATGCGCCCGGCGAGGTGGCGGTTGTGGGTGCCGCCGCCGCAAAGCCATAGTTCCTTTGCGCCGGATGCCTTGACCGCCTGTGCAATCGAGCGCGCGGTCAGTTCCGTCAGCGTCGCCTGCACGTCTGCGGGTGCAAGGCCGGACAAGGCATGCGCTTCGACCCAGGCAAGATTGAAATGATCGCGGCCGGTGCTCTTGGGCGCGGCCTTGGCAAAGTAGGCATCGACCAGCATGGCCTCGAGCAGCGCGGGATTGACGCGCCCCGATGCCGCCCATGCGCCGCCGGTATCGCAGGCCTGGCCGAGGTGTTTTGCCGCCCAGGCATCGAGCAGCAGGTTGCCCGGCCCGGTATCAAAGCCGCTTACCGTGCCGTCATGGCCCGCCGGCAGGCTGGTGAGATTGGCGATGCCGCCGATATTGACGATGGCGCGGTGCA
>CAMAWC010000159.1 GCA_945861875.1 Bordetella parapertussis
GAAACAAAGGCCTGGCGCGAGGCCGAGGTCTTGCCCGCATCGGCGGTAAGGTCGGTGTCGCCCATGACAAAATCAATGTCGGTCATGCGCAGTCCCAGCGCGTCGGCCAGCACCTGCAGCAAAGTGGTGTTGGAACCCTGGCCGATATCCACCGCGCCGTTGTAAAACAGGATGCGCCCCGTGCGCGTCAGGCCGGCGCGCATGGTCGAAGGATTGGCGATCACGGTATTGCCGCAGCCGTACCACATGCACGCCACGCCGACGCCGCGACGCAAGCTCCCGGCCTTGCCCGCCCGGTTGAAAGCCTCGGACTCGGCCTGCGCCTTCAGCCAGCGCGGCTTGAGTGCCAGCAGGCACTGGTCGAGACCGGCGCTGGCCTTGAGCACCTGGCCGGTGGCCGTGGCCTGGCCGGCGCGAATCGCATTGATGAGCCGGAACTCCAGCCTGTCGATGCCGGTCTTTTGCGCCAGGTCATCGAGCAGGGTTTCGTGGGCGATGGTCGATTGCGGCACGCCGAAACCGCGAAACGCCCCGGCGATGGCGTTGTTGGTATACACGGCGCGCGTCGTCGCCCTGACGTGCGGAACAAAATACGGGCCGGAGGCGTGAATCGGTACGCGGTTGGCAACGGTATTGCCCCAGGACGCGTAGGCGCCGGTGTTGAAGTCGCCGGAAAAATCGGCGGCGAGCAAACGTCCCTTGGCGTCACAGGCAAAGCTCACCTGCATGGCCGCCGGGTGACGCTTGGTGGTGGACACCATGGATTCGGGTCGGGTAAACACCCCGCGCACCGTGCGCTTGAGCTTCCATGCCGCCACCGCCAGCATCGGCTGGATGGCGATGTCGAGCTTGCCGCCGAATCCGCCGCCCACCGCCGAGGGGATGACATGCACCTGCGTTGGCTGCAGTTTCAGGATGCGGGCGATCTCATCACGGTCCATATACGGCGTCTGGGTACTGGCAAATATGCGTATGCGCTCCACACCCTTTTCGCTGATGCATTCGGCATAGCCGGCTTCGGGTTCGATATAAGCGTGCTCGACATGGCTGGTGGTGAACTGCCCTTGGGCGACAAAGGCCGCGGCGCTTATCGCCCCGACGGCGTCGCCCTTGACCACACGGCCGCGAATCAGCACGTTATCCGGGTTGTTGGCGTGCAGGGGCTCGCGTGTGTTGGCCAGCGCCTGCTCCGATTCGAGCAGGGGCGCTTGCGCCTGCCAGGTGATGGGCACTTCCTCGTCACGAATGCGCAGCAGGGTTTCGTAATCACCGACCAGCGCGCACACCGCTTCACCACGGAAACGCACCCGCCCTCCCGCAGCGGCGTCTGCTGCGTTCGTTATCACAGCAAATACCGGCTGGTCCTTTACATCGGGAAAAATGCCGAAACTGTTTTCCGGCACATCGCGCGCAGTGACGATGTCGACCAGGCCCGGATACTTCGTCATCAACGGCTTGAAATCACCAAAGGAAAATTTCGCCCGCGCGTGCGGCGAACGCACCGCGCGCAGCCACAGCGCCCCTTCGGGCGCCTTGTCGGCGCCGTAGATTTCAGCGCCGGTCAATTTTGCAATACCGTCGGTCTTGGGCACCCGGCTGCCGACCGCCTTGCATGCCGCCGGTTCCTCCGGCGCGAGATCGCCCTTGGCTACCGCCAGCACCGCCTCGATGATCTTGCGATAACCGGTGCAACGGCACAGCACGCCGCCCAGCGCATCCTGCACCGCCTGCTCGTCCGGATTGGCGTTGCGCGACAGCAGGTCGGTCGCGGCCATCAGCATGCCCGGGGTGCAAACGCCGCATTGCGCCGCGCCGTGCTTGTGGAACGCCTGCTGCAAGGCATTTAGCCGGCCGTCAGCCCCGGCGAGACCCTCGACGGTGGTGACCGTGCGCCCGGCACACTGGCCGAGGCCGACAATGCAGGAACACACCTGCTGCCCGTCCAGGAGCACGGTGCAGGCACCGCAGTCGCCGGCGTGGCAGCCGATTTTGGTGCCGGTAAGGCCCAACTCATCGCGCAATACGTCGGACAGGCGGCTGGCCGGATGCGCCAGCGCCGTGACCGGCTTGCCATTGACGTTAAGTGTGGTGGACATGTTTTCCGCAGGCTTGTTCATGCCGCAATCCTCAGCAGTGCACGCTTGAGCAGGGTCTGCACCGCATCAATTCGGTATTCGGGGGTGCCGCGCACGTCGGCAATGGGCGTGAGCGGCTGCAAATCCCCCGGCGCGACCAAATTGGCGAGATCCGGCGAAAGGCGTTTGCCGGTGAGCTTTTGCTCCAGTGCGGGCAGGCGTTGCGCCACCGCGGAACAGGCGCCCACGGCGATGCCGCAGCGGGAAATCGCACCGTTCTCATCGACGGCGATGACGGTGGATACCATGGCGATGGATATCACCAGGTATTTGCGCGAGCCGAGCTTGAAAAAATCGGCACGCGTCCCGGCCGGACACTTGGGCACGCGCAGGCCGGTCACCAGTTCGTCGGGCTTGCGCGCGGTCTTGCGATTGGC
The DNA here is from genome assembly GCA_945861875.1 of Bordetella parapertussis. Lineage (GTDB taxonomy): Bacteria > Pseudomonadota > Gammaproteobacteria > Burkholderiales > SG8-39 > CAITSH01. Next base: position 2,513 of record CAMAWC010000159.1, read on the forward strand.
GAGCAAGAACGCCGCCAGCGGCAGGCTACGCACGCCTTGCTGGCCGGTGAGTTGTACCTGTGCATCGAGCGCAAGCAAGGCCGGAACGCCGTCGGCCGCTGGCGAGGCGTTGCAGACATTGCCGGCAAGCGTGCCGGTATTCTGGATTTGCACGCCGCCGACTTCACGCGCCGCGCCTTGCAGCCCGGCAAAATACGCCGGCAGCGGCGCCCCGATCAGGTCGGTCCAGGTCGCCAGCGCGCCGATATGCCAGCACTCCGCCTCTTCGCGCACACCGCGCAGTTCGGCGATGCCGGTGATGTCGAGCAGGTCTTCCCCGACCGGGCGCCCCACCCTGGCGGGATAAAAATCGGTGCCGCCGGCAAGGACGGCGTAAGGCCGTGCCGCGAGTGCGGCCATCGCTTCGGGCAGGCTTGCGGGACGCACATAAAGGCTCATTGGCGGTGTCTGCTCATCTTTTAAGTAAACGCTTCAAAACGGCACTACTTTAGCCCAGCCGTGCCGACAGTTCAACGGCCACCGGCGATTGATTTTTTTCAGCACCAATTGCGACCGAATGGCAAATACTTTAAGCTTGAAGTAATTCCCTGCCACCCATTCGCAGAACCTTTCCGGAAAACCCGCCACGCCCATGTGGAAGCCCGCACAGCGCATCAAATTCCATCCGGCGAGCGGCCGCATACCGACGCGTGAGCAAGCCCGCGCCTCCAGGCTGTTCAGCGCGGTGGGCATCGGCCTGTTGCGCCTGGAGCAAAGAACCTGGGTTCCGGCCATGGTGCCGTGGCGCTCCAATGAGGACGGCCTGGTCACCAGCGACGTGTTGCAGTGGTACGAGCGCTTCGCCCGCGGCCGGCCCGGGGCGATTGTCATCGAGGCCACCGGCATTCGCGACATTCCCAGCGGTCCCCTGCTGCGCATCAGCCATGACCGCTATGTCGCCGGGCTGCGCGACCTGGTCGAAACCATACGCCGCGCCAGTGACGGCCACACGCGCGTGTTCATCCAGATCATCGATTTCCTGAGCATTCGCCGGCGCCCGGAACCGGACAAATTCTTCCAGCGCTTTTTGCGCATCACCGCGCGCCACCGTGAACTGCTCAAGGCCGCCGACTGGACCGAGGATGCAATTCGCGAACACCTCGCCGCCTTGCCGCCTGATACGTTGCGGGGTGTGCTTGATGCGCGCGAATGGGAGGCCTTGCAGTTTGGCGCGCGCGAGCGTGTAACCGACACGGCCTTGCCGCACATCCGCGAATTGCCGCAAACCCTGCCCGGCCTGTTTTCGTCCGCGGCCTTGCGCGCACGCGAAGCCGGTTTTGACGGCGTGGAATTGCATTACGCCCACGCCTACACCATGGCGTCGTTTCTTTCCGCCACCAATACGCGCGATGACGGTTACGGCGGCGACCGTGCCGGGCGGGTGCGCCTGCCCTTGGAAGTTTATGCGGCGGTAAGGCAGGCGGTGGGCGCTGGTTTTGCCGTCGGTTGCCGTTTTCTCGCCGAGGAATGCATTGACGGCGGCAATACTGTCGAGGATGCAAGCTGGTTCGGCGTCGAGTTTGCCAGGGCCGGCATGGATTTTCTCTCCACTTCGCGCGGCGGCAAGTTCGACGACGCCAAGCAGCCTGGCATCGGCTCGTCGTCCTACCCTTACACCGGGCGCAGCGGCTACGAGTGCATGCCGCAATACCTGTCGGATGAATTCGGCCCCTTTGGGCGCAACATCGCACCGACGGCGCGCATCCGCCAGGCCATCCGCGACGCAGGACTCGCCACGCCGCTGGTCTGCACCGGCGGCGTGCACAACTTTGAAATGGCCGAGGCCATGCTCACGCGCGAAGACTGCGACATCGTCGGCACGGCGCGGCAAAGCCTCGCCGACCCGGACTGGGCACTGAAGACCTCGCTCGGCCTAGGGCAGGACGTGCGCCTGTGTGAATACACCAATTACTGCGAGGGCCTCGAACAAAAACACAACCAGGTCACCTGCCAGTTGTGGGATCGCATCCAGCTGGACGAGCCGGGCATACGCCGGGCAAGCGACGGTAAACGCCGGCTGGTCGCCCCGCCCTGGTCGCCGCCGGCAAAGTGAAGGCGATGGCGGCAATGACCGCAGCCGCGTTAAGCCCGTCGGGCATGCGCGACAGTTTTGCGCGCGACAAGCTGCCGCCGCGCGAGCAGTGGCCGGAAATGATTTTCGAGCTGCCCGAACTGAATTACCCGCAGCGCCTCAATTGCGCGGCCGAGTTTGTCGATGTGCACGTGGCGCGCGGCCATGGCACGGCGACCGCGCTGATCGGCGCCACTGAACACATCAGTTACGCCGAGCTGCAGTGGCGCGCCAACCGCATCGCGCGCACCCTCGCCGAGGATCTGGGCCTGGCCAGCGGCAGCCGCGTGCTGCTGAGGAGCGGCAACAATCCGGCGCTGGCGGCAAGCTGGCTGGGAATCCTCAAGGCCGGTTGCATTGCCGTGACCACCATGCCCCTGCTGCGCGCGCGCGAACTCTCGGCCATCGTACACAAGGCGAACATCGCCACAGCCTTGTGCGACCACGCCCTTGACTCCGAAATGGAGCTGACCCGCGCGGCCTGCCCGGAACTGCGCCACGTGCTGTATTTCAACGCGCCGCCCGGCCACAAGGACGGCCTCGATGGACGCGCCGCGGGCAAGCCGGCTGATTTTCAAAACGTCGACACCGCGGCGGACGATGTGGCGCTGATCGCCTTTACCTCGGGCACCACCGGCGTGCCCAAGGGCACCATGCATTTTCACCGCGACGTGCTGGCCATCTGTGACGTTTTGTCGCGCCAGGTCGTTGCGCCGCACGCCGAAGATGTCTTCATCGGCACACCGCCCCTCGCCTTTACCTTCGGGCTGGGCGGGCTGTTGCTGTTTCCCTTGCGCGTCGGCGCCGCCGGCGTGCTGGTCGAACACTGGACGCCCGAAACCCTGCTGCAGGGCATTGCGCGCCACAAGGCGAGCATCTGCTTCACCGCGCCGACTTTTTATCGCAAGATGGCGCCGCTGGCAAAAGAGCACAACCTCGCCTCGCTGCGCATCACCGTGTCATCGGGCGAAATGCTGCC
>CAMAWC010000160.1 GCA_945861875.1 Bordetella parapertussis
TTGGCGACGGCGGCGCGCTTGCGCTCCTTGCCGCGCAGCTTGAGTTGCGCCACGGGGCTGGGCAGGGGCTCGGGGATCAACGCCTCGAAGCGCTCGACGAGGCCCAGCGCGCGGCACACGCGCAGCAGGTTGGCCACATCGGTCGACCCGCCCGCCTCGATGCGCTCGAGCGTGCGCTTGGCCACTCCGGCCTGCGTGGCCAAGCGGGCCTGCGTGAGGTTGCGCGCCAGGCGCGCCCGCGCCAGCCGCCCGCCCAGCTCGCGCAGGATGAGCGCATCGACGATTTGATCGGTGATTTTCATAAGTCGCCACCCATGACGAATAATAACGAATAATCTAGCATATTCGTCGTATATGGCGAATTATATTTTATAAATATCTCGCCACACATGGCGATATAAACTGCTTTTTGAGATTATTTCGCCAAATATGGCGATTAGAGACAAACCCGATATTGCGACAGGAATTACGTGGATCAGCGACCCATCTGCCGCTCCAGGGTGTTGATCCAGTGCTCAACCGGCAGCACGCTGCGCTCCTGCAGGTGCGACAGGCAGCCGATGTTGGCGGTGGTAATGCGCGCCGCGCCGCCGGCGCCAAGCGCGGCGAGCTTGGCCTGTTGCAGCTGGCCCGACAAGGCCGGCTGCAGGATGGAGTAGGTCCCGGCCGAACCGCAGCACAAGTGCGAGTCGGCCACCGGCACCAGTTCAAATCCAGCCATGACGAGGATTTTTTCCGCCACACCCTTGACCTGCTGGCCGTGCTGCAGGCTGCACGGCGGATGAAACGCGAGCTTCGCCTCCGGTTTGCCCAAATTGTCCAGGTCAAGCGCGGCCAGCGCGCCGGGACGTTCCAGTTCGGCGGCGATGGCTTCACTCAAGTCGCGCGTCAGCGCGCTGATGCGTGCCGCCTTGTCGCGGTAGGCCGCGTCGTGTGCCAACAAGTGGCCGTATTCCCTGACCATGGAACCGCAGCCGCTGGCGGTCATGATGATGGCCTCGATTTCACCGCGTTCGACGGCCGGCCACCAGGCGTCGATGAGGGCGCGCATATCATCCAGACCGTCGCCCTGGAAATTAAGGTGATAGCGCAGCGCGCCGCAACAACCGCCGCCCGCGGCCTCGATGAGCGAGACGCCCAGCCGGTCGAGCACGCGCGCCGCGGCGGCGTTGATGTCGGGTGCGAGCACCGGCTGCACGCAGCCGGCGAGGACCAGCATTTTCCTGGCATGGCGCGCCGCCGGCCACCCACCACGCGCCGGGTTGGTCGCAGGAACTTTGTGCGCCAGCGCCGCGGGCAACAACGGCCGCATCAGCCGGCCCAACGCGACCAGCGGCGAAAACAGCCAGGCACGCGGCAGCACCACAGCCAGCGCGCGCCGCAGTAGGCGCTGGTGCAAGGGCCGTCCGACCTGGTCGTCAACCAGTTTCCTGCCGATGTCGGCGAGGCGTCCGTACTGCACGCCCGACGGGCAGGTGGTCTCGCAGGAACGGCAGGTAAGGCAACGATCCAGGTGCAGTTGCGTGCTGGCGGTGGGCGTGACGCCCTCGAGCACCTGCTTTACCAGGTAAATACGGCCGCGCGGGCTGTCCAGTTCATCACCGAGCAACTGGTAGGTCGGGCAGGTGGCAGTGCAAAAGCCGCAATGCACGCACTTGCGCAGAATGGCGTCGGCCTCCTGCCCTTCGGGCGTGTCCTTGATGAAATCGGCGAGCGCGGTCTGCATCAGGTCGGTGAATGGTGAATGGTGAATGGTGAATCGTAAGGCTCACCGCGCGCGACTGTGTTAACCATTTCCCATTCCCCATTTACCATTTACTAAAATTCAGGATACATGCGGCCGCGATTAAAAATCCCCGCCGGGTCGAATTGCGCCTTGAGGCCGCGGTGGATTTTCATCATCGCCGCGGGCAGGGGCTGAAATACGCCGGCCACGGCCTTGAGTTCGTCGCTGCCGCGAAACAGCGTGGCGTGGCCGCCGGCTTTTGCCGCCGCGGTGCGAATGGTCGCGGCATCGGCACCGGTCTTCAACCAGCGCAGGGCGCCGCCCCATTCGATCAGTTGTTCGCCGGGCAGCTGCAGCGGCGGCGTGGTCGAGGGCAGCGACAATCGCCACAACGGCCACAACGGCGCATCACTACTGCCAAAAAACGCATCAGTCTGTTCGCGCACGCCCTGCCAGTAGGCCGCGGCCTGGTCGTCAGACATACGCTCACCCCCCAGCGTTTCGCAGGCGGCGCGCACCGCCGCCGCCGCACCGGAGAGGCGCAGGCAAAGCGCGCCGCCGCCCCATGCACTGGCCGAAACCGGCAGCGGCTTGCCGCCCCACTGGTTGAGCGTATGGATGACGCGGTCCTCGGGCAATTCGAAGGACAGGGTCGCCGTGGCCACCGGCACGGGCAGGGTCTTTAACGACACTTCGAGAATGAGCCCGAGCGTGCCGAGCGAACCGGCCAGCACGCGCGACACGTCGTAGCCGGCGACGTTCTTCATCACCCGGCCGCCAAAATTGAGCACTTCGCCGCGGCCGTCCATGAGCTTGGCGCCAAGGATAAAGTCGCGCACACTGCCCGCGGCCTGACGGCGCGGCCCCGATAGTCCCGCGGCGACGGCACCGCCGAGTGTGGCCATCCCGCGGGTCGGCGCAGCCGTCACCAAGCTCCCCTCTCCCGAAATCGGGAGAGGGGCCGGGGGTGAGGGAACAGGCCCGAAGTGCGGGCACTCGCAGGCGAGCATTTGCTGTTTTGCCGCCAGTGCCGCCTCCAGTTCGGTGAGCGGCGTGCCGCAGCGCACGGTGACCACCAATTCGGTAGGGTCGTATTCGACAATACCGGCGTAAGCGTGCGTGTCGAGCACCTCGCCTTCGAGTGACTGGCCGTAAAAATCCTTGCTGCCGCCGCCGCGCAGGCGCAGAACGCGCCCCGCATCGGCCGCGGCGCGCACCGCCTGCGCGAATTGGTCGATCACGCCTTGCATCAGAAGCGCGGCAATTCAGGATGCGGCAATTGCCCGCCCTTGACGTGCATGCCACCAAATTCGGCGCAGCGATGCAGGGTCGGGATGTTCTTGCCCGGGTTGAGCAGTCCGTGCTCGTCGAACGCCAGCTTGAAGCCGCGAAAGGCGGCGAGCTCGCCGGCGCCAAACTGCTGGCACATCTGGTTGATTTTTTCTATGCCCACGCCGTGCTCGCCGGTGATGGTGCCGCCCACCGCGATGCATTTTTCCAGCACCTCGGCGGCGAATGCCTCGGTGCGGCGCAACTCATCCGGGTTGTTGGCGTCAAACAGGATCAGCGGATGCAGGTTGCCGTCGCCGGCATGAAAGACGTTGGGACAGCGCAGGCGGTATTTTTTTTCCATCGCCGCGACAAACAACAGGATCTCACCGAGGCTGCGCCGCGGGATGGTGCCGTCCATGCAGTAATAATCGGGCGAGATGCGTCCCACCGCGGGGAAGGCCGCCTTGCGCCCGGCCCAGAATTTCAGCCGCTCGGCTTCGGAACCGGAAACGCGCAGGCCGGTGGCGCCGGATTTTTCCAGCACCGCGGTCATGCGCGCGATTTCTTCCTCCACCTCCTCGGCGGTGCCGTCCGATTCGCACAACAGGATGGCCACCGCATCAAGGTCGTAGCCGGCGTGCACGAACTCCTCCACCGCGCGCGTCGCCGGCTGGTCCATCATTTCCATGCCGGCCGGAATGATACCCGCGGCGATGACATCGGCCACGGCATTGCCGGCCTTCTCGACATCGTCGAATGAGGCCATGATGCAGCGCGCCGTCTCCGGCTTGGGCACCAGCTTGACCGTGACCTCGGTGGTGACGGCGAGCATGCCCTCGCTGCCGATGACGGCGGCAAGCAGGTCAAGGCCGGGCGCATCGAGCGCATCGGAGCCGAATTCCACCACCTCGCCCTCCATGGTCAGGCCGCGCACGCGCAGCACATTGTTGACGGTGAGGCCGTACTTGAGGCAATGCACGCCACCGGAATTCTCGGCGACGTTGCCGCCTATGGTGCAGGCGATTTGCGAGGACGGATCGGGGGCGTAATACAGGCCGTATGGCGCAGCGGCCTCGGAAATGGCGGCGTTGCGCACCCCCGGCTGCACGCGCGCGGTGCGCGCGAGCGGATCAAGGGCGACGATTTTTTTCATGCGTGCCAGCGACAACAGCACGCCGTCACCCATGGGCAGTGCGCCGCCCGAGAGGCCGGTGCCGGCGCCGCGCGCCACCACCGGCACTTTCAGCTCATGGCACAGACGCAGCACCGCGGCCACTTCCGCCTCGTTCGCCGGCAAGGCCACCACCATGGGCAACTGGCGGTAGGCCGACAGGCCGTCGCATTCGTAAGGACGGGTGTCCTCTTCGCGCGAGAGCACGCTGGCCGCCGGCAAAATCGCGGCGAGGCGCCCGGCGACTTCGGCCTGACGCAAAAAATCGATGCGTGCAACGGGAAGATTCATGGCTTTATGCGGGATCTGGTCCGGACATGTCCTGGCCCGGACGATTGTACCAGCGCGGACGCCCAGCTTTGTTACCATGCCACCTGTTCCGACCCCGCAAACATTGCGTCACCGCCAATGCTCAAGCGCCTTCTCCCTTTTCTGGCATGGCCGGCGCCCACGCGCGCCAGCCTGCGCGCCGACCTTGTCGCCGGCACCAGTGTTGCGCTGATCCTCATTCCGCAAGCCCTTGCCTATGCGCAGCTGGCCGGTGTGCCGGCCTACTGGGGACTGTACGCGGCGATGCTGCCGGCGGTCATCGGCGCCTTGTTCGGCTCCTCGGCATGGCTTGCCACCGGGCCGGTGGCGCTGACCGCACTGCTCTCGGCGGCGAGCATCGCGCCCTTTGCCACACAGGGCAGCGACGCCTTCCTTGCACACACCATCGCCCTCGCCCTGCTCTCTGGCCTCATCCAGGTCGCCTTCGGCCTGGCGCGCGGCGGCATGCTGTTCAGCCTGCTGTCGCACCCGGTGCTGATGGGATTCATCAACGCCGCCACCCTGCTCATTGCGCTGTCGCAATTGCCCACGCTGCTGGGCATCAAGGTGCAAACCGGCGCACATTTCCTTTACGACACCTGGCATCTTGCCGCGCGGCTGGGTGAAACCCACCTGCCCTCGCTCGCCTTTGGCATAGTCGCCATCGGCATGCTGCTCGCCTTTCGCCGCTTCGCACCGCGCCTGCCCGGCGTGCTCGTCACCGTCGCGGTATTGACGGCGGCGAGCTACTTTGGCGGCTACGCCGCCGCGGGCGGCCGCGTCGTCGGCGCGATTCCGCAAGGCCTGCCGGCGCTGGCCCTTCCGGCGGTCGATTTCGAGATGCTGCAAAACCTCATTCCGGCGGCCTTTGTGATCGCGCTCATCAGCTTCATGGAAGCCATGTCCAGTGCGCGCGTCATCGCCGCAAAGACACGCACCGACTGGAACGAAAACCAGGAACTCATAGGCCAGGGCCTCGCCAAGATCGCCGCGAGCCTGTGCCAGAGCCTGCCGGTCAGCGG
>CAMAWC010000161.1 GCA_945861875.1 Bordetella parapertussis
TGCGCTCGCCGGTTTTCCTGGCCGGTATGCCGACGTACATGGCAAAGGCTTCAAGATCATGTGCGATGAGCGTCATGGCGCCGGCGGCCGCGCCTTCGCCCACCGTCACGCCCGGAAGGATGGTGCTTCCGGAACCGATGATGGCATGACGGCCGATGGTGACTGCGCCGTGCTGCACGCGGCGAAAGCGTTCGGGCACGGTGGGATTGGCCATGAACTCGCCGGAGTAGTCGTCGCTGGAGGAGAAGACGCCGACCCGCGTGGACAGGCTGGCGAAATCCCCCACGCTGATCGACTCCTTGCCGATGAGGCTGGCGAAACAGCTGATATGGATGTGCTTGCCGATGCGGATTCCGCCGCTACCGGCCGAGAGGATGCAAAAGTCGTCGATGCGCACGTGGCTGCCAATGGTGATGTTCTCGGCGTTGTAAATGCGCGCCGCGTCGCTGATGAGGACGTCCTCACCCAGGCCGGCAAAGCCCATAGCCTCCAATTGCGCCCTGGCAAGAAAAGCCATGTCGTCGAATCCTAGTCCGGGGCTGCCTTGTGACACCAGTCGCGCCACAGCCCCTGGTAAATGTTTTCCAGGTCCCGCGCCACCCGCGCCGGGTCGGCGAAGGGCGCGGCGAGGAATTTATCGCGCAGCCCGGCACGCACTTGCGCCAGCGCCGGCAGGTCGCCGGCACAACGCCTGGCAATATTGACATACTCATCCGCCGAGTGCGCGATGAATTCGGGCAGCCCGGCGCTTTGCATGATCATCACGCCGCAGCGGCCGAGCGCGTTGTTCCCGGCCAAAGTAATCGCCGGCACGCCCATCCACAGCGAGTGGAAAGTGGTGGTGCCGCCGGTGCAGGGGAAGGGATCGAGCAGCAGGTCGCATTCCTGCAGGCAGCTGAAGAAGCCGGCCAGACTCTGCCGGCCGCGAATGCTGATGCGGCCGGGCGCTACGCCGCCTTCGGCAAAAAATGCCAGCAGCGGGCCGGACACCGCGGCCTGCTCGCCGTGTTCGAGCACCATGATCAAGCGCGAACCTTCAATTTCGGCCAGCATGCGGCGCCACAGCGCGAACACGGCCTTGTTGAGTTTGCGCCGCGCATTGAGCGAACCAAAGGTGAGGATCCCGTTTGTGAGCGCCGGCAGCGGGGTCGGTGGCGGTGCGCTGCGCTCGGGCGCGAAGCAAACGCAGCTCGCGGTCGTGCGCACCAGCGCTTCGGTCTGGACGCGCTCGGTCATGCCCGGTGGGTCGAGCATGGCGTCGCTGATGCGATAAGCGACCTGCGGCAGGCCGGATGAACCGAGGTAGCCCATGTACGTTGCCTGTACCGGCGCCGGCTGCAACGCGAACACTCCCAGCCGGTTGCCGACGGTGTGCCCGGACAAATCGACCAGCACGTCTATGCCGTCGGCTTCGATTGCGGCGGCGGCCTGGCTGTCGTCCAGGGCGCTGATATTTTTCCACGCCGGCACCAGTGATTGCAGGCGGCGCGACACTTCATCTGCCGCCGGCCAGTTGTAATAGCAGTGAATCCTTACCCGGCCGGCGTCGTGTTTCGCAAACAAGGACTCGAGGAAATAGGCGCTGGAGTGGCCGCGAAAGTCGGCCGACACATAGCCGACATTGATGATTTTGTCCGCATCGCGCGGGTTGCGATGCCTGCGCGGTGCCGCCGGCAAGGGGTAACGTTGCGCCCATTGCCGGCGCGCTTCGAGCGCCGCTCCGGCAGGGGCGTGAGGTGACTGGTCGAGCAGGCAAATGAGGCTGTTGTGCGCTTGTTCAAAATCAGGCGCCGCGGTAATGGCGGCGCGGTAAAGCCTTTGGGCTTCTTCGTGCTCGCCCAGTTCGTCACGCAGCAGCGCGAGGTTGTAAATGGGCTCGACGCGCCCGGGGGCAAGTCGCATTGCCGCCGTGCCGGCGGCTATCGCGCCGCTCACATCCCCGGCCGCTTTGAGCAGCACCGACAGGTTGGTCTGCAGCGAAAAATCGTCCGGAGCATGGACGATGGCGAGCTTGAGAAACGCAATGGCCGCTTCGTTCTGCTTGTGTTCGAGTGCGAGTTGCGCCGCTTCGCGCGCCGCCGCCGGCGCGCCATCGGACCGGCAAAGCTGCTGGTACGCGGCCAGCGCATCCTGCCACCGGCCCTGGTCGCGCAACAGTCGCGCCGACTGCAACAGGCTGTCGGGGGAGGGGGCGGACCGCCAAAATGATTTCAGCAGCGTGGCGAACATCGCGCTTTTTCCACAACTGTCCCCGGTTCAGCCGTGCTTTGCCATGGCTTCGGCGAGGACGGCGCAGACGGTGGCAATCGCCTTGGCATCGAGCTGCAGATGAAAGGGCAGTCCTATCATCGATGCTGACAGTGCCCGCGCAACGGGCAGGTCACCGGCCACCGGCGCGGCGGCAAAGGCCGGGTGGTCGCCCAGCAGGGGCAGGTACCACAGGCGTGTTTCTATGCCTTTTGCCTTGAGCGCCGCGGCAACCACGCTATTGGCAATGCCCCCAGGCAGGCGCACTTGCATGATGGAGTAAATGCCATCCTCGGGGCGCTGCTGCAGGGTGATTTGCGGGCAGCTCGCGCGCAGTGCGGCCAGGTAGTCGGCGTGCAGCTTGCGCCGCCGCGCCATTCTGTCCGGCCACGATTTCAGGGCGGCCAGCCCGACCGCGGCGTGGTACTCGCTCAGTTTGGCGTTGCTGCCCGGACCCATGGCAAGGCCGGTCGAAATATCGATGCCGAAATTGCTGAGTTGCTTGAGCGCGGCTATCAGCGGTTTGCTTTGTGCGCACACCAGGCCGCCCTCGCCGATGCCGAAGGTCTTGGTGGCGTGAAAGCTGTAGACCACGGTAGTGTGCTCGCCGACCATTTGGTTGCCAAACGCCCCCGCGGCGTCGATCAGCACCGGTATGCCGGTGTCGGCGGCAAAGTCGTCCCAGGCCTTTAGCGGTTGCGGGCAGCCATAAGTCGCCACCGGCATGACGCAGTCGATTTTTTGCCGGCGCGCGAACTCGCGCGCCGTGTCGGCGCCCAGCAGCCAGGATTGCGCATCCACATCCGCGATCACCGGCGTCATCCCGGCGCGCAGCACGGCGGTCGCCGTCGCGACAAAGGTCAGTGCCGGCAGCAATACCTTTGCGCCGCGCGGCAGGCCCAGGGCCGTCAGTGCCAGCTCCAGACCGAGCGTGCAATTGGCCACGCTGCAGCGACTGGGTGCCGGTTTGCCCAGCAGCGAGCCGAGTTGCTCTTCAAAGCGTAATACCAGGGGGCCGTAGTTGGTGTACCAGCGCGCTGCGTCCATTTCGCGCAGATAGGGCGTGACTTCGCTGTGCTCCGGCATGTCCGGCAACAGCAAACGAATGGGGCTCACGGTGTCTCCGGACTGCTGTGCAATTGACCGCCCGCTTTCTGCAAAACAGTCTGCAATGCGCCATCTGGCGCGGGTTTCCAGCATATTACTCTCAAGGTCGTTTGCTACCCGGTGGCGCGACATCCACACCCTTGAGACCGGCGCGTTCGATCGCAGACTGGATGAGTCCGGATGTCCGCGCCTCGGCTATGAGCCGGTTTACGACTGAAAGCCTTGCCGTTTCGCCCCTGCCGACGATGACGGCCTGTTCCACGCCGTAAAAGTTGTCCGGCAACACCCTCACGTCCGGGTTTTTCGCCGCGGCATCGAGCAGGCGCGGACGGCTGGCGGCGTAGACGTCGATTTCGCCCTCGGCGAGGCGCTTGATGGCGAGGTCCATGGAGCCCGGCGGGTTGGGTTTGAGTTCGGCGTGGCGCAGTGCGCGCTGCAGGTAGAGGTGGCCGGCATCGCCCTCGCCGACGCCGATGCGCACGCCCGGCAGGTCGACTTCGGCGGCCTTGAGCAGCGGCGAGTTTTTCGGCACGAGGTAGGAATTCCAGGCGAGCAGGTAGGCCTGGGAGAAGTCGACATCGCGCGCACGCTCGGCGTCGTAGGCGACAAAGCCGATGTCGGCGGCGCCGCCTTTGACGCTGTCAATCACCGCCTGCGGGGTGGCAACCGGCGTGATGGTGACGGCCACGCCGAGGCGTTTGGCGAGCTCGCGCGCGAGCTCGGCCGCCGGTCCGCTGATGGTCCCGGTCTTGGGGTCCTGGCGTGCCTGTGACGGATTGGAGGCGAGGTAGGTGGCACGCAGTGGTGCGGTGGTGGAAAAATCCGCGGCCTGCAGCGGCAGCGCGAACAGCACCGGCAGCAGGGCGAGAGCGTGCAGTTTTTTAAACATCAGCTTGAACATCGGCGACCCTCCTAGTCGGCTTTTGCGCCGCTGGCCTTGATCACCCTGGCCCAGCGTGCGGTTTCGCTTTGCATCAGGTTGGCAAGGCCCTCGGGCGCGGTGCCCACCGGTTGGAAATAAATGCGTAAAAGCCTTTCGCGCACTTCCTGGCTGCGGATGATGGTGTTGAGCTCGCGCGACAGCCGGTCTATGACCGGTTTGGGCGTTTTGGCCGGCGCGACAATGCCTATCCATGCGCTGGATTCAAAACCGGGGAAGCCGGACTCGGCCACCGTCGGCAGGTCGGGCAGTACCACGCTCTTGACGCTGCTGGTGACTGCGATGGCCTTGAGCCTCCCGGCCTGCACCAGCGGCATGGCCACACCCGGGACGACAAAGCCGGCGGCGATCTGGCCGTTGAGGATGGCGGTGTTCACCTGCGGGCTGCCCGGGTAGGGGATGTGCACGATATCCATGCCGGTCTGCATTTTCAGCAATTCCATGGTGAGGTGCGAGGCGCTGCCGTTGCCGACCGAGCCGAAGTTGAGCTTGCCCGGGCGTGCTTTGACGTAGTCGACAAACTCCTTGATGGTGTTCACGCCCAGCTTCGGATCGACGATCAGCACGTTGGGGCTCAACGCGGCGAGGGTGATGGGGGCAAGTTCCTTGAACGGGTCGTACTCCATTTTCTTGTACAGCACGGTGTTCACCGCCAGCGGGCCGGGGATGGACAGGCCGATGGTGTAACCGTCGGGTGCGGCCTTGGCGACGAGGCCGGTGCCGATATTGCCGCCGGCGCCGGGTTTGTTTTCTATCACCACCGGCTGGCCCAGCGCCTGCGACAATTTGTCGTTGAGCAGGCGTGCGATCAGGTCGGGCGAACTGCCTGGCGGGAAGGGCACGATCAGGTGAATGGCCCTGGACGGCCACGCTTCGGCGGCGTGTGCCGGGCACAGCGTGGCCGAGACACCCAGCATCAAAACGACTAGCAAAACGCGCATCAAACCTCCTTGCTATTTTTTTATGTCGTCATTCCCGCGAATCCCACTCCGGGGACCAGAGCGGGAATCCAGAGACTTTTGAAGTTAAACCCTACGACACTGGATCCCCGCTTTCGCGGGGATGACGGGGCTGTTCAGTATTTTCCTATTACGGTTTTCCCAAATTGTAGCCGCAGCGTGTTCAGGCCGTTTCATGCCCCAGCCAGGCGCCGTTACGGGTAAGCGTCGTTTGCAATGCCGCGATGT
>CAMAWC010000162.1 GCA_945861875.1 Bordetella parapertussis
TCCACCAGGATGTCGTTGTTGTTGCCGCCGCGCGGCACCGCCTTGGCGTAGTTGCGCGCGGCGACGCGGCCGTAGGCCCAGTGGCCCTGGCCGTAGCACTTGGTAACGGTGCCAGGCCGCACGCCCTCCCACAACTTGAGTTGCGTCACCATTGATCCGGCCACCGAGGACACCTTGACCGTATCGCCGGTCTTCAGGCCGAGCTTGATTCCGTCCACAGGGTTCATTTTCAGCACGTCGCCCCATGAGACATCGCCCGGATCGACCTTCTTGAACTCCTGGTACCACGGCAGGTTGGCCGAGCGTCCCTCGCGATTGAGGCGCGACTTGTAATCGATAAAGGTGAACGGGTAATCTTGGAAGCTGCCATGACGCTTGGGCGACTCGTAGTGCGGCACAAAAGCCATCTCGCCACGCGCCTCATAACCGGAAACCGTCATGATGTCGTCCACGCTGGTGTTATACGTCTTGGCATGCTCGAGCAGCCCCTTCTTTGCCGTTTCGCTGTAGAACTCGAATTTCTTCGTCGCGGTGGCGAACTTGCCGCCCCAACCCCTCTTGAGAGCGTATTTCGGCCCGCTGAACATGCCTTTCTTGCGAAAGTCGGCCCATCCTTCGATCTTGGCATCGCCCCTGGGCGCGTCCTTGGCCATCCACAGCGGCGCGCTGGTGATCTTGACGGCGATTTCGGCGAACTCGAGCGCACTCGTCGCCGTCTTGCCGGTCTCGGGGTCCTTGAACTCTTTCGAGTAGTAGTCGAACAGGTTGGCGAAGCCCCTGGCCTTGAGCTTTTCGGCCAGCAACCACATCACTTCGGACTCCTCCTGCTTCACATCCCACAGGCGCTTGACCGCGCCTTGCTGTATCGACGCGTAGCCATGGCCGTTGCCCATGTTGGTGACGATAGACCAGCCCTCGGCCGAGTTGAAGGTCGAGGGCAGCACAATGTCGGCGAACTGCGTCATTTCCGACGGGCTGGTCACCAGGTGCACGAAAAACGGCACCTTGGCCATGACCTTGTCCCAGCGGTCCGCGCCGGTGCAGGAGAAATTGAAGTTCGCCCACGAGGCCATGAACACTTTTGCCGCGCCCGGGTCCTTGAGCATGCCGTTGGCGACGTTATTGGTCACCACACCGCTGCCCGGCTGTGCGTTCATCATCGCCGGCATGTCCTTGGCGCCGCGACCGTCGAGCTTCTTGCCCTTCGCTGCCCCCTTGGCGAGGTCATCAACATAGGCGTCCGATTTCGGGAAGGCGCCCAGCGACACACTGCTGCCCTGCCAGACACCACCCTCGACATCGATAGACCCGAGCAGGCCGTTGAGGGCATGCACCGCCATCGCGGCGTAGGTACCGCGCGGATTCATCGCCACACCCGGCCCCATCCAGACCGCAACCTTTGGCGCCGCCTTGCCCATGGCGCGTGCGACGCGAACCGTCTGCAGCATGGGAATCAGCGTTTCCTTTTCCGCCCACTCCGGGGTCCGGTCCTTGAGCTCGAGGTTCCACCACTTGACCAGGCCGTGCGTTTCTTTTTCCACAAATGCGGCTTCTTCGACCATCTGGCCGGCGACAAACAGGTTGATGCCGTCTTTGAAATCGCCGACGAACTCCCTGTTCCAAAGCCCCTCGACCAGCAGCACGTGCGCAATCGCGCCTGCCAATGCACCGTCGGTACCCGGACTTATCGGCAACCACTCCTGCGCCTTGGTCGCGACGTTGGACAGCCGCGGATCGATTGCAATCACCGTGCCGCGCGCGGCGATTTCGTGAAAGCGGTGGATGGCATTCGGCACCATCCGGTTTGAAGCCAGCGGATCGGTGCCCCAGCACACCAGGCAATTGGTTTTTTCAAGGTCGTAATCGCGATAACCGAAGTAGCCCTGCGTAAGGCCAGGACCCATTTTCTCGGCTTCGGCGCAAATCGCACTGTGCGAGAAATAATTAGGCGTGCCGAACAGTTTGGGCAAGGTCCCGTACAGCAGGTCGGTCGTGGTCGGTGAGTAACGACCGCGCATATAGACAAATTTCTCCGGCTCACCCGCCTTGCGCAACTCCATCATCTTGTCGGCAACGGTATCGAGCGCCTCATCCCAGCTGATGGGCACAAACTTCGGATCCACACCGCGGCCCTTGGCCGGGTTGGTGCGTTTCATCGGCACCTTGATGCGGTCAGGGTCATAGACTTGCTGCGGGATCATGTGACCGCGCGGGCAGCAATAACCGTGGTTGGTTTTGCTCAGCGGATTGCCGCGCACACGCACGGCGCGGCCGTTCTCGACAAAAATCTGGATCGCACACCACTGCGTGCAGCCCTGGCAGGTGCTCGCCACCCAGTCGCCCTTGGCCGGACCGGCGGCCCGCGCTTTGCGCCGCGCCATCGCATTGGTTACCGGTTGTGCCAGGGAAAATCCGGTCGCCAGCCAACCACCTGTTGCGGCCGACGCCTTGATGAAATCGCGCCTTGTCAGTTTCATGTCGAAGCTCCCTTCACTGCGATCAGATCGAAAACCTGTACGCTCAGCTTGCGCCGCAATGAATCACTACTTTTGACCCAGATCAATCGGACGTTTTATTGCCCTCCGGTCTGGACGAAAGAAGTGTCGCGTGGCACGCCGGACGGCGGCGCAATTCATCTTGTTTATCAAGTGATTACTTGTTTTTTCCCAGAACGGATGGCGGGCCCGTGCGGTCGCAGAAGCCGGCGAACAAAATCGACCGGAAACCCCCGCCGGACGGACGTTTCCAGCCATCGTCATTCCCGCACAAGCGGGAATCCATTTTGATGTTTCATCGCTTCGCGGGCAGACTCTTTCTGTTTAATCGGGCGGTTTCACTCCCCCGCGGGGAGCGAGTCACTTTTCTTGCTTCGCTTCGCCAAGAAAAGTAACCAAAAGAAGGCGACCCGGAGGTGACGGCTCCTTCGGAGCTTCCCTCCGATGCTCGCAACCTCGGGCCGGCCCTGAAACTCGCTCCCTGCGGTCGCTCAAACATCAGGGCCGGACATCTCCCGAGGTCGCTGCGCTTCTCGGCGTCACCTACGGGGTGGTAAGTCAAAAGCAAAACCAAACGATGGCATGCGACGTTTTGGCTTTTGATCTTGGGCCCCTTCGGCGCCGCCGAGGAGCGCAGGCGAAGCGGGGGACTTCCGGCGCATATGTCTGAGGCCCGCGGTTTCTTGCGGGCCGAGTTTATGCGCCGGCCTGCTTTGCCGAGCACCACAGGGAACCGCCGCAGGCGGCGGTGTCGTGGGGCGTGCTTTTCTTTGGTTACTTTCTTTTGCACACGAGCAAAAGAAAGTGACTCGCTCCCCGCAGGGGAGTGAAACTACAAGTTCAAGAGAAAGACTCTGTGCGTGCAGTGAAAAGCCACACGCATGGATTCCCGCTTCCGCGGGAATGACGAATCACGATAGTGAGAAAGCCGTTACACGCCGCGCCAGCGCCTCGCGACGAACGTCTAGTCGACGATAAAGAGCTTTGCTCCGACCGCCGTCGACGAGCGATGCTCGCCGTCATCATCAGCCACCTGGTAGCTCATGCCCGGCTTGAGGGTGAAGCGGCGCCCGTCCTTCAGTTGAGTATCGAGCTGCCCCTCCATGCACAGGATGATGTGGCCCTTGGCGCACCAGTGGTCGGCAAGGTAACCGGCCGAGTACTCGACCATGCGCACACGCACCTCGCCCAGCTGTTGTGTACGCCAGGTCGCCTTGCCGCGCTCGCCCGGGTGCTCGGTCGGCGCAACAGCCGACCAGTCGGTGGTGCAAAACGGGATGGCGGCGAGTTTCATGACGGCGCCTTCGTCTCCGCTTTTGCCTCCTCCGGCGCGCAGGACTTGACGTCGCTGCCGGGAAACATGGTCTTTAATTCACCCAGTTTGGCGGCAAAGCTTTCGGGCACATCGCGCATCTGGAAAAACACCTTGGATATCTGCGCGTCGCGCTTGCCGGTCTGAGCCGAGCGCACGCCCTTGGCGCGCAATCCGTCCAGCCGCGAGCGCGCCGCCTCCTCTGTCTTGAACAGGCCGAACTGGATGGCGTTGCGCCACTTCGGGTCTTCGCTGACGATAAAGTAGTCATCGACACCAAGGGATTTTAATTCCGCCGATTTCTGGTTCGCAACCTGACGGCTGGCAAGCGGCGGTATGTACACCCACCAGCCGATGGTCTCGTCGGCTTTTCTTTGCGTCAGCCGTGCACCCAGCGCCAGCGGCGCCAGCGCCTCCTCGACACGCGCCGCGTCGGCGGCGGCAAAGCCGCCCCACTCGACGCAGGCGGACATTTTCGGCATCTCGGCGGGTTTGGCCACGGCAAGCTGGGCTTTTTCGCGCGCGCCCAAGAGTTTTATTTTTTCCGGATTAATCTGCTGCGACAGCAGGTGGGCGTCAAAGGATTCGCCGCGCACCAGCAGGGCCCAGGCGCCTAGCGCCACGTTGGCAAGCAGGAGAATAAAAAAGAATGTTCTCAATCCGGTTCTTTCAGTCGAATGTTGCGGATGCCGCTGCGTGCCCCGTCTTCACCCTTACGTTCACGGCCTGGCGCCGGAAGGCGCCACGGCATCCAGTTCCAGCGCAATACGCAGCAATCCCTCCAGCGCCAGATTATCCACCACCGTATCGACAATGGTAAGGCGCGCGCTGATCGCCGCGGCGGCGCCGCCGGTGATAAAGCAGGGCGAGCCGGCGGGCAGGCGTGCATGGCAGCGTTCGATGGCACCGGCCTGCGCATCAAGGCAACCCGACTCAATCGCATCGGCGGTGTTGCGCGGGTCCAGTTGATAGCTGCCTTGCGCCAGCGGCAGGCCGGCGGTATGAACGGCGAGGGCCTTTTTCATCAAATCCACCCCGGCGAGAATGCGCCCGCCGGGGAATTCCCCGCCCGCCGAAAGCGCATCTATGGTGGTCGCGGTGCCGGCGCTGACCACCAGGCAGGCCCCGGCGCAACGCCCCCAGGCGGCAACCAGCGCCGCCCAGCGATCGACACCCAGTTGGGCCGGATGTTCGTAGCAGTTGCGCACGCCGCAGGCTGCGGCCGGGGCCAACAGCCACGAAGGCGCTACCGGCCAGCGCAAAAGCAATACGGTCAATGCTGAGCGCAGCGCATCACCGGCAACGTTGGCGATGACAATGGATCGGGGTTGCGGCAAGGCGCGCCAGGGCGCATCGAGCTGCTGCAAGTCGCCCAGCAACACCGAGCCTTGCGCGATTGGCGCTGGTGGCGCCGCCCTTGGTGCCAGCGTGACGCGGGCGTAGAGCGCCCACTTCAGCCGGGTGTTGCCGCAATCGATGGTGAGAATCATGTGCCTGATGTTCGTCCGGGAAAACCTATGCGCCGTCGCGCAAGCTGATGTTGCAACTAAGGTCACCGCTGATGATACGCTGGACACCGTCTGACGAACCGAGCAGCAGCGCGCCATCCTCGGCCACGCCCAGTGCATCGCCCTCGACGGCGAATTTGCCCGCGCCAAG
>CAMAWC010000163.1 GCA_945861875.1 Bordetella parapertussis
CCCTGCGGCCTGTTCGCCGCTCTGATCCTGGCGCAAATGGGCTTTCGCCCCATCGTCCTCGAGCGCGGCAAGGCGGTGCGTGAACGCACCCAGGACACCTGGGGCTTCTGGCGCAAGGGCAAAGCGCTCGACCCGGAATCGAACGTGCAGTTTGGCGAGGGTGGCGCCGGCACCTTCTCCGACGGCAAACTGTGGAGCCAGATCAAGGACAGCAAGCACTACGGCCGCAAGGTGCTGGGTGAATTCGTCAAGGCCGGGGCACCCGAAGAAATCATGTACGTGAGCAAGCCGCACATCGGCACCTTCCGCCTCGTCGGCATAGTCGAGAAGATGCGCGCCGGCATCGAAGCGCTGGGCGGCGAGTTCCGTTTCGGCTGCAAAGTGGTGGATCTGGTCATCGATCCGGCGACCGAATCAAGCGGCGGACGCGGGCAGGTTCGCGGCGTGCGCCTCGCCGGCGGCGAGACCATCGCCTCCGAGCATGTGGTGCTGGCCATCGGCCACAGCGCGCGCGATACCTTTGCCATGCTGCACGCTTGCGGCGTATACATGGAGGCCAAGCCGTTTTCCATCGGCTTTCGCATTGAGCATCCGCAATCGGTCATCGACGCCTGCCGCTTCGGCGAGGCAGCCGGCAACCCCATCCTCGGCGCGGCCGACTACAAGCTGGTCCACCACGCCAGCAACGGCCGCTCGGTCTACAGTTTTTGCATGTGCCCGGGCGGCACCGTGGTTGCCGCCGCCTCGGAGCCCGGCGGCGTGGTCACCAACGGCATGAGCCAGTATTCGCGCAATGAGCGCAACGCCAACGCCGGCATCGTCGTCGGCATCACCCCGGCGGACTATCCGGGTGACGCGCTCGCGGGCATTGCCTTCCAGCGCAAATGGGAGGCGCGCGCCTTTGAACTGGGCGGCGGCAATTACAACGCGCCGGTGCAGCGCGTCGGCGATTTTCTCGCCGGCCGGCCCTCGACCGCGCTGGGCGCGGTTATCCCCTCTTATTCACCAGGAGTGACGCCCTGCGACCTCGGCAGCGCCCTGCCCGACTACGCCATCGCGGCGATTCGCGAGGCCATCCCGGCGCTAGATCGCCAGTTGAAGGGCTTTGCCATGGCTGATGCCGTACTCACGGGAGTGGAAACCCGCACCTCGTCGCCACTGCGCATCAAGCGCCGCGGCGATTACCAGAGCATCAACACCGCCGGGCTTTACCCTGCCGGCGAAGGCGCAAGCTACGCCGGCGGGATCTTTTCCGCCGCGGTCGATGGCATCGAAGTGGCCGAAACGCTGGCCCTGGATATCACCGCACAGGCCTGAGCAAATACTTCTACAACACACTTTGTGCCATGCTGGCACATCGCCCTGCCTTTTTTGCAAAAGAGAGACGCCGCATGAGCACCCGTACTGAAAAAACAGAAAAAAGCCGCCACATCGTCCTCACCTCCCACCCGCCGGCGGGTGGCGCCAAGCCCTCGCCCATCCACTGGGGTGCCGCCACTGCGGCCGAGCGCGGCCCGCTGGTGGCGACGCTGTCCGACCCGGCCAAGCGCAACGTCATCGGCGCGCATGCCGGCGCCTATGCGCTCTACCGCGCCCTCGCCATCGCCTCGGGCAAGCTCTCGCCCATCCATGTTCCGGATTTGTCCAACACCAGCCCAGCCGAGCGCATCGGCCCGCACCCGCAGTGGTCCGACCCGCAAAAAATCGTCTCGCTCGACCCATGGGGCCACCTGGTCGCCGAGGTCTATGCCGACAAGATCGCAGCCGGCTGGGACATCCGCCCGACCATCGCCGTGACCAAGGCGCACATCAACATGCCCGAGCTGCGCGACGTCATCGCCTCGGGCGTTCTAAAGCCCGACGGCAATATCCTGCAGGACAACGGCGACGTGCGCGTGACCAAGATCGCCATCGAGCCGGTGTGGTGGCTGCCGGGCGTTGCGGCGCGATTTGGCATTGACGAGCAAACGCTGCGCCGCGGCCTGTTTGAGCACACCGCCGGCACCTTCCCCGAACTGATCACCCGTCCCGACCTCAAGGTTTTCCTGCCACCCATAGGCGGCATGACGGTCTATTGCATGGGCGAGATCGCCGCCATCACCGACCCCAAGCGCCAGCTTGCGGTGCGCGTGCATGACGAATGCAACGGTTCTGACGTGTTCGGATCGGACATCTGCACCTGCCGGCCCTACCTGGTGCACGGCATCGAGGTGTGCATACAAACGGCACAGGAAGGCGGCGCCGGCCTCATCATCTACAACCGCAAGGAAGGCCGCGCCCTCGGCGAAGTCACCAAGTTCCTCGTCTACAACGCGCGCAAGCGCCAGGTCGGCGGCGACCGCGCCGCGACCTACTTCGAACGCACCGAGTGCGTCGCCGGCGTGCAGGACATGCGCTTCCAGGAAATGATGCCCGACGTGCTGTCCTGGCTGGGCATCACGCGCATCGACAAGTTCGTCTCGATGAGCGACATGAAATTCGAGCCCATCGTGCAGGCCGGCATCGAAGTGGTCGAGCGCGTCGCCATTCCCGACGACCGCATCCCGGCCGATGCGCGCGTCGAAATGGACGCAAAAAAGGCCGCCGGCTACTTCACCGCAGACGCGGTGCCCGACGCCGCGGAACTCACCAAGGCCAAGGGCCGCAAACTCGACGAATGAGCGCGATCACGCCGGACCAGCCCGCGGCGCGCGAACTCGCCGCGACCCTGCTCAACGCGGCGGCGGTGCGCAGCCGCAGCCGCGTGGTGTTCGACGCCGGGCGCAATGACGCGCTGGCGCACTTCCGGCTGCACCTTGACAAGCTCGCGCCCACGGCCGATTTCGTCCTCGACACCATGCGCGCCGCCTACCCCACGCTGGCCATTCCGTATCACAGCCGCTGGCGCCATTTTGGCGTGGGCGGCGTCGACCGCTGGGCGAAACTCGCGCCGCGCACGGCGGCCGATGCGCGCGAACAGTTGCGCGTGCAATTTGAACTGGCCATTACCAGCGTGCTGCTTGACGCCGGCGCCGGACCGCACTGGCGATACCGCGAGGCGGGAGGCGGCGAATACACGCGCTCCGAAGGCCTGGCCGTGGCGAGTTTTCACCTCTTCGCCTCGGGCGCCTTTTCAACGGCGGCACACGCGCCGCTGCGCGCCGACGCCGAGGGCCTTGCGGCATTTACCGAAAGCAAGCTGGCAGCGGCCTTCCAGGTCGGCCCCGCCAATCCGCTCGAAGGCCTCGCCGGCCGTGCCGCACTGATGCGCCGCCTCGGCGAGGCGGTGCAATCGCAACCGGCGGTGTTTGGTGCCGAACGGCCGCGCCTTGGCGCCCTTGCCGACCGCCTCATTGCGCTCTCCCGGGAGGGCCAGCTGCCGGCGACGACCATACTCGAAACACTGCTCACTGCCCTCGGCCCGATCTGGCCCGGACGCATCACCCTGGGCGGCGTTGCCCTCGGCGATGTCTGGCGGCACAGCCTGGTGCGCACCAATGACGCCACCACCGGGTTGCTGCCGCTGCACAAGTTGTCGCAATGGCTGTCCTATTCCCTGGTCGAGCCGCTGGAACAGGCCGGCATCCGTGTCAACGGCCTCGACGGGCTCACCGGCCTCGCCGAATACCGCAACGGCGGACTGTTCATCGATAGCGGCGTGATCGAGGCGCGCGAGCCGCGCCTGTTGCGCGAACCCTTGCCCGCGGACAGCGAAGCCGTGGTCGAGTGGCGCGCACTCACGGTCATTTTGCTCGATGAAATCGCCAATCCGATACGCAAACATCTCGGCCTTGATTCCATCAGCCTGCCACTGGCCAAGGTGCTCGAAGGCGGTACCTGGGCGGCGGGCCGGCGTATTGCGCGCGAAAAACGCGCCGACGGCACCCCGCCGCTCAATATCATCAGCGACGGCACGGTGTTTTAAGCCTCACTGGTTTTTTCACCTTTCACTTTTCACTCATTCACCGCTTCTCAGGAGCAAAGCATGACAGGCAAGGTAGTGGTAATCGATCATCCGCTGGTGCAGCACAAGCTGACGCTGATGCGGCGAACGGAAACATCCACCGGCAGTTTTCGCCGCCTGATGCGCGAAATCGGCACGCTGCTCGCCTACGAGGCCACGCGCGACCTGCCGCTGCGCATGGAATCGATTGAGACCCCGCTTGCCTCCATGATGGCCCCGTTGGTAGAGGGCAAGAAGCTGTGCTTTGTTTCCATCCTGCGCGCCGGCAACGGCCTCTTGGACGGTATGCTCGAACTGGTGCCCTCGGCGCGGGTCGGCCACATCGGCCTGTACCGCGACCCGCACACCCTTAATCCCATCGAGTACTACCTCAAGCTGCCGCAGGACATCGCCGAGCGCCGCGTCATCGTCGTCGACCCGATGCTCGCCACCGGCAATTCGGCCGCAGGTGCGGTCCACCGCCTCAAGGACCACGGCGTCGGCGCGATCAAGGTGGTGTGCATGCTCGCCGCCCCCGAGGGCATTGCCAACTTCCACCAGCAGCACCCGGAAGTCGACCTCTACACCGCCGCCATAGACCAGCGGCTGGACGAACACGGCTACATCATTCCCGGCGTGGGCGACGCCGGTGACAGGATTTTCGGCACGAAATAGACGCCTCCCAGGAACGACGACAGGCTGGAAAGCCCCGCCAGATGCGGGTTTTGGCTTCGGCCGCGCCTTGCGCTTAACGTTCGCTGCGCTCACATTAGCCTCCGCCGCAACAAGCCCTGCGGGCGTGTTGTCAGTCGATTGTCGCTAGCGCACCACCAGCACCGGCGTGCTGACCACGTGGGTCAGCAGCTTCTTGGTCTCGCTGGCAATCAGCAGGTCGGTCAACCCGCGCCGGCCGTGCGAAGCCATCACAATGAGGTCGCATTTTTGTTCGGCCGCCACTTGCAGGATGGTCTGGTAGGGCGAGGTGCCGTTGATAAAGGCCGGTGTGGCGCTCACGCCGATATCGGATGCGACCTTGACCGCACGCTCCATGAGCGCGCGCTCCTCGGCCACCACTTCCTCCTGCAACACCGAACCGGGCAGGCGCGTCAGGGCGCCGCCTTCTACGTGATGCGGCGTTTCCAGCGGGGACCTGACATGCAGGATAAGCAATTTTGAGCCCAACGCTGCAGCCAGCCGCGACGCCTCCCGCACCGCGTGGATGGACAATTCGGAGCCGTCGGTCGGAACGAGTATGTGCTTGTACATGGGCGGGTCCTGGCGGCGAGTTGGCGATACCACTCCATTAAAGCCTAAATCAAGGGCGGTTGCACAGCCCCCGACAAAACGGGTGTTCCTCTCAATCGTACTTTTTCGCGTCCTCAATGACCTTGCCGTCGTTGGGCAGTTCGCCCGGTTTGCGCAGGCTCACCTCCCCGCGCAACTTGGTCACGTCGCGCAGCGAATCGGCGACGGCCGCCGCCAGCCCGGCGGGGGCGTTTGCCACCTCGCAATGCAGCGTCATGCGATCGGC
>CAMAWC010000164.1 GCA_945861875.1 Bordetella parapertussis
TAAGTCCGTCATTCCCGCGAAGCTTGTCCTCGAATGCCTTAATCGGGGAGCGGGAATCCACCTTGACCTAAAGCGTGGATTCATTGAGTCAAAATGGATTCCCGCTTTCGCGGGAATGACGATTTATGGACTTAATCAGAGCTTCCCTAGTTATAAAGCGCGTTCGCCTCGAGGCGGGCGAGCAGCTGGCCTTCGGAGTCGAGCAGGTCGAGTTGCCTGCCGCTGATTTTCCAGCGCGCCACCAGGGTCAGGGCCAGGCCCAGGCGTGATTCTTCGTCCATGCCGGCGGCGCAGGCCATCATGGTGCCGGCCATCTGGCTGAACTTGAGCGTTTCGCCATCGAGGGTGTAGCCGCCGGCCATGCTGTTGCAGCCGCCCGAGCCCGACACGCGCTGGTCCTTGAAGATGAGGTGCGCTTCGCGCTTGCCTTTTTCCGGCACGATGGCCGAACCGCCCAGTTGCGTGAGCTTCCAGTAGGTGTTGGTGAGGCCCGGCGCGGCGTCGCCCGCTTGCTTGGGGCAGCTGTCCTCGGCGCGGATGGTGACAAAGCGGTCCACCACCAGCGTCGGGCGCGTGCGGCCTTCCATCGGCAGGCGCTCGACAATGCGGCCGACCACCTCGGCCAGCAGGCCCTCGCCTGGGTTGCGGCGGGTGTTGCTGTAGGCCGATTCGAGCGCGGCATTGTCCCCTTCGGTGGCCACCGGCAGGCGTTGCTGCGTGTCGCAGCGCAGGAAACTGCCGGTGTCGGCGATGTAGCTGTACAGGCCGACCATGTGGGTCGGTGTGGCCGTGCCCACGGCGGTGGGCGCTTGTCCTGTCCCGGCGCTCATCACCAGTTCCACCGGCGCGCCGGCCATCGCCGCCGCATCGAGGTCTTTTTCGGCGGAGAACAGCACGCGATCGTCGGCAATCACGCGGGTCACCAGGCGCAGCTGCCCGCCGCCGGCGGTTTCGTAGGCAATCTCAAAGCGGTAGGGCGGATTGCCCGCCGGCGCTTGCAAAAAGCGGCCGACGATTTCGGGCGCGGCGCCGGGCGTGACGCGCTCGATGCGCGCCGCGAACACCGCATTGGGCGGCGCGGCAATGCGCGCGAGGTAGGTGGCGGTTCCGCTCAAGGTGAGCGGCGCGGCCGTCGCGGCGCCTTGGCCGAGGCATACGCCGAGTGCGGCGAGCAATAAAAGGGCGTGTTTGAACGGTTTCAAGGAGGCGGTTCCCGGATGAAGCGGCATTTTAGCGTGCGGCCGGCGGCGTGTGGCGGCGGTGCCTGTCATTGCGAGGAGGCGAAGCCGATGCCCCCGAGAAGAGCCGTCATTGCGAGGAGGCGAAGCCGATGCCCCGAGAAGAGCCGTCATTGCGAGGAGGCGAAGCCGACGCGGCAATCTCGTCGCATTGGGCTGTCCGGCACATGAGCCACGAGATTGCTTCGCTGCGCTCGCAATGACACCAGGTAGTGAAAATATGCCTGCCCAAGTCATCCTTTTGTCGTTTTTTCCAGTCGCGCTATGCTGTGGGCACAAAAACCAGATCGTCGAAACGCCCCAAGGAGGATGACCATGCCTAACTTCGCCGCCGGCCGCCGGCTTGCCCTGACATTTGTTGCTTCACTGATTGCTGCTGCGCCGCTGCCTGCCGCCGCGCAATCGGCTTTCCCAAACAAGAACATCCGCCTCATCGTGCCGGTCACCACCGGCGGCCCCAGCGACCTGGTGGCGCGCATCATGGGCGACAAGCTCTCGCAGAACTTGGGCAGGACGGTGATTGTCGAGAACAAGCCGGGCGCATCGCAGACCGTGGGCGCCGATTTTGTCGCCAAGGCCGCGCCCGACGGCTACACGCTGTTGCAGGCGGCGGCCAATATGGCCATCAATCCCATCCTGATGAAGGACCTGCCCTTTGACACCATCAAGGACTTCGCTCCGGTGTCGCTCACGCACATGACGCCTTATGTGTTTGTGGTGAGTTCGCAGCTGCCGGTCACCACGCTCGAGGGCCTGATCAAGTACATACGCGACAACCCGGGCAAGGTCACCTACGGCACCACCGGGCAGGGCAGCCCGCAGCAACTGGCCACGCTGGTGTTCGCGCAGACTGTCGGCAACCTCGGCGAGATGACAGAGATTCAGTACAAGGGCAGCTCGGCGGCGCACCCGGACCTCATTTCCAACCGCATCACTTTCATGATCGACCCGCTCGCCGCCTCGGCGCCGCACATCAAGGCCGGGAACTTGCGTGCCCTTGCCGTGAGCACGCCGGCGCGCAACCCGCAGTTCCCCAACGTGCCCACCGCCACCGAAGGCGCGGTGCCCGGCTACGACTTCGCCAGCTGGGGCGGCGTGTTCGCCCCGGCCAAACTGCCGCCCGATGTGATGCAAAAACTCAACGCCGAAATCGCCAAGGTCATCACCAGCCCCGAAATCAGCAAGCGCTTCGAGGACATGGGCCTGGTGGCCAAGGCCAGCACCCCCGACGAATTCAGCAAGTTCCTGCAAGCCGAGATGGTGCGCTGGGACAAGGTGCTGGGGGCCAACAAGCCGAAGTAACCGGGACGGGTACTAGCTGCAAACCTGCGCCAGTATTGGCTTTGCAGCCAATTGCACTGCGCCGTCATCCCCGCGAATGCGGGGATCCATGGGGTTGAGTCAGTACCCGGGCGACAAACCCCATGGATTCCGGGTTCCGCTACGCGGCCCCGGAATGACGGGAGCTTCCTTAAGGGAGTGTCCGTCGCGACTGGCAGTAAGTGCTATTCACGAATGGCGCGACCGCCCCCGCCTATCGCCGTCATCCCCGCGGAGCTTGTCCTCGAATGCTTTAATCGGGGAGCGGGGATCCATGGGGTTGAGTCAGTACCCGGGCGACAAACCCCATGGATTCCGGGTTCCGCTACGCGGCCCCGGAATGACGGGAGCTTCCTTAAGGGAGTGTCCTTCACGACTGGCAGTAAGTGCTATTCACGAATGGCGCGGCCGCCCCCGCCTATCGCCGTCATCCCCGCGAAAACGAGACTCGCGAAGCGAGGCGAAGTTTCGAGGAACGGCCAGGCGGGGATCCATGGGGTTAGGTTGCAGCGAGCTTACGCAAAGTGGAGCCTGCTAACGTGGCAGGCGCTAGTACTGCGCCCGCACCGTGCCGCCGGCGCGGTAATTCACCTGCGGTCCCGGTGCCGGCTTGGTTGCCGGCTGGGTGCTGTGATAATGCTTGTGCGCGTGGGGAGGGTTTTCGGGCAGGGTGACGGGTTTGCCCGGCACCACCGGCGTCACGACATAAAACGGCGGCAGCGGCCGCGGGCGTGCGCCCACCACCACGGTCCGGTAGTAGACCGGCAGGTAGTCGTATTCGGTTCCATAACCGCGACTGCAATTGCTGCGCGGGTCGTTCGCACACGGATCGGCGGGAGCGCTGGCGACTTGCTGCGGCAGCGCCGGTGCGGCGGCGACCGCACGTGCCTGCTTGAGTTCTTCGACTTCGCGTTGCAGCCGGTCAAGGCGCGCCTGCAGTTCGCGGTTTTGCTTTTCGATTGCCGCCAGTGCCGCGGCGCCGTCGTAGCTGGGAACCGGTGGCGGTGTAAGCGTCTGCACCTTGACGCCCGTTCCCGGCGGCGGTTCGCTGGAGTAATTGACGGTGCCTTTTTCGTCCACCCAGCGGTAGAGCGTGCCCGCCGCGGCCGGCAGGGCAAGCGCGCTGATCAGCGCAGTGGCGAGCAGGGCCGGGAGGCGCATGCGCGTGCTTACTTGCTTGGCGCGATCGGCTGCACCGGGGCCGGCGGCGGTGGTGCGCCAACGGTGAACTGCGGCCGCACGCGCTCGGTGGTGCGGTCCTGGAAGCCAAATTCGGGCGCGTCGCCGCGCCCACAGTTGGAACGCGGGTCGGTGCAGGCCGGGTCGGTTGCCGCGCTGCCCTTTTTCTCTTCTGTCTTGGCTTGGCCGCCGGAGGCGCCGCCGGTCGGCGCGGCTGCGGCACCGCCCCCGCTGCTCGAGGGCGACTGGCGGGGACCGGCCTGATAGGTTTCGACGCCGCGCAATTCGAGCGGGGTGGCCTTGATGTTGCCCGGCGGGGGCGTACTGGAATAATTGATGCGGCCTTTTTCGTCGGTCCATTTGTACATCGGCTGGGCGGACGCGGGAAAGGCCAGGGTAAAGGCCAGCAGCAAACCGCCAGCCAACAGGGCTGCGGGAAGGTTTTTGGCTGAAAAGGTCGGTTTCATAGTCGTTTGGGTGCTCAAAAAGCCATGAAGTTCAAATAATACGCTTCCTGATCTGGGTGACCGCCACCTCGGCCACCACCACCACGGTGAAAATGGCGAACAACACCATAGCAACGCGCGGCCACTGAAAAAGGTTGAGTGCGGTATCCAGGGCCATGCCTATGCCACCGGCCCCGACCAGGCCCAAAACAGCCGATTCGCGCACGTTGATGTCCCAGCGGAACAGCACGATGGACCAGAACGCCGGTTGCACCTGCGGCCAATAGGCCTTGGACAGCACCGAGGCCCAGGGCGCGCCGGCGGCCTCGAGGGCCTCGACCGGGCCGCGCGCGGTCTCTTCGATGGCTTCGCCAAACAGCTTGCCGACAAAACCGATGGACCGAAAGGCGATGGCCAGCGTGCCGGCGAGCGCGCCCGGCCCGAACACACCCACGAACAGCAGCGCCCAGACCAGCGAATTGACCGAGCGGCTCGATACCAGCAGCAGCTTGGCGACGTAATTCACGGCGTGGTTGGGCACCACGTTGTGCGCGGCGCAAAGGCCTATGGGCAGCGCCATCACCACGGCGAGGATGGTGCCCAGCGTGGCGATGTGCAGGGTGTCGACGAGGGCCTCGTGCACGCCCTTGGGGTAGTGGTCAAAATCGATCGGCCACATGCGCACGAACAGGTCCTTCATTTGTTCGGGCGCGTCGTAGAGGAATTCCGGGATCACCTCGACAGCGCGCACCGACATGACGATGGCGGCGACGATGATGAGGTACACGGCAAAGCGCGCCATGCGCTCGCCGAAGGAAAAGCGCTCCCAGTGCAGCGTCGGCGAGTCGGTGCTGTTGGCCGGATTCGGGCGGAGCTCAGTCATCGGCCTTCTCGCTGCTGATCCTGGGGGCCTTGGGGCCGTGCGGCTTGTGCGCGCCTGCTGCAGTTGGAGCACGATCGAAGCGCTTGAAAATGCCAAGGCGCCGTTCGAGGAATATGCCGCGCACCACGCCGGCGAGCACTTCGCCGACCATGATCATGCCGATAATGGAGAGCAAAATCGCGCAGACAAAATCGTAGTCAAAGCGCTGGAAGGCCGAGAACAGCGTGCCGCCTATGCCGCCGGCGCCGAC
>CAMAWC010000165.1 GCA_945861875.1 Bordetella parapertussis
CCGCTCAGGGCATTTTCCAGGGTTCGCAGCTGCCGCGGTAGGAGCTGGTACCCAGCCGGTGAAAGGCGCGATCCGGATCCTGGTGCACGCTGGCGTCAAAATGCCAGGCGTTGAGCGCGTCAAAGCGGGTGCACAGGTTGCGCCCGCCCTTGCGCTTCCAGCGCGAGCAGGAAACCAGGGTGGTGACGACGACGCTGGCCTCGCGGTCCTCGACAAAATGCAGGCCCGCTTCGCCCTCGTAAATTTTCAGTGGTCGCGCCCTCGCACCGCGGCCGATGACGGCCCGCGCAGTGGACAACTCGCGCCGGATGTCCTCCATCACCATGAACAGGTCGGCCCGCGGCGCCGCGCCCAGCAGGCTCATGTACTCGGATACCGAGTCGGTATGGTAGAAGTCGCAGATCAGGTCTTTGGCCTCGTAGACCTGGTCCACCGGCAGTTTGTCGGCGGCAGCCGCGGCACCGGCAGACAACCATGTGCCTACACATGTGCCTACACATGTGCCTACAATCAGCCCCAACGCCAGCGCAAGCGCGCCGGTGCAAAAACATGGGCGCTCAGATTTTGGGCAGAGTGACACCTTGCTGGCCTTGATACTTGCCGCCGCGGTCCTTGTACGAGGTCTCGCAGACGTCGTCCTTGTCGCACTCGAAAAACACCACCTGCGCCACGCCCTCGTTGGCGTAAATCTTCGCCGGCAGCGGCGTGGTGTTGGAGAACTCCAGCGTCACATAACCCTCCCACTCCGGCTCGAAGGGCGTGACGTTGACGATGATGCCGCAACGCGCGTACGTCGACTTGCCCAGGCAGACGGTGAGCACGTTGCGCGGGATGCGGAAATACTCCACGGTGCGCGCCAGGGCAAAGGAATTGGGCGGGATGATGCACACGTCGCCCTTGAAATCGACGAACGACTTTTCGTCGAAATTCTTCGGGTCGACGATGGTCGAATTAATGTTGGTGAAAATCTTGAAATCATTGGAACAGCGGATGTCGTAGCCGTAGCTCGAGGTGCCGTAGGAAACAATCTTGCTGCCGTTGACCTCGCGTACCTGCCCGGACTCAAAGGGCTCGATCATCCCCTGTTCCCGGGCCATGCGGCGGATCCAGTTGTCGGATTTAATGCTCACAACACCTCCGGAAAATTGGGGTCAAATGCGAATTATTGGTTGAATATGGCAAACAGACTCGTCATTCCCGCGCAAGCGGGAATCCATGGGGTTCGTCGTATCGCGCCCTGCCTGACCCCATGGATTTCGGGTTCCGCTACGCGGCCCCGGAATGACGGACGGATTGCCGTATTCAACGCCTGCTCACGTATTCTGAATGACGATATTCGGAAACTTGGCCGTCATGTCCTTGGCCTGCTCGGAAATCTTCACGGCGATGCGCCGCGCCATGGTCTTGTAGATTGCCGTGACCGCGCCGTCCGGGTCGGACACCACGGTGGGCCGGCCCGAATCGGCCTGCTGGCGAATGCCCATATCGAGCGGCAGGTGGCCCAGCACCTCGGCGCCGTATTCTTTCGCCATGCGGTCGGCGCCGCCGCTGCCAAAAATGTGTTCTTCATGGCCGCACTTGGTGCAGATGTGGGTGCTCATGTTCTCGACAATGCCCAGGATGGGGATGCCCACCTTCTCGAACATCTTGAGGCCCTTGCGCGCATCGAGCAGCGCGATGTCCTGCGGCGTGGTGACGATGACCGCGCCGGTGACCGGCACTTTTTGCGCCAGCGTCAGCTGGATGTCGCCGGTTCCCGGCGGCATGTCGACGATGAGGTAATCCACGTCCTGCCAGCGCGTGTCCTTCAACAACTGCTCGAGCGCCTGGGTCACCATCGGGCCGCGCCAGACCATGGGCGTATCCACGTCGATCATGAAACCGATGGAAATGGCCTGCAGGCCGTGGCCCATCATCGGCTCGAGCGTCTTGCCGTCCTTGGACTCGGGCCGGCCGCTGATGCCCAGCATGGTCGGCTGCGACGGGCCGTAAATGTCCGCATCGAGAATGCCCACGTTCGCGCCCTCGGCGGCAAGGGCCAGCGCGAGATTGGCCGCGGTGGTGGACTTGCCCACGCCGCCCTTGCCCGAGGCGACGGCAATGATATTTTTCACACCCGGCACCAGTTTCACGCCGCGCTGCACGCTGTGCGAGAAGATTTTCCAGGTGACATTGGCGCTGACTGCGGTCACACCCGCCACGCTGCGCAGCTTGGCCGTAACCGCCTTGCGCATGAGTTCGACCTGGCTCTTGGCCGGGTAGCCCAGTTCGACATCGAGCGCCACACTGCCGCCGGCTATCTTGATATTGCGCGCCGATTTGGTCGCGACGAGGTCCTTGCCGGTATTCGCGTCGATGACTTCGGCCAGCGCGGCAAGGATTTGTGCTTCGGTTACAGCCATGAATGCTCCTGAGTGTCGCAGGCGGACCGCAACGGTTAATTCGGGGAAAAACCAATTTTATCGAATTTACCCCGTCCGAGGCGCTAAAATGTTGGTTTTGCTGCCTTTACGCTTGCTAATACGGCCTAATAACGCAACTCGTGACGCAACCCATGACGCATCGCCGCATCTTTGCCACCACCGCACTGCCCTACGCCAACGGGCCGTTTCACATCGGTCACATCATGGAGTACATCCAGGCCGATATCTGGGTACGCTTCCAGCGCATGCAAGGCCATGAGGTGCATTTTGTCGGCGCCGACGACGCCCACGGCGCACCCATCATGCTCGCGGCCGAAAAAGCCGGGCAAAAGCCCGAGGAATTTGTCGCCACCATCGCTGCGGGCCGCAAACAATACCTTGACGGCTTTCACATCGAATTCGACAACTGGCACTCGACGCATTCGCCCGAGAACACCGCGCTGTCGCAGGACATTTACCGCCGCATCAAGGCCGCGGGGCTGATCTACACCAAGTCGATCGAGCAGTTCTACGACCCGGTCAAGGGCATGTTCCTCGCCGACCGCTACATCAAGGGCGAGTGCCCCAAGTGCGGGGCAAAGGACCAGTACGGCGATGCCTGCGAGAACTGCAGCTCGGTCTACGCCCCCACCGACCTCGTAAATCCCTATTCCACGCTGTCGGGGGCAAAGCCGGTGATGAAATCATCGGAGCATTATTTTTTCCGCCTGTCCGATCCCAAGTGCACCGCTTTCCTGCGCCAATGGGTGGACGAGCCCGGCCGCCTGCAATCGCAGGTGGCGAACAAGGCCAAGGAGTGGCTGGACGGCGAGGCGGACAAAGCCCTTGGCGACTGGGACATTTCGCGCGACGCGCCTTATTTCGGCATCGAAATTCCCGACGCTCCAGGCAAGTACTTTTACGTCTGGCTGGATGCGCCCATAGGTTACCTCGCCAGCTTCAAGCATTACTGCGCCAAAAAGGGCATTGATTTTGCCGCCTTCATGGCCGATTCCAAAACCGAGCAGGTGCATTTCATCGGCAAGGACATCATCTACTTCCACACCCTGTTCTGGCCGGCCATGCTCAAGTTCGCCGGTACGCCCTACAAGGTGCCGGACAACGTGTTCGTGCACGGTTTTATCACCGTGTCGGGCGAAAAAATGTCGAAGAGCCGCGGCACCGGCATCAGCCCGCTGCGCTACCTCGACATCGGCATGAACCCGGAGTGGCTGCGCTATTACATCGCCGCCAAGCTGAGCGCCAATGTCGAGGACGTCGATTTCAACCCGGACGATTTCATGGCGCGGGTGAACAGCGACCTCGTCGGCAAGTACATCAACATCGCCAGCCGCTGCGCCGGGTTTATCGCCAAGCGCTTCGACGGTCGCATCAGCGCCGCCGGGAACAACACACTCATCGCGAAACTGCAGGCCGCCGCACCGGGCATCGCACAATGCCTGGACGGCCGCGAGTTCGGCAAGGCCTTGCGCGACATCATGGCACTCGCCGACGAAGTCAACGCCTGCGTCAACGAGCTCAAGCCCTGGGAACTGGCCAAGCAGGCGGGCAAGGAAGCCGCCCTGCAATCGGCTTGCTCCGAAGCCCTGCAAATGTTCCGCCTGCTGACCATTTATCTCAAACCGGTGATGCCCGCGCTCGCCGCCGAGGTGGAGAAATTCCTCAACATCAAGCCGCTGGCCTGGGCGGACGCGGCGGCGCTGCTGCCCGACGGCCACCGCATCAACGATTACAAGCACCTGATGACGCGCGTCGAGGAAAAACAGCTCGACGCGCTGTTCGACATTCCGGCTGCAGTGCCGGCGAAGGAGAAAAATAAAATGACCAATGCCCCGGAAAAGCCCGCCCAGAGCGGCTCTCCAGCCATCGCCTCATCCACGCCGCACCCGACTTCACCCGGCCCGGCAGCACCGGCCGCCGCGGCTGCGACCATCTCCATTGACGACTTCGCCAAGGTCGACCTGCGCGTGGCACAAATCGTCAAAGCCGAACATGTCGAGGGCGCCGACAAACTGCTCAAGCTGACCCTGGACATCGGCACCGAGACACGCACTGTATTCGCCGGCATCAAGTCGGCCTACGACCCGGCTGCGCTGGAAGGAAGGCTGACGGTAATGGTCGCCAACCTCGCGCCGCGCAAGATGAAATTCGGCATGTCCGAGGGCATGGTACTGGCCGCGAGCGATGAAGCCGGCGGCAAAAATGCGGGCCTGTTCATCCTCTCGCCAGACAGCGGGGCGACGCCCGGCATGCGGATAAAATAAGTCCGCACACCCGCACCACCGCCAACACCACAGCCATGCGCGATCAATCCAATCGCACCTTCGTCGGCAGTGTGCTGTTCCTCGACATCGTTGAGTACTCAAAGAAATCGGTCAGCGAGCAACTCAGCCTGAAACAGCGCTTTAACGCGCTGTTGACAGATGCGCTCGCCCACATCGCAACTGCCGAACGCATCATCCTCGACACGGGCGACGGCGCCGCCATCAGTTTTCTTGGCGATCCGGAAGAAGCCTTGTTTGTCGCGGCCGCGCTGCGCGACGCCATCCCCCTCCCGCAGGACCCCGGCCACCTGCCGGTGCGCATCGGCATCAACCTGGGCCCGGTACGGATGGTCAAGGACATCAACGGGCAGCTGAACATCATCGGCGACGGTATTAACGTCGCGCAGCGGGTAATGAGTTTTTCCAGCCCGGGACAGATTCTGGCGTCGCGCTCGTACTACGAGGTCGTTTCGCGACTGTCCGAAGACTATGCCCCGCTGTTCAGCTACGAAGGTTCGCGCACCGACAAGCATGTGCGCGAGCACGAGGTCTACGGGGTCGG
>CAMAWC010000166.1 GCA_945861875.1 Bordetella parapertussis
TGCGCAAAATGTCCTGTCCCGCCGGCCGCGTCATGGCCTGGCTGGGGCCGGCCATCAGCCAGGCGGCCTACGAGGTCGGTCCGGAGTTGCGCGAAACCTTTGTCAATGCCTGTGCCGCAGATGCAGCGGCCTTTCGCGACGGCAAACCGGGGAAGTTCCAGGCCGACCTCTACGCCCTGGCGCGCCGGCGCCTGCTATCTGCCGGAGTGCAAGCGGTGTATGGTGGCGGCTTTTGCACCTACGAAGATGCGCGGCGTTTTTATTCGTATCGTCGTGACGGTGTGGCAAGCGGCCGCATGGCGAGCCTGATCTGGCTGGCTGCATGAGCGTGTGCCCCTGTATTTTGTGAAAAAGAAAGTGGTTTTTCCCCTATGTCTACATTAGCGTGGATTGTCGTCGCATCGGTTTTCGGCGGCATCCTGCCGGTATTGTGCGCGGCGCTGTTTTCCCTTTCGGCGCGTGCATCCTGGATTCCCGCCCTCATCAGCTACGCCATCGGCGCGCTGCTCGGCGCTTCGTTCCTGGAGATCCTGCCGCACGCCTTTGAGAACGGCCACGCGTCCACGGTCGCGTCCACCGTGCTCGCCGGTATTTTCGGTTTTTTCATACTCGAAAAACTGGTGCTGTGGCGCCATTGCCATTACGAGGACTGCGAAGTCCACAGTGACGAGGCGGAAGGTCATGCCGGCCATTCGCATACGACGACCGCCGTTCGTGCGACGTCCCTCGGGCAGGGGCAGGGCCATGGGCACGAGCACGACCACGGCCGCAGCGGCATGCTGATACTCATAGGCGACAGTTTCCACAATTTTGTCGACGGTGTGCTGGTGGCGGCCGCCTTTATGCAGGACACCCAGCTTGGCATCGTCACGGCGCTGGCGGTCATCGCCCACGAAATTCCGCAGGAAGTCGGGGATTTCCTCATCCTGCTGCACTCGGGCTACAGCAAGACCCGCGCCCTGGTGCTAAACCTCCTGTCCAGCCTCGCCATGCTCGCCGGCGGGCTGGTTGCCTACTTCGCCCTGCAGGCCATGCAGGGCCTGATCAACACCATGCTGGCCATTGCCGCGGCCAGCATGATTTATGTCGCGGTGGCCGACCTTATTCCCGGGCTGCACAAGCGCACCGAGTTGCGCGCCACCCTGCAACAGACCTTACTCATTGCGCTGGGTGTCAGCTCGATCTGGCTGGTCGGCTTGCTGACCGGGCACAGCCATTGATGCGGCATTTTCCCTGTTGCGGCGCCGCTGCGGCGTGCCGGCAATCCACAGCAGCAGGGCCAGCGGCGCCAGACCATAAAAGAAAAATGTCAGTAATCCCGCGACGACGGATTTTTCGGTCACTGCCATGCACAGCGTGACGAATATCCAGGCAATGGCGACAAGGTGCATGGCGGGTGACGGGGCGGGTGTTTGGGCGCGTTTGGGTAATGGGCGATGGCAACGTATACTCTCACGCTTTGCCCGCGCCGCATTTTCGCGAACCGAGGCTGCAAGGCCCAACGCGCATGGAGTCTGATTGAATATTCTCGTCACTGGTGCGGCCGGTTTTATCGGCTACTCTCTCGCCGCGCGCCTGCTCGCGCGCGGCGATACGGTGCTGGGCCTGGACAACCTCAATGATTATTACGATGTCGGCCTGAAGGAGGCGCGACTGGCCAGGCTGCGCGGCGAAGCGAAGTTCTCGTTCACCCGTCTCGACATTGCCGATCGCGCCGGCATGACCGCGTTTTTCGCCGCACACCGCTTTGACGCCGTCGTGCACCTTGCCGCGCAGGCCGGCGTGCGCTATTCGGTCACCCATCCCTACGCCTACATCGATGCCAATCTCACCGGATTCGCGCATGTGCTCGAGGGGGTAAGGCAAAGCGCGTCCGGCCACCTGATATATGCGTCTTCCAGTTCGGTCTACGGCGCCAATACCAAGCTGCCCTTTGCAGAGGGCGATAACGTCGATCATCCGGTGTCGCTGTACGCGGCGACGAAGAAGGCCAACGAATTGATGGCGCACAGTTACGCCCACCTTTACGGCCTCGCCTGTACCGGCTTGCGTTTTTTCACGGTCTATGGCCCCTGGGGCCGGCCCGACATGTCGCCGTTCAAGTTCGCCTCTTGTGTGCTCGAGGGCAAACCCATCCCGGTGTTCAACGAGGGCAGGATGTCGCGCGATTTCACCTATATCGACGATATCGTCGGTGGCATCATGGCCGTACTCGACAAGGGCGGGCCCGAAAGCAAAGGGCAGGGCGGGGAGGCACCCTACCGCTTGTACAACATCGGCAATAGCCAGCCGGTACCGCTGCTGCGTTACATCGAGGCGTTTGAAAAGGCGATCGGTAAAAAGGCTGTCCTCGACCTGCAGCCGATGCAGCCTGGCGACGTCCCCGATACCTACGCCGATACGCAACTACTTGAACAGGCAGTGGATTTTCGGCCGGATACGGAAATCGACGTCGGCGTCCGTCGATTTGTCGATTGGTATCGCGACTATTACCGCGTTTAGCGGCTCGAAAAAACGCCTGCGAGGTCACCTAAGCGTACCTTGACAGTGTGGTGTTGCGGCGCAATAATATGTTTTCTCACAAGTAGTTAGCGCGAAACCGACCGTGACCCCAGAGCCGTTTCCAAATCCCCAAGACTTGCAGCAAATCGGACAGGCATGGATGCACAACTGGCTTGCCTGGTTGGGTGGACAGGATGCCGATGCCACGACCACAGAGGGTCAGGCGCAGGCGCTGATGGCGAAGGAACTGGCTTCGCGCGCCGCCGCGCTGCAAACCGGACTTGCACAACAGCATCTTGCCTTGTGGACGCGCATGCTCATGCGCGAGGCCGGGCAGCCTTACGAGCCCCTGGTGACGCCCGACCGGACGGACCGGCGGTTTTCCGCCGCCGAATGGCGCGACAACCCGCACTACGATTACCTCAAGCAGTCTTACCTGATCAACGCGCATTTCCTCAGCGGTGTGGTTGAAACCGCATCGATAGACGCCCACAGCAAGGACCAGCTGCGCTTTCTCACCCGCCAGTACATCGACGCGCTTGCGCCGAGTAATTTTGCCGCGACCAACCCGGAGGCGCTGAGCCTGGCGGTGCAGTCCAACGGTGAAACCCTCGCCAGGGGCATCAAGAACCTGCTCGGGGACATCGAACGCGGGCGCATTTCCATGACCGATGAATCGGTGTTCGAGGTCGGCCGCAACATCGCCACCACCGAGGGTGACGTGGTGTTCGAGAACGAACTCATACAGTTGATCCAGTACAAGCCGCTTTCGGCCAAGGTGGCGGAGCGTGCGCTGGTGATGGTACCGCCGTGCATCAACAAGTTTTACATCCTCGACCTGCAGCCGGAAAACTCCTTTGTGCGCCACGCGGTGGAGCAGGGGCAGACGGTGTTCATGGTGTCCTGGCGGCAGGTTACCGAGGAACTCGGACAGGTCACCTGGGACGACTATATCGAAAAGGGTGTGCTTGAGGCCCTTGATGTCGCGTGCAAGATCAGCGGCGCGAAAGAAATTAACGCGCTCGGCTTTTGCGTCGGCGGAACGCTGCTCGCCTCGGCCCTGGCAGTGAGGGCGGCGCGCGGCGAACACGACGTGACCAGCCTTACCCTGCTTGCCACCATGCTCGATTTTTCCGATACCGGGGACATCGGCCTGTTTGTCGACGAAAAAGCTGTGGCGACGAAGGAGCAGGCGCTGGCCGCCGGAGGGGTGATGCCCGGCAAGGAACTGGCATTCGCTTTTTCGGCCCTGCGCGCCAACGACCTGGTATGGTCGTACGTGGTCAACAACTACCTCAAGGGCAGAACGCCCGATGCGTTCGACCTGCTGTATTGGAACTCGGACAGCACCAACCTGCCCGGCCCGATGTACTGCTGGTATGTACGCAATATGTACCTGGAGAACAGCCTGCGCGAGCCGGACAGGTTGTCGATGTGCGGCATTCCCGTCGACCTTGGCAGCGTGAATATGCCGGTGTACATACTGGCCACGCGCGAAGACCACATCGTACCGTGGAAGACTGCGTACGGTTCTACCGGCCTGCTGGGCGGTGATGTGCGCTTCGTGCTTGGCGCGAGCGGCCACATTGCCGGTGTGATCAACCCGGCAAAAAAGAAGCGGCGCAGTTACTGGGCCGATGGCCGGCCCGCCGCCGACGCGCATGCCTGGCTGGAGACGGCGACGGAAACACCGGGCAGCTGGTGGCCGGACTGGGACGCATGGCTGGGGCAGTTTGCCGGCGGGGAAAAAGCCGCGCCAAAAAAACCCGGAGGCAAGGGATATCAGGCAATAGAAGCGGCGCCCGGGCGATATGTGAAGCAGCGCGCCTGAAGCGGCGGAACAGATTAATCGTTTAAAAAATGGACACTTAACTATCGTATTCGTGCAAAACCAACAAGGACGGAGATCATCATGACAGACGTAGTGATTGTGGCGGCAGGCAGGACGGCGGTGGGGAAATTCGGCGGCGGGCTGGCAAAGATATCAGCCGCCGATCTGGGCGCGCATGTGATCCGCGGCCTGCTCGCGCGCAGCGGCCTCAAGCCCGAGCAGATTTCCGAGGTCATTCTCGGGCAGGTTCTCACCGCCGGCGTCGGGCAGAATGCTGCGCGCCAGGCATTGATCAAGGCGGGCCTGCCCGATATGTGCCCGGCGATGACCATCAACAAGGTCTGCGGGTCCGGGCTCAAGGCCACACACCTTGCCGCGCAGGCGATCAAGGCCGGCGATGCCGAAATCGTCATTGCCGGTGGCCAGGAAAACATGAGCGCGTCGCCGCATGTGATGCTCGGCTCACGCGACGGCTTTCGCATGGGCGATGCCAAGCTCATCGACACGATGATCGTCGACGGATTGTGGGACGTCTACAACCAGTACCACATGGGCGTCACCGCCGAAAACGTTGCCGCCAAGTTCGGCGTGACGCGCAAGGATCAGGACGAGTTTGCGGCGGCGAGCCAGCAAAAGGCCGAGGCGGCGCAAAAGGCCGGCAAGTTCAAGGACGAAATCCTGGCGCTTGAAATACCGCAAAAAAAGGGCGCGGCGCTGGCGTTCGACGCCGACGAGTATCCCAAGCACGGCACGACGGTGGAATCGCTTGGCGCACTGCGTCCGGCGTTCGACAAGAACGGCACGGTGACCGCGGGCAACGCCTCGGGCATCAACGACGGTGCGGCGGCGGTGATCATGATGTCGGCGAAAAAAGCCGATGAACTGGGCCTCAAGCCGCTGGC
>CAMAWC010000167.1 GCA_945861875.1 Bordetella parapertussis
CGCAATCCCCTGAAACGCCTCGGGAAAATCGTCAAGCGCAATAAACTGGTCTATCGCCCCAGCCTCGTGCTGCTCGCTCATCATCGAGAGCGCCTCGGCCAGCTTCTTCACCTGCGCCGCGCAATTGCCCGCGCCGGCCGGTACCTTGCTCTTTGTTGCAGCTTTCATGCTTATCTCCTGGTGTCTGTTAAAAATGACGTTCTGTTCGGAATATTGCGGACGGTATGCGCTTGACTGGCTCTTCTAGTGCAGGGCGGTGCTGTCGATCAGGCCCATGTCCTTGCTGGACATCAGTTTCTCGATGTCCATCAGGATGAGCATGCGTTCATCGACCGTGCCCAGGCCGATGATGTAATCCGTATCCAGGTGGGCGGCGAAATCCGGCGCCGGCTTGACCTGCTCGGCCGAGAGCGTGATCACATCGGACACGCCGTCAACGACGATCCCCATCACGCGCGATGCGACGTTTAGGATGATCACCACGGTGAACTCGTTGTACTCGACCTTGCCGAGGTTGAACTTGATGCGCATATCGATGATCGGCACGATGATGCCGCGCAGGTTGACGATG
Organism: Bordetella parapertussis; assembly: GCA_945861875.1. Taxonomy (GTDB): domain Bacteria; phylum Pseudomonadota; class Gammaproteobacteria; order Burkholderiales; family SG8-39; genus CAITSH01. The sequence continues at coordinate 572 of CAMAWC010000167.1, forward strand.
CCCTTGATGAAGGCCGGCGCGTTGGCTATGTGGGTGATGGCATCGTAGCCGCGGATCTCCTGCACCTTGAGAATCTCGAGGCCGTACTCCTCGCTGCCCAGGATGAAGGTGAGGAATTCATTGGCCGTTTGATTGGCGGCGCCCGCTGCTGCTGCGCCTGCGGGTTTTTCCTGTGACGCCTGTGGCTGTGACATTTCTCGCACTCCTTTACTGGATGGGGGATTAAAGCGTTGGGGTGGTTGCGGTTATTGAGCGGCTGCGGCTTCAGGCCGCCTTGGCATAAACGGTGCGCGGCGTGTTGACCAGCCCGGCCACGTCAAGAATCAGCGCCACCCTGCCATCGCCCATGATGGTGGCCCCCGATACACCCTCGACCCTGCGAAAATTGGTCTCCAGGCTTTTGATCACAACCTGGTGCTGGCCGAGCAGTTCGTCGACGAACAAGGCCGTCTTGACACCTTCGGACTCGAGCACCACCATGATGCCCTTGTCGAACTCGGTCACCTTGGGCTTGAGGTTGAACACTTCATGCAGGGACAGCACCGGCACATAGTCGGCGCGCACCTGCACCACGCAACCAAGCCCGGCGATGGTATTGATGTGCTCTTTTTTCGGTTGCAGCGACTCGGTGATGTTGGTCAGCGGGATGATGAACACCTCCTGGCCGACACCGACCGACATGCCGTCCAGTATCGCCAGGGTGAGCGGCAGCTTGATCGAGATGCGCGTGCCACCGCCCGGGTTTGAACCGATTTCGACGCTGCCGCCTATCTCGCGGATATTCCGGCGCACCACATCCATGCCGACACCGCGTCCGGACACATCGGTCACTTGTGCCGCGGTGGAGAAGCCGGCCTCGAAAATAAGCCCGAACACCTCCTGGTCGGTCATCGAGTCGGAAACGGTCATGCCGCGCTCGCGCGCCTTGGCCAGCAGCTTTTCCCGATCCAGGCCGGCGCCATCATCGAGCACTTCGACCATGATGTTGCCGCCGCGATGAAAGGCGCGCAGGGTGATGGTCCCCTTGGCCGGCTTGCCCGCCGCTTCGCGCGCCGCCGGTGATTCGATGCCATGGTCAAGGCTGTTGCGCACCAGGTGGGTGAGCGGGTCCGACAGTTTCTCTATCACGCCCTTGTCCAGCTCCGTCCCCTCCCCTTCTGTTTTCAACTCGACCTGCTTGTTGAGCTTGCCGGCAAGATCGCGCACCACGCGCGGGAAGCGGCTGAAGACGAAGGAAATCGGCATCATGCGGATGGACATCACCGACTCCTGCAGTTCGCGCGTGTTGCGGTCGAACTGGGCCATGCCGCTCAGAAGTTTTTCATTCACCACCGGGTCGAGTTGCGAGGCGTTTTGCGACAACATCGCCTGCGTTATCACCAACTCACCCACGAGGTTGATCAGGGTGTCGACTTTTTCGACACTGACACGTATGGACGAGGTCTCGCCCTGCGGAGCGACGACGACTTTGTCGTTATCACGCCGCCCGGCCACACCGGAGATCACCTCAGGCTGGTCGGTGGCGCGCCGGCCCGGATTGGGCGCGAGACGCTCGGCTGCGGGCGGGGTGATATCGGTAAAAAAACCGAAACCCGCATCGGCCTCCTGCTGAGGCACGCCGACGGCATCATCGAAAAATCCAAAACCCGAATCACTTACCGGCGCAGCCAACACCGGCGCGGCTGCCGCAGGCCGTGCCTTTATTTCAACGGCATCGCTGGTCTTGATGAATTCGAAAAGCTCGCGCACCTGATCCTCGGGGGCCGCCGTAACGAGGCGCAGTTCGCAACGCTGTGCCGCCTTGCCGCGCTTCACCGCCTTCGGTTGCGAGACAATTTCCAGTGTCCCGAGCGCGCGTAGATTGCCAAACAGAATATCGAGCTCCTTCGCGGCGACGCTGCTGCTAAAGGCGATGTCATAGCCACCGGCGCCGGCTGGCAGCGCCGCCGCCCCCGGCGCGGCGGCCGCGGACTTGTCACTGACGGTGAGCAGCTTCAGGCGCTCGCACACCTCGGTTGCCGGGCCGGTGTCGGCCAGTCCGGTGCCGCCGCCGCGGTGCGCGGCGAGCTGTGTCTTGATCACATCGCCGGCCTGCAGGAAGACATCGACCATTTCACTGGTCAGCTGCATTTCGTTTTTGCGCACGCGATCGAGCAGCGTCTCCAGCACATGCGTGACGTCGGTCATGTCGGTGAAACCGAAGGTGCCGGCGCCGCCCTTGATGGAGTGTGCCGCGCGGAAAATGGCATTGAGGTCGTCCGACGATGCCTCGGCCGGGTTGATGGCGATGAGCAGGCTTTCCATCGAGGCCAGGTGTTCGGCGGTTTCGTCGAAAAACACCTGGAAAAACTGGCTCATGTCGATGCCGCCGCCTTGCGTGTCGGAATTACTCATTCGATTGCTCCAGTATTCCCCGGTCAAGGGGGAGGGAGTACGTTCGCGGTGAAATTGGGTGTGTCATGATTTGCTAAGCCATCTAACCAATGACTTTCTTCACCACTTCGAGCAGCTTGGCCGGGTCGAAGGGTTTGACCAGCCACCCGGTCGCGCCGGCGGCCTTGCCCTGCGCCTTCATCGCGTCACTCGATTCGGTGGTGAGCATCAGGATGGGCGTGGCGGCGTACTGCGGCATCCCGCGCAGGTTCTTGATCAGGGTGAGCCCGTCCATTTTTGGCATGTTCTGGTCGGTCAGCACCAGGTTGACCGCACCGGCCCTGGCTTTATCGAGCCCCGCCTGGCCGTCTTCGGCTTCAACCACGTCGTAACCGGCGCCCTTCAGGGTAAACGCCACCATCTGCCTTATCGAAGCCGAATCGTCCACCGCCAGAATCGTCTTGCTCATTGCGTTCTCCTGTCGTTCTTTTCTTTTTTCAAAACCCGCCGGTCAAAACAACTCGACCTCACCGTTGCTCATCTGTTCCTGCGCCACCGGGTTGCGTGCGGTGCGTTCGCGCGCGGCAACCAGGCCGGCGCGAAGTTGTTGCAGCGCCGGGGCGGCCGGATCGGCATCGCCATCGGCAGGGTCGGCACAGGCGACCAGCACAGCCGGCAGCGATGAAAGGCTGACCAGCATCGACTCCATCTGCTCGATGCGCAGGCGCGTATGGCTGACCAGTTGCGTCGTCATGTCCTGGAACTGCAGCGCGGTCACCGCGGCGCGCACATTGCCCTCCACATCCTGGGCGATGCTGCCCAGTTGCTCGACGCCGGCGGCCATGGCCTGGTTGACCTTCTGCACCTCGGAGGTCATCAGTTCGGCGCGTTGCTTGGACTGCAGCGCGGTGCTCATGTCCTTGGATGCCATCTCGTTGATGGCGCTCTCGGCGCTGGAAATGGACTGGTGAACGTTTTCCATATCGATGCGTATCTGGTTGCTGAACTGGTTGGTCCGGTCCGACAGCGTGCGCACTTCCTCGGCCACCACGGCAAAGCCACGGCCGGCCTCCCCGGCGCGCGCCGCCTCGATCGCCGCGTTCAGGGCGAGCAAATTGGTCTGCCGCGAAATGCCTTCTATTTCCCCGAGCACATGCAGCACCTGCTGCACCTGCGTCTTGGTGCCGTCTATGCGGTCGACCAGACCCATCGCCGTCTTGCTGTTCTGCACCGTGGTGTCGACGAACACCTGCAGTGTCTCGGAGGTCTCCTGGATGAATTGCTCGACACTGACGCCCTCGCCGCCGCCGCCGCCGGAGATGCCAAGCGCCAGGCGCTGCTGATTGCCGCTGCATTCGTTGAGCGCGGTAAAACTGCCAAGGAGCTTGGCAATGGCATCAGCGAGGATTTGCTGCAACCGGCCCAACTCGCTGCGGCATGCCTCGACTTGGACGCTGAACTCCTGCTGGTATTGCTTCAGTGTGGCCGCAACTTCGCTGCGCGTCGCCTGCATGCGCGCAATCACGCGCAGGCGTGCGCCCTCGGCCTGTTCCCGCTGCCCCGCCAGCGCACGACCCAGGACGACGATCCAGGTGGTGCTGAGCATGGCCACGGCCGCCAGCAATCCCAGGCGCGATTCCAGCGCAGCCGCTTCGGGCATCATCCAGTCGGCCCAAATGGCCGCCGTCACCGATGCGGCGATGCCGGGCATTAAAATCCATTTGCGCATTGCGTTAATCCCCTCTTCCAACATCCGGGCCGCCGATTCCAGTCCAACTGTTCTTGCTGACGATTATTCGCCGGCGTCGATAAAATGAAGCCGCGAATACAGACCTTTTATCGCCTCAATCCGGCGATTTACCCCTTCCGGGCATGGCGATGACGGGCGGATTGGCTTACCATCCTTGTGGTGCCGGCCCGCTGCGACGTTTGCACCGATTACCGGCCTATCCTCACGCCTTTCCTGACGCTTTCGCCCCACCCCGCCCCAATGCCATTGTCCGGCCCCCCTCACGCCACCATCACCCGAACAGACGCCTTTTTCGCCGCCAGTCCCCCGCAGCCCACCCCGCAGTGCACATCGCCTCCGCGGCGGTGCTTACCCATACCTATCGGCCAAGGTGCCGCGGACTTGAACGAAGACACCGACCATGACAAAACTTAGCGACCCGACCGACCCGATCACCGCACCGGCGGCAAGCACCGGCGGGGCGCTGCGCCTGCTGGT
>CAMAWC010000168.1 GCA_945861875.1 Bordetella parapertussis
GCGTGGTTTGCGCGTAGCTGAAATGCAACAGGCTGGAAATGCCCGTCTGGCGGGCATTTCCAGCCTGCTCCGGCCGTCATTCCGGGGCCGTGGAGCGGAACCCGGAATCCATGGGGTTTGTCGCATTCACGAAAACTTAAGCCCATGGATTCCCGCTCTAGTACCCGGAGGGTATTCGCGGGAATGACGGCAATTTTTGGTCGGATGTACCGTAGTTGCTTACAGCTTTTCCAGGATCGACTCCGCGTTCGAAACCTCGAACTTGCCCGGACCTTCGACGGCGATGTGCTTGACCACGCCGTTGTCGACGATCATGGCAAAGCGGTTGGTGCGCAGGCCCATGCCGCGGGCATTGAGGTCGAGTTCGAGGCCGAGGGCCTTGGTGAATACGGCGCTGCCGTCACCCATCATGCGTACCTTGCCGCCGGCTTTTTGCTGGCGGCCCCAGGCGCCCATGACAAAGGCGTCGTTGGTGGCCATGCACCAGACTTCGCTCACGCCCTTGGCCTTGAGTTTGTCGATATTGGCGACGTAGCCGGGCACGTGCTTGGCCGAGCAGGTCGGGGTGTAGGCGCCGGGCAGGCCGAATATGACGACTTTCTTGCCCTTGGTGGCTTCGGCGACATCGACTTCCTTCGGGTTGAGCGGGCAGCCCGCGGCTTCGTCGAACTCGAGTGCTTCGGTCAGTTTGCCCGCGGGCAGTTGGTCTCCGGCTTTGATGGTCATGGCAACTCCAATAGTAATAAAAAATGTAGGGATAATACGGGTGATATCGGCAGCCAGAATTCGGCAGGGGCACAGAATGGCGCAGGTACGGACGAATGTAAAGTGTAAAGTCCGGCTGTGCCACGGTGCCATGGCCTTGCTTGCTGCCGGGGGCGAGGGCGGCTATATTCCACACTAATAACAGGGGAATCCTTTGCAGCTTGCCGCCGAATCCGTTGACGAACACCGCCTCACCCTGAGTGAAGTCCTTGTCGCAATGGTGGAGGACGGCCTGGTGGCGCGCGCGGAGGCCGACAAGCTGATCGCCGAGCGGCGCATGCATCGCGGCGACTTTCATCCGCTGAGCATCATCGCCGACATGAAGTGGCTCTCGCCCAAGCCGCCGAACAAGCTGATGCACCTGGAATGGCTGACCGAGTGGCTGGCGGGCAAGGCCGGCCAGCCGTATTTCCACATCGATCCGCTGAAAATCAATTTTTCCGCCGTCACCACGGTGATGTCCAACGCCTACGCGGCGCGTTTCAAGATACTGCCGGTGGAGGTGAGTACGCGCGAGGCGGTGATCGCCACCTGCCAGCCCTACATCAAGGAATGGGAAAAAGAGCTCAAGGGCATCCTGAGGCTGGATATCCGCCGCGTCATCGCCAATCCGGACGACATCGCGCGCTACCAGGTCGAGTTCTACAATCTTGCAAAATCCATCAAGGGAGCCTCGGCCAAGGGCGACGGGCGTTCGGGTATAGGCAATTTCGAACAACTGGTCGAGATGGGCAACGAAAAGCAGTTCGATGCCAACGACCAGCACATCGTCCACGTCGTTGACTGGTTGTGGCAGTACGCCTTTGACCAGCGCGCCAGTGATATCCACATGGAGCCGCGGCGCGATGTCGGCGAGGTGCGCTTTCGCATTGATGGCGTGCTGCACCCGGTCTACCAGATTCCGGCGGCGGTGATGACCGCCATGACCAGTCGGATCAAGATCCTTGGTCGCATGGATGTGGTGGAAAAACGCCGGCCGCAGGACGGGCGCATCAAGACGCGCACCGTCGACGGCCAGGAGGTGGAATTGCGCCTCTCGACCATGCCCACCGCCTTTGGCGAAAAGCTGGTGATGCGGGTGTTCGACCCCGAAGTCATCGTCAAGGATTTTTCCGAACTGGGCTTTTCCGAGGATGACAAGACGCGCTGGAACAAGATGACCGGTTCGCCGCACGGCGTCATTCTCGTCACCGGACCCACGGGCTCGGGCAAGACCACCACGCTTTACTCAACGCTGAAGACCCTGGCGGTGCCCGAGGTCAATGTCTGCACCATCGAGGACCCGATCGAAATGGTCGAGCCCTCGTTCAATCAGATGCAGGTGACCCACGGCATAGGCCTCGATTTTGCCGACGGCGTGCGCGCCCTGATGCGCCAGGACCCGGACATCATCATGGTCGGCGAGATCCGCGACCTGGAAACCGCCGAGATGGCGGTGCAGGCGGCCCTCACCGGCCACCTTGTGCTCTCGACCCTGCACACCAACGACGCGGCGTCGGCGATCACACGCCTTCTCGACCTGGGTGTGCCGTCCTACCTGATCAACTCGACTATCCTCGGCATCATGGCGCAACGCCTGGTGCGCACGCTGTGCAAGCACTGCAAGCAAAAAGTGCCCTACGACGAGGCACGCGCCGACGATATTTCATGGGAGGACCTGGTTGCGCCGTGGAAGGCCAAGCGTCCGACGCATATCTACAAGCCGATCGGTTGCCTCGAGTGCCGCAACACCGGATTCATGGGGCGCGTGGGCATTTACGAAATCCTGCTGTTTACTTCGGGCATCAAGCGCATCATCCACGAGGGCGCGGACCTGGCAAAAATCCGCGAACTCGCCTACAAGGAAGGCATGAAACCGCTGCGCATCAGCGGCGCCGCCAAGGTCGCCGCCGGGCTTACCACCTTTGAGGAAATCGTCAAGGTGGCCCCGCCGGTGCAGAAGGAATGAGCAGGACGCAAAAATAAGCCCGTCATCCCCGCGAAAGCGGGGATCCACCTTGACCTAAAGCGTCGATTTCTCGCTGAAAAATGGATTCCCGCTTTCGCGGGAATGACGGGGTCGCGTGTTCCCTACTTCGTCAACGAGCGCATGCAGCGTTCAAGGCCGTTGATGGTGGCCGGAAACATGCGCCCGCCCATGATCTCGCGCAGCACGCCTATGGACTGGCGGTAGGACCACAACTCCTCGGGTTCGGGATTGATCCACGCCGCCCTGGAATAGACGTTGAGCATGCGCTGCATCCACACCGAACCGGCCTCGTCGTTGCTGTACTCCACCGAGCCGCCCGGCTGCAGGATTTCGTAGGGGCTCATGGTCGCATCGCCGACAAAAATCAGTTTGTAGTCGTGACCGTACTTGTGCAGGATGTCCATGGTGCGGATGCGCTCGGTATGGCGGCGGCGGTTTTCCTTCCACACATAGTCGTAGAGGCAGTTGTGGAAGTAAAAATACTCGAGGTGCTTGAACTCGGTCTTGGCCGCCGAGAACAATTCCTCGCACAATTTGACGTGATCGTCCATCGAGCCGCCGATGTCGAGGAACAGCAGCACCTTGACCGCGTTGTGGCGCTCCGGGCGCATGGCCAGGTCGAGCCAGCCGGCGTTGCGCGCGGTGCGGTCTATGGTGGTGTCCAGGTCCAGTTCGTCGGGTGAGCCGGTGCGCGCGAACTTGCGCAGCCGCCGCAAAGCCACCTTGATGTTGCGCGTGCCCAGTTCCACGCTGTCATCGAGGTTGCGATACTCGCGCTGGTCCCACACCTTTACCGCGCTGCGGTTGCGCGATTTGTCCTGGCCGATGCGCACGCCCTCGGGGTTGTAGCCGTAGGCGCCAAAGGGCGAGGTGCCGGCGGTGCCTATCCACTTGCTGCCGCCCTGGTGGCGGTCCTTTTGTTCCTCGAGGCGCTTTTTCAGCGTCTCCATCAGCTTTTCCCAGCCGCCCATGGCCTCGATGAGCGCCTTTTCCTCGTCCGAGAGCGTCAGTTCGGCCTGCTTCAACAGCCATTCGAGCGGGATGTCGGCGTTGTCGCCCGTGGCCAGTTCCGCGCCGCGGAAGTATTCACCAAAGGCGCGATCGAACTTGTCGAAATTGGCCTCATCCTTGACCAGGGCGATACGGGAGAAATAGTAAAACTCGTCCAATGACGGGCCGATGACATGCTGTTGCATGCCCTCGACCAGGGTCAGGTATTCCTTGATCGAAACCGGCAGTTTGGCCGATTTGAGTTTGAGGAAAAAGCCGATCAGCATCGCTATTGGAAATCCCAAGTAATGGCGTCATTCCCGCGAAAGCGGGAATCCATGGGGTTCGAAGGAAAGCGACCCCATGGATTCCGGGTTCTGCTGTGCGGCCCCGGAACGACGGTAACGATACAATAGCAAGGGCGACGTTTTCTCAACCGCGGTTACGCGTCATGAACACGAGCTTCTCGAACAAGTGAACGTCCTGTTCGTTCTTGAGCAGCGCGCCGTGCAGCGGAGGGATGATGGTCTTGCGGTCCTTGGAGCGCAGCGCCTCGGCCGGCAGGTCTTCGGCGAGCAGGAGCTTGAGCCAGTCGAGCAGTTCCGAGGTCGAGGGCTTTTTCTTCAGACCGGGCACCTCGCGCACTTCGAAAAACACCTCCAGCGCCTCGCGCAACAGCATTTTCTTGATGCCGGGGAAGTGCACATCGACGATTTTCTGCATCGTGTCTTTGTCGGGGAAGCGGATGTAATGGAAAAAACAGCGGCGCAGGAAGGCGTCGGGCAGTTCTTTTTCATTGTTGGAGGTGATAAAGACGATGGGCCGGTGTTTTGCCTTCACCAGTTCGCGCGTTTCGTAGACAAAAAACTCCATGCGGTCGAGTTCGCGCAGCAAGTCGTTGGGAAACTCGATGTCGGCCTTGTCCACCTCGTCGATCAACAGCACCACCGGCTTGTCGGCGGTAAAGGCCTGCCACAGCGTGCCCTTGACGATGTAGTTGGCGATGTCCTTGACCTTCGGGTCGCCCAGTTGCGAGTCGCGCAGCCGCGAAACGGCGTCGTATTCGTACAGGCCCTGCTGCGCCTTGGTGGTCGATTTGACGTGCCACTCCAACAGCGGCATGCCCAGCGCAGCGGCGACTTCCTCGGCGAGCTTGGTCTTGCCGGTGCCCGGTTCACCCTTGACCAGCAGCGGGCGGCCGAGGGTGATGGCGGCATTGACGGCGAGGGTGAGGTCGTCGGTCGAGACATAGGTGCTGGAGCCGTTAAAGCGCATGACAGGTACCGGGTGGGAGGAGAGTGGGCATTATAACGGGGAGGGGGAGCCTGGACGGTGAATGG
>CAMAWC010000169.1 GCA_945861875.1 Bordetella parapertussis
GCGTGCAGAATCGAGTCCGAGGGGGCGATCTCGTCGACGTCGGAAAAATAATTGAGTGTCATCGCCATCAGGTTGTGGTGCGACAACATCACGCCCTTGGGCCGGCCGGTGGTGCCGCTGGTATAGAACAACCAGGCGAGGGCGTCATCGGGAATTTCGTGGACAAGGGTGGGCGGCGCGGCGAGCAGGCGCGCGTAGTCCGCTCCGGCCACATTTATTACGCGCGCCAATGCGCCGCTGCGCCCGGCCAGCGCGGCGACATCGTTTTCGCGATCGGCGGTGACAAGGCACAGCCTGGCGCCGCAGTCGGCGATGATGTAATCGAGCTCAAGCGCGTGCAGCTTGGCGTTGATCGGCACCGCGACCAGTCCGGCCTGCCAGCAGGCGAACAAGGCCTCGACATACTGCGGGCAGTTGGCCATCACCAGCGCAACGCGGTCACCGGGAGCAAGGCCGCCCTCGAGCAGTCCGCCGGCGAGGCGCGCCACGCGCAAGGCCAGTTCGCGATAGCTTGCGGTGACGCCGGTCCCCAGCGCCAGCGCCGGGCGCTCCGGGAAGACGCGCGCGGAGCGCAACAACAGGGTGGCAAGATTGATGGCAGGCATGCGGCGTGACCAGGTTGGAGCGGGGAAACAGTACGCCGAAGATTATAAACGGCGGCCTAACGCGCAGCCTTGCGCGAGGAGCGGCCCGATCGCGTTGCAACCGCACCGTGCGTAGCGTGTGCCGGCTCGGGCGGCAAGGGCAGCGCCGTCTTGTACTTGACCTGCTTGAGGGCAAAGCTCGACTGGATGTTGCCCACGCCGGGCACGCGCGAAAGAAAATCGACGATGAAGCGCTCCAGCGCCGGCACGTCCGGCACCACCACGCGCAGCATGTAGTCGGACTGGCCGGTCATCAGGTAACACTCCATCACCTCGGGGCGCTCGCTGATGGCCTGCTCGAAGACCCCGAGCGAGCGCTCCACCTGTTTCTCCAGGCGCACCTGGATGAACACGCTGACGCCAAAGCCCAGCGCCACCGGATCGAGCAGCGCGACATAGGCGCTGATCACGCCCTCGCTTTCCAGCTTTTTCACGCGCGCGAGGCAGGGCGATGGCGACAAATCCACCTGTTGCGCCAGGTCCACATTGGCAAGGCGGCCGTCCCGCTGCAGTGCGTGCAGGATGCGCCGGTCGATGACATCCAGATTTTTCGGCATGTTATACCGCCATATTTTTAATATAGGTAGATTATGCTGAAAATATACGCTTAACAAGCATCAATCGACAGCACATGCCGCCCGCACCTGACTATCATTGCAATATCCACGGCACCATCACGCTATCCACGCAGGCAAACCATGACCGACATTTCCGATTTCCATCCCGACTTTTACCCACTCTGGCGCGTGCTGCCCAAGGACACCGATACAGTCGAGACGCGCGAGTGGCTCGATGCCTTCGACGCACTGATCGAGCATGAAGGGCGCGACCGCGCCACCTTTGTGCTGCGCCGCCTGTTCGACCACGCGCGCAAACAGCGCGTGCGCCTGCCGCCGGTGCTCAACACGCCTTACAAGAACACCATCGCACTCGACCAGCAGCCGCAGTTCCCGGGCAACCTCGAAGTCGAACAGCGCATCTCGGCGATCATTCGCTGGAACGCCCTCGCCATGGTCGAGCGCGCCAACCGCGTGTCGGGCGAACTGGGCGGCCACATCGCCAGTTACGCCTCGGCTGCCGACTTGTTCGAGGTCGGCTTCAACCACTTTTTCAAGGCCGGGCAGCAGGGCGACCTGGTCTACTTCCAGCCGCACTCGGCGCCCGGCGTGTACGCGCGCGCCTTTCTCGAGGGCCGGCTGTCGGAAAATCGCCTTGACCATTACCGTCGCGAAACCGGCGGCGAGGGTCTCTCGTCCTATCCCCACCCTTGGCTGATGCCCGATTTCTGGCAGTTCCCCACCGGCTCGATGGGCCTGGGGCCGATACAGGCGGTGTACCAGGCGCGCTACATGAAATACCTCGCCGACCGCGGCCTTGCCAACACCTCCGGCCGCAAGGTCTGGGCCTTTGTCGGCGACGGCGAAATGGACGAGCCCGAATCCATCGCCGGACTGTCCCTCGCCACGCGCGACGGCCTCGACAACCTGATTTTTGTCGTCAACTGCAACCTGCAGCGCCTCGACGGCCCGGTGCGCGGCAACGGCTCCATCGTGCAGGAGTTGGAGGGCCTGTTTGCCGGCGCCGGCTGGAACGTCATCAAGCTGTTGTGGGGCTCGGACTGGGATCCGCTGTTCGCGCGCGACCACGACGACATCCTGCTCAGGCGCCTCAATGAAACCGTAGACGGCGAGTTCCAGACCTACGCCGCCACAGACGGCCACTTCAACCGCGAACATTTTTTCAACAAATACCCGGAGCTGCAGGCACTCACCGCCCACATGTCGGACGCCGACATCGACCGCCTGCGCCGCGGCGGCCACGACCCGGTGAAAATCTATGCCGCCTATCACGCCGCCACCCACCATACGGGCCAGCCCACCGTCATCCTGGCCAAGACCAAAAAAGGCTACGGCATGGGCCACTGGGGCGAGGGGCGCATGACCGCGCACCAGGCGAAAAAACTCGAGCACGGGGCGCTGCTCGCCTTTCGCGACCGCTTCTCGCTGCCCCTGTCGGACGAGGACGCGACGCAACTGCGCTTTTACAAGCCGTCGCCCGATGCGCCCGAGATGAAACACCTGATGGCGAGGCGCGAACAGCTGGGCGGCTTTTTGCCGCAGCGCTCGACCGGTGCGCCGTCGCTCGCCGCGCCGCCGCTGGCGGCCTTCGACAAGGCGCTGGCCGGCTCGCGCGAGCGCGAGCAGTCGACCACCACGGTGTTCGTGCAGATCCTGTCGCAACTGTTAAAAGATGAAGCCCTCGGCCCGCGCATCGTACCCATCGTCGCCGACGAGGCGCGCACCTTCGGCATGGCCAGCCTGTTCAGGAGCGTGGGCATCTACTCGCGCGTCGGCCAACTCTACGAGCCCGAGGACCGCGACGAGCTGCTGTACTACCGCGAGGCGCGTGACGGCCAGATCATGGAAGAGGGCATCACCGAGGCGGGCGCGATGTCCTCGTGGATCGCCGCCGCTACGAGCTACAGCGCCCACGGCATCACCATGCTGCCCTTCTACACCTACTACTCGATGTTTGGATTTCAGCGCGTGGGTGACCTGATCTGGGCGGCGGCCGATTCGCGCTCGCGCGGTTTTCTCATCGGCGCCACCGCCGGCCGCACCACGCTCTCGGGCGAGGGCTTGCAACACCAGGACGGCAACAGCCACCTGATTGCCGGCACCATTCCAAACTGCGTCGCCTACGACCCGTGCTTCGGTTACGAGCTGGCGGTGATCATGCAAGACGGCATGCGCCGCATGCTCGAGGCGCAGGAGGACGTGTTCTATTACGTCACGGTGATGAACGAGAATTACGTCCAGCCGGCCATGCCCGAGGGTGCGCAAGAGGGCATCCGCCGCGGCATGTACGCGCTGCGCCCCTCTGCGCTCAGCGGCGCGCCAAAGCGCGTGCGCCTGCTCGGTGCGGGCACCATTTTGCGCGAATGCCTCGCAGCGGCCGAGGTGCTGGAGCGCGAGCACGGCGTCGCCGCCGATGTATTCAGCGTCACCAGCTTCACCGAACTGCGCCGCGACGCGGCGGCCGGCGGCGGCTGGATGGCGCACTGCCTGGGCGACAAACCCGTGCCCACTGTGGCGGCAAGCGACTATGTCAGCGCGCTACCCGAACTGATACGCGCCTGGGTGCCTGGCCGCTACACCTGCCTTGGCACCGACGGCTTCGGCCGCAGCGACACGCGCGCCGCACTGCGCGCGTACTTCAAGGTCGACAGCGCCGCCATCGTGCGCGCGGCGTTGGCGGCAGGCACCCAAGCCGGCGGCTGACTGCGCGACAGGACGAGGCCGCTATAATCGGCGCCACCATGCATAACATCGTATTCCTGCAGCGCGACACACTCGCCGCCACGGTGCGCAGGCCGGCCTTTGCGCACGAGTGGCGCGAGCATGCCGACACGCGCGAACCGGAACTCGCCGAAAGGCTGGCTGGCGCCAGCATCGCCATCTCGAACAAGCTCGCCATGCCGCGCAGCCTGCTCGAGCAGCTGCCGCAACTCAAACTCATCGCCATCGCGGCAACCGGTGCCAACCACATCGACCTCGACTGTTGCCGCGAGCGCGGCATCACCGTATGCAATGTGCGCGGCTATTCGCTCCACACCCTGCCCGAGCACACCCTGATGCTGCTGCTGGCGCTGTCGCGCGGCCTACCCGGCACGCTGCGCGCGGTGGCGGCCGGGCAATGGCAGCGCTCGGACAAGTTTTACCTCGAGGGCGCCCCCATCGCCGACCTGCACGGCGCGACGCTGGGCATCATCGGGCGCGGCGCCGCCGGCGAGGCCGTGGCCAAACTGGCCGGCGCCTTTGGCATGAAGGTACTGTTCGCCGAGCACCGCGGTGCCGCCGGCGTGCGTAGCGGCTATACCGCCTTCGACACCGTGCTGAAAACCGCCGATGTGGTCACGCTGCACTGCCCCCTCACGCCGGAAACCGACAAACTCATGGGCTCGCGCGAGCTGGCGCTGATGAAACGCGGCGCACTGCTCATCAACACCGCGCGCGGCGGCCTCATCGACGAGGCGGCGCTGGCCGCCGCGCTGGTATCCGGGCACTTGGGCGGCGCCGGTCTTGACGTGCTGTCAGAGGAACCACCAACCCGCGGCAATCCGCTGCTCGATCTTGACCTGCCCAAGCTGATCATCACCCCGCACCTCGCCTGGTCTAGCCTCGGCGCGCAGCAACTGCTCGCCGACCAGCTGGTTGATGTCATCGAGGCCTGGGCGCGTGGCGAACCGCGCAACATCGTCGCCTAGGGAAGCTCTGATTAAGTCCGTCATTCCCGCGAAGCTTGTCCTCGAATGCCTTAATCGGGGAGCGGGAATCCACCTTGACCTAAAGCGTGGATTCATTGAGTCAAAATGGATTCCCGCTTTCGCGGGAATGACGATTTATGGACTT
>CAMAWC010000170.1 GCA_945861875.1 Bordetella parapertussis
GGCAACTTGCCCAGAGTGCTTATCAACCTTGCCAATTCCCTCGTCCTCATTTCGCGTCTCCTGGTCCAGCGCCTTTGCGCCACACTGCCAGTTTCCGCCCCCACAGGCTCACCAGATGAGCTACCAACATTATTCGCTATATGAGCCATGAAAAAAGACCTCGGCCTGAAAATGGAGCACGTCGGCTACAAGGGCTCCTCGCCGATGCACAACGACCTGCTGGGCGGCCAGATCATGCTGGCCATCGACACCCTGCCGCAAAACGTGCCCTTCATGAAAGACGGCAAGCTGCGCGCAACCGCCGTCACCTCGCCCGCGCGCGCCAGCATGGCCCTGGATGTGCCAACCGTCATCGAAGTCGGCCAACCCAAGCTGGTGGCGGAAAACTTCCTTGGCGTTTCCGGTCCGGCCGGCATACCCAAGGCGGTGGTCGACAAGGTCCACGCCGCCATGCTCGAGGTGCTGGCCAGCCCGGTCATCGTCAAGCGCATGGAGGACCTGGGTGTGGGCGGCCGCAAGATGTCGGTTGTCGAATTCACCGCCTTCGTGCAAAACCAGGTCAACGAATGGGCACCGGCGGTCAAGGCCTCCGGCGCCAAGCTCGACTGACCTCGGCGACTGACGGCAGCGACACACAATGCCCGGCGTTTCAATTCATGTGGTGGATGTGTCGCGCGGCGTGGTTGCGCAGGGCATGCGCGTCGAGTTGTATTCGGTCCAGGCCGAACGCCGGCTGATCGCCGCCGGGAGCATCAGCGCCAAGGGACTGCTGGAGGAGGCCGCACTCGCGGCCTCCTTTACGGCAGGCGCCTACGAAGCCGTGTTCCAGGTCGCGGCGTATTACCGCAACGCCGGCATCAGCCTGCCGGCGGTGCCTTTTCTCAATGTCGTGAACTACGGCTTCGGCATTGCCGATCCGGCGCAGCACTACCACCTGCCCTTCAAGCTCACGCCCTGGGGTTATTCGCTGTTTCGCGGCGGCGCCTGACCATCACCGGTCGGCGGTACCCTCACTCCGGTATAATTTTTCCCAGCTTCTCCCCGGCCGCGCGCTTGCGGCGACACATCACAGGTGACAGCCATGCCGTCCTTTGACATCGTCTCGGATATCAACAAAGTTGAACTGCGGAACGCCCTGGACCAGACCAACAAGGAAGTCGGCAACCGCTTTGACTTCAAGGGCACGGACGCGCGCATCGAGCAAAAGGAGCTCGAGCTGACGGTCTATGCCGACTCGACCTTCCAGTTGCAACAGGTGATGGACGTGTTGCGCACCAAATGCGCCAAGCGCGGCGTCGACATGCGCTCCTTCGAGCCGGAGGAGCCGGAAAAAATCGGCGGCGACAAGATGAAGCAGCTGGTGAAGGTCAAGGAAGGCATAGAGCAGGAACTGGGCAAGAAAATCGTCAAGGCCATCAAGGACGCCAAGCTAAAGGTGCAGGCGAGCATCCAAGGCAACGCCGTGCGCGTTTCCGGCGCGAAAAAGGACGAATTACAGGAGGCGATGGCGCTGGTGAGAAAAACCGTCAGCGAAGTACCGGTGCAGTTCAATAACTTCCGCGATTAGGGAAACACCGAATACCACCCGCTTCGTCATCCCCGCGAATCCCACTCCGGGGACCAGAGCGGGGATCCACTTTGATGTAACGGTTTGACAAGGTCAAAATGGATTCCCGCTTTCGCGGGAAAGACGGAATACCAAACGATGCGGTTTGCTAGCGCGGCAAACCCTCCACCCAGCGGTCGTACAGGCGATTGGCGACACCGTTCAGTTTCGCCAGGCGTGATTCGATCTTCTCCTCCATCTGCCCGGCGTTTTGCACCGCCGGGCCGGGACTGGCGAGGATTTCCGCAGCACCGTCGGCATACCAGGTACGGATCATCTCCGGCGTCATTTCCACGTGACATTGCAGGGCAAGGTGGCGGCCCATCACAAAGGCCTGGTTGGCGCAAAACTCGCTGCCGGCGATGCGCTCGGCCCCTTGCGGGATGCTGAAGGTCTCGCCGTGCCAGTGAAAGGACAGGAAATCGCGCACCGGCCCGAACCAATGGCGCGCGACCTCGCTATCCTCGACCCTGACCCGGCCCCAGCCGATTTCCTTGACCGGGTTGGGCCCGACGCTGCCGCCCAGCGCCTTGGACATGAGTTGGCCGCCAAGGCAATGGCCCAGCACCGGCACGTCCTCGTCGACCGCGCGCGCGATCAGCGCCAGTACACGCGGGATCCACGGCAGGTCGTCATTGACGCTCATCGGCCCGCCCATGAACACCATGCCGGAATAGTTTGACGGCGACACCGGCATGGGTTCGCCGGCATCCACTTTCACCATGGTCCAGGGCACCCCTTGCCCGTCCAGATATCTGGCAAAATAACCCGGGCCCTCGGTACTGCTGTGACGGAACACCGCAACCGGTTTCATTCATGCCTCGCTGATGGTAGGACACACAGTGCAGGACACATGGAACAGAACACTTAGAACAGAACACCTGGAACAGGACGCCCCATGACACGCCCCGCCAAGTTTAAGCCATTCGTTCTGTTTTTACTCGCCTTGCCCTGCTGCGCCTTTGCGCTCGATGTCAGCCTGATCGGCGTTTTTCCCGGTAAGGGGGCGGTGCTGGTCATAGACGGTTCCGCGCCAAAATCGATCAAGATCGGCCAAAAATCGCCCGAAGGCGTGAGCCTGGTCTCGGTCGAAAAAGAAACAGCGGTAGTCGAAATAGAGGGCAGAAAAAAAACCCTGAAAATCGGCCAACACCACCGCACCGACACCAGTTCGGCACGCGGCAGCACCTTCTCCGTTTCAGCCAACAACCGCGGCCAGTTCATCGCCGCCGGCATGATCAACGACAAGAACGAGTTGCGCATGCTGATCGACACCGGCGCCAGCGCGATCTCCATACCCGAAAAGGACGCCCAGCGCATGGGCCTTGATTACAAGGCCGGCGCGCCCGGTGCGGTCAGTACCGCCAACGGCGTAATCCAGGTCTGGCGGGTGAAACTCGCCAGCGTCAAGCTGGGCGACGTGTCGGTCAACAACATTGATGCCGTCGTTATACCCGGGGACGGGCTGCCCATCGCCCTTCTGGGCATGAACTTTCTCGACCGCTTTGAGATGAACCGAGAAGGAGGGACGATGACGCTCAGAAAGCGGTTTTAGAAAAATCCAGAATAGGCCCCAAGTCCGTCATTCCGGGGCCGCGCCTCTCCCGGAACTTGCCTCCGTCCCAGCCAGAACCCGGAATCCATGGGGTTGACCAACATTAACCCCATGGATTCCCGCTTGCGCGGGAATGACGGCGTTTCTTACTACTTCGTCTTGTCGCGCTCTATGAGCGCGTAGGCCGAGTGGTTGTGCCGGAGGGAATTTTAGTTCCGACATAACCCGCTGCGCGGGTTAGTCTTCTCTGAAATTTCGCCGCGCGCTAAGACTTCGTCTTGTCGCGCTCAATAAGCGCGTAGGCCGAGTGGTTGTGCCGGAGGGAATTTTAGTTCCGACATAACCCGCTGCGCGGGTTAGTCTTCACTGAAATTTCGCCGCGCGCTAAGACTTCGTCTTGTCGCGCTCGATAAGCGCGTAAGCAGAGTGGTTGTGAATTGATTCGAAGTTCTCGCTTTCAACCACGTACCACTCCACCCGCTCGTCGGCGTTCAGCTCGGCGGCGACGTCGCGCACCATGTCCTCGACAAACTTGGGGTTGTCGTAGGCGCGCTCGGTGACGAATTTTTCGTCCGGGCGCTTGAGCAGGCCGTAGAGCTCGCTCGAGGCCTGGCGCTCGGCGATCTCGACCAGCTCCTCGATCCAGACAAAGCCGCACGTGCGCGCGGCGATGGTGACGTGCGAGCGCTGGTTGTGCGCGCCGTAGGCGGAAATCTCCTTCGAGCACGGGCACAGGCTGGTGACCGGGATCACCACCTTCATGGTGAAGTGGTTTTTGCCTTCGCGGATTTCCCCGGTGAAGGTCACTTCGTAATCGAGCAGGCTCTTGACGCCTGAAACCGGCGCGGCCTTGTTGACAAAATACGGGAAGGTCATCTCTATGACACCCGAGCGCGCTTCGAGCCGCTCGACCATTTCGCCCAGCATGACCTGGAAGGTTTCGACCGAAATCTCGCGCTCATGGGCATTGAGGATTTCGACAAAACGCGACATGTGGGTGCCCTTGAACTGGTGGGGCAGGCCGACATACATGTTGAAGTTGGCGATGGTGTGCTGCACGGCGCCGCCGCGCTCCTTCACCTTCACCGGATGGCGGATAGCCTTGATGCCGACACGGTCTATGGCCAGACGGCGCACATCGGCGGAGGATTGCACGTCGGGGATTGGGGCGGACGTATCACGGGTGTTCATCAGTGGAGCCTTTCGCAGGACAGCACGCCCTGGCGCGAATGAATTGGAATGATTCTAACATGGTGATGCCTGCGCCCGATTACAAGAGGGAACAAACGCAGGGAAAACGCGCAATAACCACAGACGCTGTGGGTCCATTGCAGGTTCACGGTTTGCGGGTTCCACCCGGCCTTTCAGGCCGCAGTCAATGCGCCGGCAAGGCCTTGCGGATTGCGCCGGCGATGCCTGCGGCATCCAGCCCGCACTGCGCCAGCAACTGCACCGGGTCGCCATGGTCGACAAAACGATCGGGCAGCCCGAGGTGCAGCATGCGCGCGTTCAGGCCCGCCGCGGCCATCGCCTCGGCCACCGCGCTGCCCGCGCCGCCCATGACGACGTTCTCTTCCACCGTCACCAGCAAGGCGCAATCGGCGGCCAGTTCTGCCACCAGCACGCTGTCCAGCGGTTTGACAAAACGCATGTTGGCGACCGTTGCATCGAGCGCTTCGGCCGCTTC
>CAMAWC010000171.1 GCA_945861875.1 Bordetella parapertussis
TCCTAACTCCCCAGCGCCTGCAGCGTAGCCGGGCTGCGCAGGGTGACAATGGCTGCGGCGCAAATGAGCACCACCGGCACCACCACCACTGCGGCGCCGGATATGGCGTTAAACCAGCTGAACGGCTCCACGCTTTCGCGCTTGAGCGCGACCAGGCGGTTGGCGGCGGAAATGAGCGTCAGCGGGATCAGCACCAGGCAGAAAAACTGCAGCGGCAGCACCGCCCAGGCCTTGCCCAGCAGCAGGCCTGTGCTGCCCACCAGGCCCAGTATCCAGATGCCAAACAACAGCATGTCGCTGAACACGGTGCGGCTGAGGATGCGTTTTTCCAGCTCGCTGGCGCGGTGCAGGGCGATGATCACCAGTGAGCCGGCAATGATGGCGGTGATGCTCAGTACCAGGAAGATCCAGCCGATAAGGTCGAGCGGAAGTGCGGGCATGGGTCGAACGTATCCTAAAGAATGCCCAGCAGGCGCTCGGCGCGGCTGATGGCCCCGGGCAGGTGCGACTGCAGGTTGTGCGCGCCAAGATCGGCGAGAAAGCCGCTGCGTTTCATCAGCGACAGCGGTTGTTCGTTGGCGGTGCACAGCACCAGCACCGAGCCGCGCTTGACCAGGGTCTTGCGCAGTACGTCGAGGGTATCCAGGCCGGTGGTGTCGATGTTGATGACCTGGTGCAGGTCGAGGATCATCACGCGCGGAACCTTGTCGCCATCACAGGACTCGATCAGCATTTCGAGCTTGCCGACCGCGCCGAAAAACAGCGACCCGAAAATGCGGTAGGCGATGGTGTCCGGCGGAATGCGCAAGTCCTCGGGCAGGGTGTCGTCGCCGACCTCTTCCATGGTGGTGAGGCTGGAGACGCGGTAAATGAAGAACAGGCTCGCCAGCACCAGGCCGATTTCCACCGCCACGGTAAGGTCGATGATCACCGTCAGGAGGAAGGTGCTCACCATCACCATGCGGTACTGCGGCGAGAATTGCTTCAGTTCCGGGAAGGCGTGCCATTCGCCCATGTTGTAGGCGACAAACAGCAGGATGGCGGCAAGAGCGGCAAGCGGGATGCTGCCGGCAAGCGGCGCTGCTACCAGTACGATGGCGAGCAGGGTCAGCGCGTGGATCATGCCGGCGACCGGGCTGCGTCCGCCGGCGCGCACATTGGTTACGGTGCGCGCGATGGTGCCGGTGGCTGGAATGCCGCCAAAAAACGGCACCACGCAATTGGCCACGCCCTGGGCCATCAGTTCCTGGTTGGGGTCGTGGCGGTCGCCTATCATGCCGTCGGCCACGCGCGCGCACAGCAGTGATTCAATGGCGCCGAGCAGGGCGATGGTCAGGGTCGGCGCGACGAGGTTGCGCGCGTTCGGCCAGGAGAACTCGGGCAATGCGAACACCGGCAGCCCGGTGGGGATGCCGCCAAAGCGCGAACCTATGGTCTCCAGCGGCAGATCAAATGCGGCGGTGGCGGTGGTGGCAAGGCCCAGCGCGATGATGGTGCCGGGGAGCCGCGTCATGAAACCGCCGCGGCCCGAGGGCAGGTTCTCCCCGCGGGTGTGGTCGAACAGGCCGGCGAAGCGCGGCCAGAACACGATCACGGCGAGCGAACACACGCCCATGACCATTGTCGGCAGGTGAAAGGTATGCAGGGCGTCGGCAATGGCCATGGTGGCGCTGAAAAAATCCGCCGGCATCTTGTCGATTTTCAGGCCGAAAAAATCCTTCAGCTGCGACACGGCAATGAGCACCGCGATGCCGTTGGTAAAGCCGATGATGATGGCCACCGGGATAAAGCGGATCAGCGAACCCAGGCGCGTGAGGCCCATTATAAAAAGCAGTATGCCGGCCATGACGGTGGAGATCAGCAGGTTGGCCAGGCCGTACTGCGCGATGATGCCGTAGACGATGACAATAAAGGCACCCGCCGGGCCGCCGATCTGCACACGCGAGCCGCCGAGGGCCGAGATGATGAAGCCGGCGATGATGGCGGTGAATATGCCGGCCTCCGGCTTGACGCCGCTGGCGATGGCAAAGGCCATGGCAAGGGGCAGCGCCACCACGCCGACCGTAAGGCCGGCGGCCAGGTCGTCGCTGAAGGCCTCGCGGTTATAGCCCTTGAGGCAGTCGAGGAGGCGCGGGTGAAACGGATGCAGCGGAAAATTGAAGCGCCGCTTGCCGGTTTCAGTTGATGTGGCCATCCGGCTATCTGACTTTCAGGTGGTGGGTGCGGTTTCTTTTGCAGCCCGTGCGCATGCCGCATTTGCACGCAATCGGATCGCTTTCGAAACGCAATGCGGGTAAGCGGTCGCGGGCTGCCGTTTCAGGGAGTGCGGGATACGGGGCATTCACAAGAGTCGACATTCTACCTTGGCATCGGTCAGCGCAGGACTATGACCGCGGCGATGGCGACAGCAACAACGGCTGTGGCCGCGATGATCCACAGGTCGCGCGCCGTCCATCTTGACGGGGCTGGTGTGTCATCCGCCTTCGCGGGAGGCGTCTTGGCATCGAGCCTGAGCGTGGTGGCATATTGGCCGGCAGGTGCCTCGAGTCCGACCCTGGCAGCCAGCACCTGCGTGGCCTCAAGGGAGTCGAAGTCGCGGGAAATGACCAGCGTCGGTGCGTCGTCTGGCATGGACGCCGTGGATGCGTCACCCTGCCGCGAATTTGGCCCGGGTTGCGACAGTACGCCCGCGCGCGCATCTTTGCCGGCGAGATGCGGGGCCGCTGTCACGGTGTGCTTTGAGGCGCGCGCCTGTCCGCTTGCGGCCTGACGGGCGCATTCCCTGAGGTCGGCGGCGAGGAGTTTTGCGTCGGGGTAGCGTTCGTCGAGGTTCTTGGCGAGCATTTTTGCCATGATCAAGTCGAGCATTTCCGGCACTTCGCGATTGATTGTGCCGGGCGCGGGCGGGACGAAGTTCACCGTCTGGTACATCAGTGCGCTTACACTGTCTCCGGAAAATGGCGGGGCGCCGACCAGCATTTCGTAAAGAATTACGCCAAGCGAGAAGATGTCCGCGCGCGGGTCTGCGCGCTTGCCCACCACCTGTTCCGGTGCCATGTACCTGGGGGAGCCCAACAGCTTGCCGGTCTGTGTTTGAACTTCGGATGTGCGCATGCGCGCGATGCCGAAGTCCATTATTTTTACCAGGCCTTCGCGCAGTACCATGATGTTCGCAGGCTTGACGTCCCGGTGGACTATGCCGCGTTCATGCGCAAAAGCGAGGCCATCGGCCACCTGCGCCGCGATATCGACCGCCTGTGCCACCGGCAGGGGTTTGCCGCCGGGCAGAAGCGCGCGAAGTTCACTGCCATCCAGGAGTTCCATCGCCATGAAGGCGACGTTATTGCAGTCGCCGATGTCGTAAATGGTGACGATGTTCGGGTGATTGAGGCCGCCCGCTGCTTTTGCTTCCTGGTAAAATCGTGCTTCGTATTCCGCGCGCTCTTCTTCGTCCGCCGAAAGGCTGATGGTCTTTATCGCCACCGCGCGGCTGAGTTTGGGGTCGATGGCCCGGTACACCACTCCCATGGCGCCGCGGCCAAGTTCGCCGACGATTTCGTAACGGCCGAGTTTTTCGTTAGCCATGGGGACGATGGTCGCCGCAGGGCGCTACTTGCGCGCCTTTACGCTGCGGAAAACCGGTCCCCAGATCGGGTGGCCGGCTTCGGCCGGGTCCAGTTCAAAGTTCGGATTGAGCTCGAGTGCTTTGCGAAACTCCTCGCGGCAGAGACGCTCACGCGAGGACACGCAATAGCTGAAGGCCAGATACTTGCGCGCCTTGACCTGGTCGCTGGTGGACAGCCCCTGGTCGAGGGAGGTTTGCAGATTCTTGATCGCATCGGCAAAACTTCCGTCTTCGTATTGCGTAATGCCCGCGGCGAGCGCCGGGCTGCCCTTGTAACTCTTGAAAAGATCGGTCACTTCCCTGACCGGTGCCGTGTTGCAGGCCGCGAGGGCAAGTGTGAGGGCACCACTCAGGATCAGGGTGCGGATGCTGGGCTTGATTTTTTTATTCCACACGGATGGAGGGATGCCGGTTTTTGCGGGGCAGTCTCGTTGCCGCACACATTATGACGCATGGCTCCGCGGTTTCATTGGAACTTGTGCTGGATGCGGACGTTGTCACCGGGTTTGACGGTGAGATTGGCGACATGGTTGGGGAAAGTGGTGTTGCGCACCTCGATGACATGGGGGCCGGCGTCGACCTTGAGGGTTTTAAGCGGCGGGCTGACGCCGTGGCTCTTGCCGTCGACGTACACCTCGCCCCAGGGCAGGATTGCAAGATTGACCACGGCGCGCGCTGGACGCGTGCTGCCGCCTTTGGATTTTGCCGCGACTTTGGCTTCGGGTCTTGCTTCCGCCGGCTTTTTCGCCGGGTCTTGGGCGACATTCCCGGCTGCCGGCTTGGGTGCCGATGCCGTCACTGCGGGTGCCGGTGGCGCGGCGGGCCGCGCCAGCATGCGAATTATCGCGCCGGCGCCGACAATCGCCGCGAAAGTCAGCGTAACGGCGAGCAGCAGCCGCCTGTTGCGCGGCGGCGGCGGTGCGGCGGCGACCGCGGCGACCGCGGCGGGGGCGGGGATTGGCCGCAGGTTGGGGCCCGGGGCGCCGACCCCGTAGACCTCGTGCTCGCGCACATGCTTGTCGGTGCGCGAACCTTCGTAGCTGAACAGCGGGGCATAGTCTTCGGACAGTCGCGAAACGACCTCGTAGTACGAGCGCGACGCCAGAATCTGTCCCGGGCTGGAAAAACTCAT
>CAMAWC010000172.1 GCA_945861875.1 Bordetella parapertussis
GAACTTGCTGATGCACAACAACGACAGCACCGGTGCCAACCCTGACCTGAATTGCACCAACGTCACCACGACCAACTCTTCCACGGTTACGGCTGCTGGCACGGGCGTGGTAACTCTGGTAACGCAGCCGGTTTGCGGCCAGCTTTCCATGGCCAACACCTCGTTCAGCAACCGCATGTCCAACACCATCCAGTACTGGTCGCCGGTATTCTCGGGCTTCCAGGCGAAGTTTGCGATGCGTGCCAACGAAGAAAAGAACGAATCCGCTGCGGGCGCGAAAAACAGCCCGCAGTCCTGGGCCTTGACGACCAACTGGACCAAAGCGAATGCCGGTGTGACCTTCGGCTATGAGAAGCACACGGGCTGGCGTGATCGTGGTGTGTCGAATGCAACCATCACCTATACCGCTAATGCCGTTACCGCCGTTAGCTCGGGCGCCGCCACCGCAGGCCTGACGACCAACAATAACGTGGATGACACGGCCTGGACGCTGGGTGGAAATTACAACTTCGGTGTGGTGCAAGTCTCCGCTGCCATGGAGCAGATGAAGTTCGGCAACAACAACACCAGCGCTGACGATACGTCTTACTCGCGTAAGAACTATTACCTCGGTCTGGCTGCCCCTGTTGGCAACGGCACGATCCGCGCCGGTTACTCCTGGACCCCGGGCGTTAGCAGCTGTGGTTCGCCTAGCGTCCAGACCGCTACCACCACCAACCAGAACACCGGTGGTACTGGCTTCTGCCAAGGCGGGCTCAAAGGACAGGCTATGCAGCTGGGCTACGAGTACAACCTGTCCAAGCGTACGCTGGTCTATGGCTCTTTCGCCAAGCTGGATAACGACAGCAACACCAGGTTCAACTTCTCGACCCCGACCCTGAACCAGACCGCTGCTGCCGGCGGTACGGGTACCGGTCAGGACGTGACGATTTGGGGTGCTGGTATCAAGCACTCGTTCTAAGCAACACGTAACAGCTGTACCTGAAACGGGCGCTTCGGCGCCCGTTTTTTTTGCTCTGCAAATCCAGAAACCTTTTTATCTATTGCACTAAGTGATATAGTATTGGCGATGAGAAAGCTGTACCGCACCCGTACCTTTACCCGGTGGATGCGAAAGACGGGCCTGTCTGACGCGGTCTTGTCCCGCGCCGTTGCTGAAATGGCGCAAGGACTGATCGACGCTGACCTGGGTGGTCATGTTTTTAAGAAGCGGGTTGCGCTACCGGGGCAGGGCAAACGTGGTGGCGCGCGGGTGCTTGTTGGCACCAGGCTGGCGGATCGGTGGTTTTTCATTTTTGGTTTTGGCAAGAACGAACGTTCGAACATCGACAAGGACGAATTAAAGGTGTTGCAGGAAGTGGCCAAGGAATTGCTGGCCTTTAATGACAGTCAATTGGCGGCTGCCATGTCCGTCGGAGAAATTATGGAGATGAAAGATGGCAAAGACTGAGCGTAAAAGCCGCATTCTCGATGAGATGGCTGAGACCGCCCGCGGGTTGGGGCTGGCCGGCTTGATCAGCAAGCGGCGGATGGGTGAATTCGAGGCGCTGTGCCATCTCGACGTTGAAGCGATGCCACCGGACAAGATCCGGCTGTTGCGCGAAAAGGCCCGCGTCAGTCAGGCCGTATTTGCCGCCGTACTGAATACCAGTCTGTCTACCGTGCAAAAGTGGGAGATCGGGGACAAGAAGCCCAGCGGTCCGTCGCTCAAATTGCTCACGCTCATCCAGCGCAAGGGATTGGCAGCGGTGCTCTGATGCAAACTCCGGAATGATTTCTCTCGACAGTCTGATCACCGAGTTCGACAAGGGCCTGCGCACCGTGTTTGCACCGGCCCATGCCGCGCGGCCCACGCCCGCCGCCGCCGTAGCCGAGGCGCAATTGCCGGATGCCGAACGCCGCCGCGCCGCCGCGCTGATGCGCGTAAACCATTGCGGCGAAGTCTGCGCGCAGGCGCTCTACCAGGGGCAGGCGCTCAGTTCCGACAACCCGGCGACCGTTGCCGCGCTGGCCCAAGCGGCGCGCGAGGAACTCGATCACCTTGCCTGGAGCGAGCAGCGCGTCGCCGAGCTGGGCGGCCGCACCAGCCTGCTCAATCCGCTGTGGTACGCCGGGTCGCTCGCCATGGGCTTTTGCGCCGGACGCCTGGGTGACCAATGGAACCTCGGCTTCCTCGCCGAAACCGAGCACCAGGTAGAAGCCCATCTCGAAGGGCATCTCACCCGCCTTGATGAACGCGATGCACGCACCCGTGCCGTGGTCAGCGCCATGCGCGACGACGAAGCGCGCCATGCCGCCACCGCACGCGAGCTCGGCGCCGCCGAGCTGCCGGCACCGGTCAAGCAGGCGATGCGCGCCGTCGCCGGGGTGATGACGCGGGTGTCTTACTGGGTTTGAATGGGCACCAGACCTGAGGGCGACCCAAGCTCCAGGTTGGCTTATACTCTTCAAAAGTAGGAGGCGATAGTGACTGAGAATGTTGAAAACCTGATCCTCGAACACCTGCGCGCCATTCGCGCCGCAGTGGATGCATTGAAAGAGGACAACACCTTCATCAAAGCGCGTCTGACGTCCATCGAACAACAGGTGGCCGGATTGCACGCCGATGTTGCAAACATGAATGCGTGACTGGACAGCCTTGAGCGAAGAATCGACCGCATCGAACGCCGGCTGGAGATTACGACGGCGCATTAATGCAAAAAGGTGAAAAAGCCGGGGAAACCCGAATGGCACTTACTTAATCGCGCTTACTTCCCCCGATTGTCGAAAGCGGGGATCCATGGGGTTGAGTTCGTCCCTAAGCGACAAACTTCCCCCGACTGTCGTCATCCCCGCGAAAGCGGGGATCCATGGGGTTGAGTTCGTGCCCAAGCGACAAAAC
This sequence comes from Bordetella parapertussis, assembly GCA_945861875.1. Classification (GTDB taxonomy): domain Bacteria; phylum Pseudomonadota; class Gammaproteobacteria; order Burkholderiales; family SG8-39; genus CAITSH01. Next base: position 2,882 of record CAMAWC010000172.1, read on the forward strand.
CCCATGGGTTCCGGGTTCCGCTACGCGGCCCCGGAATGACGCGGTTTATTTCAGTAAGTGCGATTCGGGTTTCCCCGGTTATTTGTGTCATTGGCAGGAGACCCTCACTCTTTCCCCGACTGTCGTCATCCCCGCGAAAGCGGGGATCCATGGGGTTGAGTTCGTCCCTAAGCGACGAACCCCATGGGGTTGAGTTCGTGCCCAAGCGACGAACCCCATGGGTTCCGGGTTCCGCTACGCGGCCCCGGAATGACGCGGTTTATTTCAGTAAGTGCGATTCGGGTTTCCCCGGTTTTTTTATGTCATTGGCAGGAGACCCTCACTCCTGCACGATCTCGTAGTCGTGGGTGATCGCCGCAGTCTTGCCCAGCATGATCGAGGCCGAGCAGTATTTGTTGTGTGATAGCTTGATCGCGCTCTCCACCATCGCCGGCTTGATGTTGCGTCCGCGGATGATGAAGTGCATGTGGATGCGGGTGAACACCTTGGGGTCGGTCTCGGCGCGCTCCGAGGTCAGTTTTACCTCGCAGCCGGTGATGTCCTGGCCGCTTTTTTTCAGGATCACCACCACATCATAGGCGGTGCAGCCGCCGGTTCCGGCGAGCACCGTTTCCATCGGCCGCGGCCCGAGGTTGTTGCCGCCGCCCTCGGGCGCGCCGTCCATCACAAAGGCGTGGCCGCTGCCGGTTTCGGCGATAAAACTCATGCCATCACTACCCACCCATCTGACGCGGCTTTCCATGCCGGATTCCTTTTGTGGTTGATTTATTGCAGATTTTACCCTTTAGTCGGGCTGGAGTCCGCGGCGCGGTGCGGCTGCGGAGGGGCGCTGCCTTGAGTTTGACATTGAGTTGTTTTTTCAATAGAATTATGGGCTTTCCTTGATTCATTGCTCCTTCTGGAACACGCGGCTGGGCAAGCGGATTATTTTCAATACAAGTCAGTAGTTACCAATTACGTTCGGGTACGAGCAAGCCATGAAAACCTTTTCAGCCAAGCCACATGAAGTGCGGCGCGAGTGGATCCTGATAGACGCCAACGACAAGGTGCTGGGCCGCCTCGCCGCCGAGGTTGCGCGCCGCCTGCGCGGCAAGCACAAGCCCGAGTACACCCCGCACGTTGATACCGGCGATTACATCGTCGTGGTCAATGCGGCGCAGGTGCGTGTCACCGGCAACAAGGCCAAGGACAAGACCTATTACCGCCACACCGGCTATCCGGGCGGGATTTACGAGACGAATTTCGAAAAAATGCAGGCCCGTTTCCCCACCCGCGCGATCGAGAAGGCCGTCAAGGGCATGCTGCCCAAGGGCCCGCTCGGTTACGCCATGTTGAAAAAACTCAAGGTCTATGCCGGCGGCGATCATCCGCATGTCGCGCAGCAGCCCAAGCTTCTGGAGATGCAGCGATGATTGGTGATTACTTTTACGGTACCGGCCGGCGCAAAAGCGCGGTTGCCCGCGTGTTCATGAAGCCGGGCAAGGGCGAGTTCATCGTCAATGACAAGCCGATCGAGGAGTACTTCGGCCGCGAGACCGGCCGTATGGTGGCGCGCCAGCCGCTGGTACTGATCGGCCGCGCCGATTTCGATATCATGGTCAACGTTGACGGCGGCGGCGAGTCCGGCCAGGCCGGCGCGGTGCGCCACGGCATCACCCGCGCCCTCATCGAATTCGATGCGGCGCTCAAACCGACCCTGAGCAAGGCCGGTTTTGTCACCCGCGATGCGCGCGAAGTCGAGCGAAAGAAAGTCGGCTTCCACAAGGCGCGGCGGCGCAAGCAGTTCTCCAAACGCTGATTTATCCGGGCGACTGGAGCATATGGACAAGCCGCCTGCTGGGCGGCTTTTTCA
>CAMAWC010000173.1 GCA_945861875.1 Bordetella parapertussis
GTTCGCGGCGCCTGGGCCTCGATGATGGAAGACGCCGCGGCTGCCCACCCCGGGGCACGCATTGCGGGGGTCAGTATTGAGCCGATGATCCAGCGCAAAGGCGCGCGCGAACTCCTGCTCGGCGTGGCGCAGGACAATGTGTTCGGGCCGGTGATGACCTTTGGTGCGGGCGGTGTCGCGGTGGAGGTGCTGCGCGACCGCGCCGTGGCGCTGCCGCCGCTTAACGCCCTGCTCATCGACAACATGATCGCCTCGACCCGGGTGTCAAAAATGCTCGGCGAGTTTCGCGGCGCACCGGCAATCGACAGGACGGCGCTTGAGGCGGCGTTGTTAAGGCTGTCGGAAATGGTTTGTGAACTGCCCTGGATACTCGAGTTGGACATCAATCCGCTGCTCGCTGACGAAAGCGGTGTCATCGCCGTGGATGCCCGAATTGTCGTGGCTGCGCCGGTCAAGGGGGTGCCGCCCGCCCGCTACGCGCGGCTGGCCATCCATCCCTACCCGGCCAGCCTGGCCTGTGAGTGGGTGCTTGCCGATGGGACGCCGTTGACAATGCGTCCGATCCGTCCCGAGGACGCGCAGATTGAGATGGACTTCGTGCGCGAATTGTCCGCCGAGTCCAAGTATTTCCGTTTCATGGACACCCTGCGTGAACTGACCCCGGACATGCTGGCGCGCTTTACCCAGATCGATTACGACCGCGAAATGGCCTTTATCGTGACGCGGCCCGAAGCGGGGCAGGAGATTGAACTTGCCGTCGGCCGCTATGCCACCAATCCGGACGGCGAGTCCTGCGAGTTTGCCGTGGTGGTGGGCGATGTATGGCAGGGCAGGGGTCTGGCGCGGCGCATTATGGAAGGCCTGATCGCGGTGGCGCGCGACCGCGGGCTGAAAGTGATGATGGGCCACATTATGGGCAGTAACGACAAGATGCTCAAACTCGCCGTCGATCTGGGCTTTCGCCTGCAGCCCGACCCCCAGGACGCCACCCTGAAAGTGGCCATCCTGGAACTGCATTCACGTTGATTTAAAAGGAAATTAGATTTGCTGCGCCGCAGCTTTACAAAGTAAATCATTATTTACTAATATTCTGAATTACCGCTGCCAAGGCCTTGGAATAAGCGTTTGCAGCGTTCAGCCGGTTTGACCTAAAAGGAGGATGGAGGTGCGGTGCGACCGTGTCTCCTGTTTATGAGTGCAGACCAAACAGGGCGCCGTCCCGGCCGCGTGATGCGCGCACCCGAGAATTTTCTCGGGCCGGCCGACATTGCCGAGGTCAGGGCCGGGCGCCGTGACTTTCTCAGGAACAGCCTGCTCGCCGCATCCGCGGCGCTGGCCGGCGCGGCCGCGCCGCTGCGCGCCGCCGACGGCGAAGCGGCGATTCTCAATCCTTCGGCTTTCAGCACCTCACTCGGCCAGCCGGTGGCGGCGCGCGCCTATGGCCTGCCGTCAAAGTACGAGCAAAACCTCGCGCGGCGCGAAAGCCCGGGGTTGACGCGGGTATCCGCGGCATCGGTGTCCTTCGCCCCCTTGCAGGGTTTTTTCGGCATCATCACACCGAGCGGCCTGCACTTCGAACGCCATCACCAGGGCTGGCAGGACATCGACCCGGCGCAACACCGCTTGATGGTCAACGGGCTGGTGAAGTCGGCGCGCGTGTACACCATGGACGATTTGATGCGCCTGCCGTCGGTGTCGCGCATGCATTTCATCGAATGCGGCGCCAACAGCGGCATGGAATGGGGCAATGTCGCGGTGCCGACGGTGCAATACACCCACGGCATGTTGTCGTGCTGCGAATTCACCGGCGTGCCGTTGTCGGTACTGCTAGACGATTGCGGCTTTGACCGCAAGAACGGCAAGTACGTGCTGGCCGAAGGCGGTGACGGCGCCGGACTGACACGCACCATTGCCATGGATCGCGCGCTCGATGATGTGCTGGTGGCCTGGGCCATGAACGGCGAGATGCTGCGTCCGGAAAACGGCTATCCCCTGCGCCTGGTGGTGCCGGGCGCGCAAGGCGTGTCCTGGGTCAAGTGGCTGCGCCGTCTCGAAGTCGGTGACCAGCCCTGGTTTGCGCGCGAGGAGGCGATGCACTACATCGACTTGATGCCCGACGGCCTGCACCGCCAGTTCACCTCCATCCAGGAGTGCAAGTCGGTGATCACCTCGCCCTCGGGCGGGCAGAAATTGATATCCAAGGGTTACTACAGCATCACCGGCCTTGCCTGGTCGGGTCGCGGCAAGATACGCCGTGTCGATGTGTCGCTCGACGGCGGGCGCAACTGGAAACAGGCGCGCCTGGAAACACCGGTGCTCGAAAAATGCCTCACCCGGTTCAATATTCCCTGGGTCTGGGACGGCGGCCCGGCGATCCTGCAGTCGCGTGCCCAGGACAGCACCGGCTATGTGCAGCCGCAATCGCGGCAGCTGCGCGCGGTGCGCGGCACACGCTCGATTTATCACAACAACGCCATCCAGTCATGGGGCGTGGCCGACACGGGCGAGGTGAGCAATGTCCAGGTCGGCTAAGGCCCTGCTCGCAGTGGTTTTGGCGCTGTCCGCTTCGGCGGCACTGGCGCAAGGCAAGTATCCGGGCATTGGTCGCGTTGCCACGCCCGACGAAGTGCGTGCCTGGGACATCGACGTGCGTCCGGATTTCAAGGGCCTGCCGGCGGGGGCGGGCAGCGTCGCCAAGGGGCAGCAGGTCTGGGAGGGCAAGTGCGCCTCCTGCCACGGCGTGTTCGGCGAATCCAACGAGTTCTTTACGCCGATTGTCGGCGGCGTCACGCCCGAGGACGTCAAGCGCGGACGCGTAGCTGCGCTGATCAGCAAGCCGGAACTGCAGCGCACGACGCTGATGAAAATGTCGTCCATCGCCACCTTGTGGGACTACATCAATCGCGCCATGCCCTGGAACGCGCCAAAGTCACTGAGTGTCGAGGAAGTCTATGCCGTCACGGCCTTCATCCTCAATCTTGGCGAAATCCTGCCCGAAAATTTTGTTTTATCGGACAAGAATATCGGCGAGGTGCAAAAGTTGGTGCCCAATCGCAATGGCATGACCCGCAAGCACGGGCTGTGGGACGTAAAGGGTCTCCCCGATGTCAAGAACGCCCGTTGCATGAAGGATTGCCCGGTAGGCGCGGGTGGCAAGCTGCAGATCGTATCGTCAATTCCCGATTACGCCCGCGACGCACACGGCAACCTCGCCGAACAGAACCGGGTGGTCGGCCCGGTGCGCGGCGTCGTCACGGCAAAGGGCGCTGTCGCACAGGCGGCGCCCGCACCGAGCGAGCCGGGGGCGCTGGCCAATGCCAGCAATTGCCTCGCCTGCCACGCAACGGACAGGAAAGTGGTCGGTCCTTCGTTCAATGAAATTGCCGGCCGTTACAAGGGCGACAACGCCGCACCCTCGCGGCTGGCGGCCAAAATCAAGGATGGCGGGGCGGGCGCCTGGGGTAATGTGCCGATGCCGCCCCATGCCGGGATGAAAACCGAGGAAATTCAGCTGCTGGTGCGCTGGATATTGAACGGGGCCGTCCCCAACTAGGCCTGACGGGGGTTATAAGCAAAGAATCAGTGCTCGATTGTGGTGCATTTGCAGCACCGATATAATGGGAAATTCCATTTGGTTCAGCAAATTAGCAATTCGTATAAGGAGTAAGGCGCAAATGAACATTCAACGCAGGCAGGTACTCAAGTCCGGCGGCGGCATGGCCGTCATGGCGGTGGCAATCGTGGCGGGCCTGATCCGCCCGCAGGACGCGCTCGCAGCGGACTGGAATAACGCGGCTTTTTCCGCCAAGACCGTGGCCGATACGGTCAAGGCGATGGGCGGCAGTGCGGCAGCCGACAGCAAGGACATCCAGATCACCGCGCCCGATATCGCCGAAAACGGCATGGTGGTGCCCATTTCGGTGACCAGCAACCTCGCCAAGACGCAATCCATAGCGATCCTGGTCGAGAAAAATCCCAGCACGCTGTCCGCAAGCTTCGACATTCCCGACGGCACCGACCCGTTTGTCCAGACCAGGGTGAAAATGGGCCAGAGTTCCAATGTCTATGCGGTGGTCAAGGCCGACGGCAAGTACTACAGCGCGGTCAAGGAAATCAAGGTCACCCTGGGTGGATGCGGGGGCTGACGCCCCCTTGGGGTGGTTGCGGCGGCTAAGCCCTCGCTGACCGACAGGCTGCACTAGCGCAAGACCCAAACGAACAGATAAAGGAGTTGAAATGGCAGATCCGATGAAAATCCGCGCCGCAATGCAGGGCGACAAGGTGGAAGTCAAAGTCCTGATGAGTCACATCATGGAAACCGGCCAGCGCAAGGATGCCAAGGGCGCCAATATCCCGGCGCACTTTATCCAGAATGTTACCGCCGTGCACAACGGCAAGACCGTGCTTGCGGCGCAATGGGGGCCGGCGGTTTCGACGAATCCCTTCCTCTCATTTCGCTTCAAGGGCGGCAAGCCGGGCGAAAAGGTGCAGATCACCTGGACGGATAACAAGGGTGACAAGCGCACTGATGAAGCGACCATCAGCGGATAAAAACGCCGGTAAAATGCATCGAGAGCGGTTGCCAAAACCGCCCGCAATAACCATGTAGTGAGGAGGAAGCATGTCCAGATTGTCAGTTACCGCCGGTGCATTGCTGGCCCTGTGTTGCGGCGGCGCCATCGCGCAGACCGCGTCCGA
>CAMAWC010000174.1 GCA_945861875.1 Bordetella parapertussis
ATGGCGAGCAGCTTGTTCCAGTCGGGCTTGCCGGAGAACAGGTCGCCGTCCCACCACACCGTGCCTGCGGCTATGGCATCGCTTTCGGTCTGCGACATCGCCGGCATGATGCGCCGGAAGGCGGCGAGGGCGGGGCCGCTGACCAGCGCGCGGCGCAGTGCGGAAACATTGAGCACCAGCGCGACTGCGGCAAACACCACATCGATCGCGACCATCCAAGAGGCTGTTCCGACGGCCCGCGTCAGCAGGTACAGCATGCCGCCCACGGCTAGTGTCCAGGCGATGCCCGAGGCGCGGACGTAAGCGAGCGCCAGCAGGGCGACAAGGGAAAGCGCGACAAATGCGAACATGGCCTACTCCTTTGGTTTGCGCAGCCTGTTTTTTCCGGGTTGGCAGGCGTGTTTGGAGCCTTACGCAGGTGACAGGCCTAGCTTGCCGACTTTTGCCGCTGGTATCAAGTCGCAGGACTACAAACCGGATTTGGCTTAAATGGCGCGTACTTAAGAATCCTCCGTCATTCCGGGGCCGCAGAGCGGAGCCCGGAATCCATGGGGTTCGTCGCTTAGGTGCAAATCCAACCCCATGGATCCCCGCTTTCGCGGGGATGACGACCATGGCTAGGGGTAAAGAGCTTAAGCGAGTGCCATTCGGACGAGGCTTGTTTTACCGGCATGCGCCCTCATTTGCCTGAAATATCACGATTTCCACGGCGTATTGCGGAATTCGCGCCGCCCTTTCCGTTACCATTCCCCCATGTCCGCACACCACCGTTCTTCAGCATCCCCGGCGCCGGTCCCCGTGATCGGTCCGGACGGCAAACGCCGCAAACGCAACGAATGGCGCGCCGCGCGCATGTTGCTGCCCTATTTGTGGGAGTACAAGGGGCGGGTGATGCTGGCGCTGGGTTTCCTCATCACCGCCAAGCTCGCCAACGTCGGCGTGCCGCTGGTTCTCAAAGATATTGTCGATGCGCTTGACCCGCGCACCGCGGTGCTGATTCTGCCGCTGGCCCTGCTGGCGGCTTACGGCCTGTTGCGCTTTTCCACGGTGTTTTTTGCCGAATTGCGCGACGTGGTGTTCGTGCGCGTGACCCAGCGCGCCATCCGGCGCATCGCGCTCACGGTATTCCGCCACTTGCACACGCTTTCGCTGCGCTTTCACCTCGAGCGCCAGACCGGCGGCGTGTCGCGCGACATCGAGCGGGGCACGCGCGGCGTCAGCTCGCTGATGTCCTACATGCTGTTCTCCATCATCCCGGTGATCCTCGAATTCAGCCTGGTGGCGGCGATCCTGCTGGCCAAGTTCGACTGGCGTTTTGCCGCCATCACCTTTGCCGCGGTGGCGTTGTACATTTTTTTCACCGTGCTGGTGACCGAGTGGCGCATGGACATACGGCGCAAGGCCAACGACCTCGATTCGCGCGCCAATACCCGCGCCATCGACAGCCTGCTCAATTACGAGACGGTGAAGTATTTCAACAACGAGGGTTTCGAGGCCAAGCGCTACGACGACAGCCTGCACAAATACGAGGATGCCGCGGTCAGGAACGAGATGTCGCTGGGCCTGCTGAACATCGGGCAAAGCTCCATCATCGCCATCGCCGTGACGCTGCTGATGATCCTCGCCTCGCAGGGCGTGGTGGCCAAGACGCTGACCCTGGGCGACCTCGTTCTTGTTAACGGGCTTCTCATCCAGCTCTACATCCCGCTCAATTTCCTCGGCATGGTGTACCGCGAAATCAAGCAGTCGCTCCTCGACATGGACCGCATGTTCAAGCTGCTCGAGGAAAACCGTGAAATCGCCGACCGTCCCGACGCCCATGCGCTGCCCGAAGGGGCCAAGGCGCTGCGTTTCGAGACGGTGAATTTTTCCTATGAGCCCAAGCGCCAGATCCTGTTTGACCTGTCATTCGACATGCCCGCCGGCAGCAAGGTGGCGGTGGTTGGGCATTCGGGCGCGGGCAAGTCGACGCTGGCGCGCTTGTTGTACCGCTTTTACGATGTCTCGGGCGGGCGCATCAGCATCAATGGCAATGACATTCGCGACCTGCAGCAAACCACGCTGCGCGCGGCCATCGGCATCGTGCCGCAGGATACGGTGCTGTTCAACGACAGCATTTACTACAACATCCATTACGGCCGGCCCGACGCCAGTCACGAAGAGGTGATCGAGGCGGCGCGCGCGGCGCACATCCACGACTTTATCGAGTCGCTGCCGGACAAGTACGAGGCGCGCGTCGGCGAGCGCGGGCTCAAGCTCTCCGGCGGTGAAAAACAGCGTGTCGCCATCGCCCGCGCCATCCTTAAAAATCCCTCGATACTGATTTTTGACGAAGCCACTTCGGCCCTGGATTCGGAAACCGAGCAGAACATCAACGCCGAGCTGGCGCGCATCGCGCAGGGACGCACCACGCTGATCATCGCCCACCGCCTCTCGACGGTGATGGACGCCGACCAGATACTGGTGATGGACGGCGGTCGCATTGTCGAGCGCGGCTACCATCGCGAGCTGCTCGACAAGAACGGCGCCTACGCGCAAATGTGGGCGCTGCAGCAGCAGGAAGAAGAAAAGCAGGCGCTGGCGGCGGACTGAGGAAAGCCCGGATAATGCCGTCATTCCCGCGAACGCGGGAATCCATGGGGTTCCGTCCGCGGGTGGCTTTCACTACCCCATGGATTCCGGGTGACGCTTCGCGACCCCGGAATGACGGTTTAAGCCAACGATTCCCGCCTACGGCAGGAATTCGTTGGTAAAGAGCTCGGCTACCGGCGACTCCTTTTGCACGATGCCCTGCTCGACGTAAAACTTCTGCAGCGCGGCGAGCCTTTCCCTGTCCATGGCCCCGAGCACGGTCTGGCCCGGATAGACGTAGGCGTTGTAGAGCTTGAAGGTTTCTTCGACAAAGGCTTCGCGGCCCTTGTTGGCGGGAACCGCCGCGACATAGTCGGCAACCGCACCCTTGGGATCTTTCATGATGTCGGCAAGCCCGTGCAGTGTCGCGCGCACGATTTTTCGCACCAGGTCGGGGCGTTTTTTGATCACCTCGTCGGACACGAGGATGGCTTGTGCCATGCTCTTGGTGTAGTCGTAGGCGGGCATGATTTTCATTTTTGCACCGGTCGCCTGCACTTCGGCAATCCACTCGGGCACGCCGGTCATGGCGTCGGCTTTTTTCGCCGCGAACAGTTGCCAGACACCGGCCGGTCCGGCCGCCTGTGCCTCGACGTCGTTCTTGTTTAGGCCGGCGCTGGCGAGCATGCCGAGCAGCGCGTAATAGCCGCTGTCGGCGTAACTCATCACCGTCACGGTCTTGCCCTTGAGGTCCTTCGGGCTGGCGATGCCGGAGTTTTCCATCACCGCGAGCTGTGTCATCGAACGGCCGCCCAGCACCGCCACCGACTTGACCGGGATGCCGTTGGCGCGCGCGATGATCGGCGTGTCACCGAATGCGCCGCCGATCACACCGTTGCCGGCACCGAGTTGCTTGGCCACGTCGAGCCCACCGCGACCGGGCTGGAAGGTCACCTTGAGCCCCTCCTTGGCGTAATAGCCGCGCTGTTGCGCCAGCATCCAAGGGGCGAATGCGACCTGCGCCGTCGGCGCGGGCAGCAGGTAGAGCACCTCCTCGAGTGGTTGCGACAAGGCGGGGGCGCTGGCGCACAGCATTGCGGCTGCGCAAGTGCCCGATAGCGCAAGGAGGAAGGGGCTGCGACGGGTCATGACGGTTCTCCGGGTCGGATGGAAAAATTCAGGATGTAAAAGTGTAGCGGCTATCGTGTCCCTGCGGCCGGAATTTTTGCACTTGAGCCGCGGCCGCGGCCCTGGCGCGCGGGCAAGCGGCGGCCGAGTATGAGGTCGCACATGGCATCGATGCTGGCACCGGCTTCGGCGCCGGAGGGAGAAAGATGCCGGTAGATGATAAAGCCGTCAAAGGCCATGACCAGCAGGTGCGCCAGCGCCGCGGTATCGGTCGCGCGCCGCCGCGCCGGCGGCAGCAGCGCCGCCAGCATCGTTTCCAGGCGTTGTTCCATCCAATGCAGCAGGGTCGGCTTGTAGCCGTCTTCCGGGGCGACGGTGGAAATGGCCTGCATCATGTTGATGGCAAAACCGTTCTGCTCCGCCGGAATGTCCCGCCACAGCGCTTGCAACAGGCGGCGCAGGCGCGTGCGTGCATCGCCCGCTTTGGTCAGTTCGCGTTCCAGCGCCAGCAGGCGTGTCTGCAGCCACGGCGTGTAGATGGCGTAAAGCACCTCAAGCTTGGAGTCGAAATAGACATAGACGTTGGCGGTTGCGGTGCCGGCCTGGGCGGCGATGGCGCCGAGCGTGGTGGCGTTGTAGCCGCGCGTCGAGAACAAGTGCAGCCCCGCGGCGAGGATGGCCTCGCGCACTTCGGTTTTCTTGGTTTGCGCCATGGTGCCTGCGGCCCGGGCTTGCGCCTATTCGGGCTTGATACCGGCGGCCTTCACCACGCCCGCCCACTTGTCCAGGTCGTTGGCGATAAGCGCGCGCAATTCGTTCGAATTGCCGCGGACGATTTCAAAGCCGGCCGGGCGCAGCCGCTCGCGGGTGTCGGCCTCGCCCATGGCCTTGAGAATCTCGTCCCCTAGTTTGCGCACGATTTCCGGCGGCGTGCGCGCCGGGGCGAGCACGGCGTACCAGGCGGTGATTTCGTA
>CAMAWC010000175.1 GCA_945861875.1 Bordetella parapertussis
TGCTTGCTGGCGAAGGTCAGGTGGTGGCCGATGTATTCGGATGGGGTAAGGGTGCCGGATGCCATATTGTTTTAAGTGATTGCTAGTTGTCTCGAACAAGAATCGCCATGCTGAACATCAGTACCGTCACCACAAAAGAGCCGATAAACACCAGCGCCACGACCTCCTTGTAGAACATCATGACCAGCGCGAGCTGCATGACGATCAGGATGATCTTGCTGGCTTCCGCCCGAAACAAGCTGCGAAGCGCCTCCCCTGCGGTCTGTCCCTTGCTCCGTCGCGACGCAAACCTGCCATATACATAGCCGGCCGTGACATTGACGAGCCCCCCGAGAAGGGCCGATACCGCTCCGTGGTGGCCAAACCAGATTCCGCCCATAACTGCCAGAACGAGGCTTGCGTACAACTGCCACTTCAAAACGGTGCGGATTGGCTTGTTCTCTATCAGGAAAGCCATTTTTACCCGCGAGCAAACCCGAGGATTATAAGTGTTCGAACATTCCCAGTCAAAAAATCATGCGGTGCAGCACCCAATTCCCGCGCCGCGCCGAAAATCGCCATTATTTACCCGGCGTAAGCAGCGGCAATACGAATATCGGCCTTGCCGACCGACTCGATTTCGCATGACAGGACATCGCCGGGCTTGACCGGGCCGACCCCCTCCGGAGTGCCGGTGAAAATGATGTCGCCCGGGTGCAGGGTGTAAAAACTAGAAGCGTATTCGATCAGCTTGTGCACGTCGTAGACCAATTTGTCGGTATTCGACGCCTGCCGCGGTTCGCCATTGACCTTGATCGACAAATTCAGCTTGTTCGGGTTCGGAACTTCATCCTTGGTCACAAGCCAAGGGCCGCAAACGGCATAAGTGTCCACTGATTTGCGGAAACTTGGCAGCTCCGGCCCGCGGATGGTCATGTCAAGGCCCATGGCGTAACCGGCAACGTAATCGAGCGCATCCTCCTTCTTGACCTTGTTGCAGGTCTTGCCGATGATTACCGCCAGTTCAATCTCGTGGTCGTTGCGCCGATCCGGCCAGCGCAACGCGATCTCTTCGCCAAAGCCGATGAGTGCGCTGTTGGCCTTGAGGAACAGGCCCCAGTCCCAGATGTTCTTGTTCTTGATCTCGCGGCCGTGGGCGATGCCCTGGTCTTTTTCCGCCTCGTCAATATGCGCGTGGTAATTGATCGGCGCATTGACGATCTTGGTCGGGTTGGCCACCGGCGACTTGAACCTGACCGCACTCAGCGGCTTTCTCGCCGCCTTGGGCTCGAGTTCGCGCACACGCGCGACAATTTTGTCCAGATTGGCGATAAGCAGGTCGCCCTGCGGCAGCGGCCAGCGCACGGCGGGCAGCAGTTCGAGTGCGGCGGTCACGTCCAGCACTTCATCGCCCTTGACCAGGCCAAGGCGGTTGTCATCGTAGCGGCAGAGTTTCATGGTGGTGGCCGGAGTAGTTGGAAAGTCGGGGCGGCGGCAACTTAGCGGCCGCTTCGCGGACATTATACTGGTCGCACATCAATGGCTTCAGGCGGCACGCTGTTCTGGCGCGATATACCACGACCAATTGAAAAATGGCAAAATCGCCCAACAGCTTTGCGAAAGGACAATCATGAAAATTCACACGCAATACACCTGGCCCGCTTTTGTTCGCGCCAGCATCATTGCGCTTGCCTGTGCGGCCTTCATGCCCTCTGCCGCGGCGGCAACGACGCCGCAATGGCCGGTCGCGGGTGACGGCGCGCGCCAAACCGGCCGTGCCACCGCGGCCCCGAAAGCCGTGCAGCTCGCGCAAAGTGACGCCGAGCAGAAAATGATCGATGACTGCCGGAAGAACTTCGGCACCGACTGCGCACGCAAGGCCAAAGAGGCCATGATGCCACCGACCGAGCGGCGTCAGGTCATGATCGACCGGTGCCGCAACAACTTTGGCACCGACTGCGAAAAATCGGTTGATACCGAACTGGCGGCCGAACAAAACCAGCAAAGATTCATCCAGCCCAAACCGGCGCAATAGCGCAGTAGCAACAAAGACCGGCAAATCTCACCCGTATTTTTACTTCCGGACCACCCGCATGAAACTTGGCACCGGAGGGCACCCATCCATCCGAACACGAACATCCGCATTGTTGGCGGCCTTCTGTGCCGCAGCGCTGGCTGCCTGCGCTCCCGATGCCTGGCGCCCCGACCCGCAATTTGACAACTTCATCAATCAGGTGGAAACCCAGTGCAAGGGACTGCGCATCGGGTCGGTAATCGTCTACCCGAATGCGAACTATGAGCAGTACCCGTACTTCCTCGACATGACTTCGCGCTTTTACAACGGGAAAATTTCCCGCGACGATTACATCACCAATATCACCGGCGCTTTTAACGCCCGCAACGATGCGCCCGGGTTGGTTTGCATACTTGGACTGATGCCTGCCGGCAATGCGCCGGCGCCGCGGCCGGACGCCTATGCCCCACCCCCGCCCGGAATGAATTAACCGCGGCGAAATATCCCGCGACCAATCACACCGGGCCTAACTCAAAGCGCGGTGAGTTCTTCGCCGGCGACCCCTACTTTGCTGCTGGTGCGGCGGGTGTTGCAGGCGCGGGTGTCGCAGGCGCCGGTGCTGCAGGTGCCGGTGGCGTGGGCGCGGCGGCGGCGACCACTTCAATTTTCGCCCCTGCCTTGAGCGCGTCCAACTGCTTTTTCACGTTTTGCTGCTGCAATTGCTGGGTGAGTTGAGGCTTGACCGATTCCAACGGGGGCGCCTCGACCGGCCGCGAATCGTCCAGCCGGATGACGTGATAGCCAAACTGGGTTTTGACCGGCTCTTCGGTGATCTTGCCCTTTTGCAGCTTGCCCACCGCAGCGCCGAATTCGGGCACCATGCCCCTGGCATCAAACCACCCCAGGTCGCCGCCGCTCACCTTGGAGCCCGGATCCTTTGATTTTTGCATCGCCAGCTTCTCAAAGGCCGCCGGTTCGCTCTTCAGCTTGGCAATGATGTCCTTCGCGTCGGCTTCCTTGTCCACCAGGATATGGCGCGCCTTGTATTCGGTGCCGCTCACCGTCGCCTTGATGCGATCGTACTCGACCTTGAGCATGTCGTCGGTGACCGTGTTGGTCTTGATGAAGTCCTGCACGTAGGCATTGGCCAGCACAGACTGCCTGATCGCCTCGAGTTGCTCGGCGACCTCGGGCGTCTTGTCCAGGCCCTTTTTCACCGCCTCCTCCGCCACCACCATTTGCAGCGCCATCTGGTCAATCATGGCCTTCCGCGATTCGGGCGTGTCCGGCCGTCCCGAACCGGCACCCTGGGCGGCAATCATATCGATGGTTCGCTGCGTGATCGCCTTGCCGTTTACCGTTGCCACAGTCGGGCTCTTGGCGGAGGGGCTCGCGTCCTTGGCGGCATCACAGGCGGCAAGAGCGAGCACGGTAGCCGCGCTGGCAAGAAGTATTCCGGTTTTGGCAAAGTTCATTTACAAGTCCTTGAAAATGGGTTGGAACAACGATGAGATTATGGATTGTCGCGCCTCGGCGCTTGGCGGCGGTCGTTACAACGGTGATGGCACCGTTAAAAACCGGGGCAGACGCCGCCCCGCATCACCAGTTCAGTTCGTTACTTCCTTCCAGCCGGCGCCCGGGTCAAAACTGGTCATGGCCGCGCCGATGCCAACGGTGTTCTTGCCAAGGTCTTTCTGGAATGTCTTGCCGTTGTGGTTGACGATAAAAGTCATCACGCCGCTCTCGCCGTATTCAGCCGGGTACGCGACCATGGCAAAGCCGGCAATCATGCGCCCGTTGATGACATAGTTGAACGCGCCGCCGGCCGCACTCTTACCCTGGCGCGTGAGTATGCGGAACCGATAGCCGCGGTAGGGATCCCCGGCCTTGGCGCCTGCACGGTATGGTGCGCTCTCAGCAATCAGCGGTCCGAAGGGGCTGGCTTGTTCGCCCTTGGCGGCGTCGGCGAGCCAATACAGACCGTTTTGTTTGCCCGCCGTGCTGATAAGTTTTTGCGCGTATTCACGCACCCCGTCGCCGTCGCGGTCTATGGTCGCATACTCGCGCTGTGCGTCCAGATAAGCGCGCATGACGTAAATGGCATTGAGTTCATTCGCACCAACCCGCCGGTTAAGCAGTTCTTCGGCGCCCTCCTCGGTGGCAAAACGCCACACCGCTCCTTGGCGCACCAGAGGAATGGGCGACGGCCACGCCTCGACACCCATCATCAAAATCCGGCGGTTGTCGCCGCGCGGCTCCAGCACACGGTAGGCCGCCAGCATCGCCGCAGCCTTGGCGCGCACCGCGGTATCCTGCGCCTTGTCGCCCGAGCCGATCAGGTTCTTGTGCTTGTCGCCAAAGATGGCAAGCAGCGCGGCCTCGTCGTTTGCCTTGAGCGCCGCAGTCAGCGCATCCACCGCCGCTTCCGGGGTGGCGAAGGTCTGCTGGTCTGCGGCCACAGCCGCCAGCGGCAAGGCCAGCAGCAGCGCCAGCACCATCGCCAGGCGGCGAAATGCGGCTTGGATTGCAGCCCGAATTGCAGCCATAAGGTCGAATGAAATCATGGGAGTCGTCTCTTTGTCGATTGCATGCCTGCGGTTCATAGTCATCTCCTAGCGACGACCGCCGCCGCCACCGGCACGGGCGCCTCCACCACTGGAGCGCGCGCCGGCACT
>CAMAWC010000176.1 GCA_945861875.1 Bordetella parapertussis
GTCGAGATGATCTGCACCGCACCACCCGCCCCCCCGGGCTGGCTGCTCAATGCCGTCGTCGCTGCACTGCCATTGGCCGTAATCGCCCCCGTCGTCACACCAACACCGCTGATCGTCACCGTCCCCGCAGCCCGACCCTGCTGGCTCGCTCCAGCCGTACCTCCAGTGGTCGTGATCGCACCGGCCAAATTGATTACCCCGGTGGTGTTGATCAATACATTCCCTCCCGTGCCGTTTGCAGCGCCGGTGGTGTTGATTGAACCAGCAACGACTGAGCTGACGCTCGCGCTGTTGATATTGACCGCCCCTCCCGCCGTGGTGACCGCGGCTGCGAGCGACACGGATCCGCTGCTCGCGGTCAAGTTAAGACCCGCACCTGCGGCAGTACGGGTAACGGTCGCAAGGGCGTTCTGGACGATATTGCCCGCCGCAATGATCGAAAGAGTATTGCCGTTGCTCAGCGTACCCGCACCCGCGATTGTGATGTTACCGGCCTCGCCCGCGTCGAAACCAGTTGTGGTTTTAATATCAACTGCGCTGGTCGCGAGTGCGGTATTGATGTTGGTCCAGCCCAGGCTGGAGCCGGTTGCTATAGCCGGCTCAAAGGGCGTGGCACCCGTGACATTGACAGACGAAGAACCCGCGACGATGGTCAAATTGGTCGGGTCGAGCAGTAGCGTTCCTGTTGCGCCCAGAGGTGCCAAGGTATCCACGGCGCCGTTGAAATCGAGGTAGTTCTTGCCGGAGACCTCGACAAAACCACCATCGCCGCCGGCGCTGCCGCCACGTGCGCTGATCGTGCCGTGGTAACGGGTGGCGTCATTGGCCCAGACGATAACCTTGCCGCCATCGCCAGACGTAATCGCATCAGCGCTTATCTCCGCCCCCGCCCCGATATGGGTGGCTGTGGCATTCATTACATCCGGATTTTTTCCCTGATAGTCACCACCCACCAGCACAACCCCACCACCAAGTTCTCCCGACGCATCGGTACGCGATCGATTGAGCAGGGCCACCCGCTCACCGAGCAGTGAAATACGCCCGCCAGGGCCATCGCTGCCGCGCGCTTCGACGAGGGCTTCGGAAAGCAGGGTGCTGCCCCGCGCGCTGATGTTGCCGCCTTGCACGCCATTGGCGCTGATACTGCTGTCAAGTTTCATTGACAATTCGCCACCCGCGGTGAGGCGAATTTCGCCGGCTTGCGGCCCGTCGGCGGAGATCTGGCTGCCCGCTGCGAGCGTCAGGTTCTCACTGGCCTCGATCGTCACGCCACCGGCGATTTGCGTTGGCGCGAGTTGGGCGGGAAGGTCTTTACGTTTGAAAACGACTTTGCCGTTTTCGATGACCGCGGCATTGGCGTTGAGCGTA
Organism: Bordetella parapertussis; assembly: GCA_945861875.1. Classification (GTDB taxonomy): domain Bacteria; phylum Pseudomonadota; class Gammaproteobacteria; order Burkholderiales; family SG8-39; genus CAITSH01. Next base: position 1,369 of record CAMAWC010000176.1, read on the forward strand.
CCGGCGTTCTTGACGCTGCGCCCGAACATGCCGATTTCGCCGGACTTGGCGATCACTTGCCCCAGGTTCACGGCCTCGCCATCGGGGGCCTGCACTTCAATGAATACACTGGGGTAGCGCGAGTCGGCGATGGTGACTTTTTTGCCCGCGGCAAGGACGATCTGGCCCTCGGGCGTGGTGATCATGCCGCTGTTCTCTACGCTGGGTGCGATCAGCCAGACTTTGCCACCGGCAGGTGTGGTGATCTCTCCCTGGTTGATGACTTTGCCTGCCTTGTCGCTGCCCTCGAATTTGAACCGGCGCGAAATGAAATCACCGTCCTTGAGGTCGAGGCTGGAGGCGACAAAGCCGGCGGTGTCGATGCGGCCGGTGGGGCCGACGATGATGCCGTTGGGGTTGATCAGGAATACCTGGCCGTTCGATTGCAACTGTCCGAGTATGGAAGACGAGGTGCTGCCGGTGACACGGTTGAGCACTGCGCTGGTTGCGCTTTGCTGGATGAAACGGGTGGTCTCGTCCTGGGCAATGGAAAAACCCTGCCAGTTGATGACGGTACCCGGGGTGTTGGTAATCGAAAGCGTCTTGCCGTTCTGGGCAAAGCTGGCCTGACCGGCCGCAACGGTGGGCGCGGTCGGGGCGGCTTGCGTGTCTGCGCCGAACCCGCCAAAGCAGGACGCCAGAGCAACGCTAAGCAGCGTGCGCGACAGGGTGCTGGGTACGACTACAGTCATGGTGATACGGTTAGACCTCGCCTAATACTTCTGGCTAGATTCGCGCTTTGCACCTGAAACTAAGGCAAATAGCATGCCAGGCTGACAATTCTTTCATTATCAGCTAGCAAGCTGACAATTGTTTCATTATCAGCTAGTTAATCACTTTTAACGAGGAATTCCCGTAGAAAGTGTGGCGAAAGCCACACTTAGAGTCCATCGGGCAGAAAAAACGACGGAATTACAACAAAAATGCGCTATTCAGCCCGGGCGGGCGCCAGGACTTCGCGGTTGCCGTTCGACTCCATGGAGGAGACGAGGCCGGCCTTTTCCATGGCCTCAATCAGGCGCGCGGCGCGGTTATAGCCAATGCGCAAATGGCGTTGCACCAGCGAGATGGATGCGCGCCGGGTTTTGAGAACCAGTTCAACCGCTTGGTCGTAAAGCGGATCGGACTCCGCATTGCCGCCTTCGGCATCACCGGACTCTCCGCCCGCTTCTTCGGGCGAGTCGAGCAGTCCGACAACGTAGTCAGGCTGCCCCAGCGACTTGAGGTAATGGACAACCTTGTGCACCTCGTCATCGGCGACATACGCGCCGTGAATGCGCTGCGGCAGGCCGGTACCGGGCGGCAGGTACAGCATGTCGCCCTGCCCCAACAAGGCCTCGGCGCCTTGCTGGTCAAGAATGGTCCGCGAATCGATTTTGGATGAAACCTGGAAGGCGATGCGCGTAGGGATATTGGCCTTGATGAGGCCGGTGATCACATCGACCGACGGACGCTGCGTGGCAAGGATCAGATGTATGCCCGAGGCGCGTGCTTTTTGCGCCAGACGGGCGATGAGTTCTTCCACTTTTTTGCCCACCACCATCATCATGTCTGCCAGTTCGTCGATCACCACGACGATATGCGGCAGCTTGGTCAGCGGCACCGGGTTGCCGGTGTCAAGGGTGGTCGGGTCGTGCAGTGGCGTGCCGGTTTTTTCGGCATCGGCAATCTTGCTGTTGTAGCCAGAGAGGTTCCTTACCCCGACCCATGACATGAGTTTGTAACGCCTTTCCATTTCGCCGACACACCAGGACAAGGCGTGTGCTGCCTGCTTCATGTCCACCACAACCGGTGCGAGCAAATGCGGAATATCCTGGTAGATCGACAGTTCGAGCATTTTCGGGTCGACCATGATCAGTCGCACATCGCGCGCCTCGGCCTTGTAGAGCAGCGACAGGATCATGGCGTTGATCGCCACCGACTTGCCCGAGCCGGTGGTGCCGGCAACCAGCAAGTGGGGCATGCGCGCAAGGTCGGCGACAACCGGATTGCCGCCGATGTCCTTGCCCAGTGCCAGCGTGAGCGGCGAACTGGGGCTCTGGTACACCTCGGAACCGAGAATTTCGGACAGGCGCACGACCTGGCGGTGCGGATTGGGCAGTTCCAGCCCCATGCACGACTTGCCCGGTATTGTTTCGACCACGCGTATCGACACCACCGACAACGCGCGGGCCAGGTCCTTGACGAGGTTGACGATCTGGCTGCCCTTCACGCCCACCGCAGGCTCGATCTCGTAGCGCGTAATCACCGGCCCGGGATAGGCGGCGAGAACCCTGACCTCCACGCCGAAATCTTTGAGCTTTTTCTCAATAAGGCGCGAGGTAAATTCAAGCGTCTCGGCCGAGACGGTTTCAATATCCGCGCTCGGCTCATCGAGCAAGCCGATCGGCGGCAGCGGCGTATCGGGAAGGTCCTGGAACAGCGGCTTTTGCTTTTCTTTCTGGACGCGGGCGGACTTCTTGATCTCGACGACAGGCGCTTCGATGCGAATGGGCTCGTGCGACTCTATGCGCTTGAGTTCAACATCAACGACGGCATCGCGTTCGACTTTGGCGATTTCGCCGGCTTTGCGGTCTTCGCGCCGCAGCCAAGCGCCGCGTGCCGCGCCGTAGGCCCACTCGAGTCCGGCACCCACACCTTCGAGTGCGTTCAGCCAGGAGATGCCGCTAAACAACGACAGGCCGATGGCAAACCCTGTCAACAGCAGCAGCGTGCCACCGGAAAAACCGATTGTTCTCTCTAGCGCCCGGGCGGCGACATCACCGAGCATGCCACCTGGTGCCAGCGGCAATGTAGCCTTGAGCGTGTAAAGACGCAGGGCCTCGAGCGCACTGCTTGAAAAAATGAGGACAAAGAACCCGACCAGGGAAATGACAAACGGTCGCCGGTCCGAGATGGAGTAGCCATCGAGACGCCGGTATCCCCAGACCACGGCGTATAGCAGCAAGGCCACCCACCACCAGGCCGATAAACCAAACAGATACAGCAACACATCGGCAAGCCAGGCGCCAACCCGGCCGCCGGCATTGGCAATGACACCATCGGTTGTGCTGTGTGACCACCCCGGGTCGGCCTTATTGAATGTGAACAGGATTAACGCGAGATACAGCGCGACGGCAACCAGGGCAAACCACTTCGATTCGCGCAACAAGGCGGCAATTTTGCCGGGGAGCGGCGTTGGGGTATCGCTGGCGAGGCTCATCGTGGGGCGGCACGAGGAACCGTGCCGGGTAAGCCTTTCAAATCGGACAA
>CAMAWC010000177.1 GCA_945861875.1 Bordetella parapertussis
CAACGGCGCCACCGAGCGCCTTGCCGGCCTGGGTGCGAAGATCAGTATCGGCCACTCGGCGAAAAACGTGGCCGAGGCCGATGCGCTGGTGATTTCGACCGCCGTCAAGGGTGACAACCCCGAGGTGATTGCGGCGCGCGCGCGCCGCGTGCCGGTGGTGCCGCGTGCGTTGATGCTGGCCGAGTTGATGCGCCTCAAGCAGGGTATTGCCATCGCGGGCACGCACGGCAAGACCACCACCACCAGCCTTGTCGCCAGCGTGCTTGCCGAGGGCGGGCTTGACCCGACTTTTGTCATCGGCGGCAGGCTCACCAGCGCGGCTTCCAATGCGCGCCTCGGAACCGGCGAGTTCATCGTCGTCGAGGCCGACGAGTCGGACGCCTCCTTCCTGCACCTGCAACCGGTGGTGGCGGTGGTGACCAACATCGACGCCGACCACATGGAAACCTACCAGCACGATTTCGCCAAGCTGAAGCAGGCTTTTGTCGGCTTCTTGCAGAACCTGCCGTTTTACGGTTCGGCCATCCTGTGTTCGGACGACGCCGCGGTGCGCGAAATCATGCCCTTCGTGTCCAAGCCCATCGTCACCTACGGCTTTAACAAGGACGCCATGGTGCGCGCCGAGGAGGTGCTGCACGAGAACGGCCGCATGCGCTTTCGCGCCCTGCGCGAGGGCATGCCCGGAGCGCTCGAGATCACGCTCAACCTTCCCGGCCGGCACAATGTGCAGAACGCGCTTGCCGCGATCGCCGTGGCCACCGAACTGGGTGTTCCGGACCAGGCCATTGTCAGGGCGCTCGGCGAGTTCCGCGGTGTCGGGCGGCGCTTTCAGCGCTATGGCGACATCGCTATCGTCGGAACCGGTGGCAGCTTCACTCTGGTCGATGACTACGGCCATCACCCGGCGGAAATGCGCGCCACCCTCGATGCGGCGCGCGGCGCATTCCCCGGCCGGCGGCTGGTGCTGGCTTTCCAGCCGCACCGCTACACCCGCACGCGCGACCTGTTCGAGGACTTTGTCGCGGTGCTCTCCAGTGTCGACGCGCTGCTGCTGGCCGATGTGTATGCGGCCGGCGAGCCGGCCATCGTCGCCGCCGACGGCAAGTCGCTGGTGCGCGCGGTGCGCGTCGCCGGCAAGGTCGAGCCCCTGTTTGTGAAGCAGATAGCCGACATGCCCGAGGCCATATGCACGGCGGTCAAGCCCGGCGACGTGGTGGTGACGATGGGCGCCGGCTCCATCGGCGCGGTTGCGGCCGAGGTTGCGTCAAAGGTTGCGGCGCGGCTCGCGACAGGCAAGAAGCAGGAAGCGAAATGAACATGGCCGAACTGCACAACGCCAGCTTCGCGACCACCGCCTTGCGCGGCAGCCTGCGCGCCAACGAACCGATGGGTGCGCATGTGAGCTGGCGTGTCGGCGGCCGGGCGGCGCACGCCTATGTGCCGGCCGACATCGAGGACTTGCGCGTGTTTCTGCGCACCCTGCCGGCGGAGGAGCCGCTGCTGTTTTGCGGGCTGGGCAGCAACCTGCTGGTGCGCGACGGCGGCTATCGCGGCACGGTGGTGCTGATGCACACCTCGCACGCCGACATGCGCGTTGAACATGATCTGGTGTTTGCCGGCGCCGGCGCTGCCTCGCCCAAGGTTGCGCGCTTTGCCGCCACCCACGGGCTGGAGGGCGCCGAGTTTCTCGCCGGCGTGCCCGGCACCATCGGCGGCGCGCTGGCCATGAATGCAGGTTGCTATGGATCGGAAACCTGGCAATTCGTCGAGCGTGTGCAGGTGCTCACGCGCAGCGGCGAGTTGCGCGAACGACCCGCATCCGATTACACCGCGAGCTATCGACATGTCGAGCTCAACTCTGTGCCCGTCGGGTCGGCACAGGGCGCCGAGGAGTGGTTCAGCGCCGCCTGGTTCCGTTTCAGGATTGGCGATGGTGCGCGTGCGCGTGAACGCATCAAGTCGCTGCTGGCCAAGCGCGTCGCCTCGCAACCGCTCAATCTGCCCAACGCCGGATCGGTGTTCCGCAATCCCGAGGGCGACTACGCCGCGCGCCTGATCGAGGCGAGCGGGCTCAAGGGCCATGCCATCGGCGGCGCGCGCATTTCGGAAAAGCACGCCAATTTCATCGTCACACCGGGCGGCCGTGCGACCGCCGCCGACATCGAGGCGCTGATCGAACACGCCCGCGCCACGGTGCTGGCGCGGCATGGTGTCGCACTGGTGCCCGAAGTGCGCGTCGTTGGGGTAAAAGCGGGGGAAAAAGCATGAGCGGTCCGGGCAAGGTTGCGGTGTTGATGGGCGGCCCGTCATCCGAGCGTGAGATTTCGCTGCTCTCGGGCACGGCCGTGTTGAAGGCTTTGCGCGATCGCGGCGTCGATGCCCATGCCTTTGACCCGGCCGAGCGGCCGCTTGCGGCGCTCGCCGCCGAGGGCTACAAGCGTGTGTTCATCGCGTTGCACGGCCGCTTTGGCGAGGACGGCACGGTGCAGGGCGCTCTCGAGACCATGGCCATCCCCTATACCGGCAGCGGCGTGATGGCCTCCGCCTTGGCGATGGACAAGTGGCGTACCAAGATGCTCTGGCTGCAGGCCGGCCTGGCGACGCCGCGCTATCGCGTGCTCACCGTCGGCGCCGACTGGAACGCGGTGGCAAAGGACATCGGCCTGCCGCTTATCGTCAAGCCGGCGCGCGAGGGATCGACCATAGGCATCAGCAAGGTCACGCGTGTCGGGGATCTGCCCAAGGCCTACGCCGATGCCGCGCGCCACGATCCGCTGGTGCTGGCAGAGCAGTTCATAGACGGGCAGGAAGTGACCGCGTCCATCCTCGCCGACCGTGCCCTGCCGGTGATACGCATCGAGGCGCCGGGGGGCAACTACGATTACCAGAACAAGTATTTTTCCGACGAGACGCGCTATTTTTGCCCATCCGGGCTGCCGGCCGCACTGGAGAAAACCATACAGGCGCTTTCGCTCGAGGCTTTCAAGCTGCTCGACTGCCGCGGCTGGGGGCGCGCCGACCTGATGATCGATGCCGCCGGCAAGCCCTGGCTGCTGGAGATGAACACCTCGCCCGGCATGACGGCGCACAGCCTGGTGCCGATGGCGGCGCGCGAGGCGGGCCTTTCGTTCGAGGACCTGGTGATGGCGATACTGGAGACGGCGCATGTGGGATAACCCGCGCCTGCTGAACGGCATCAGCGCCGGCCTGCTCGGGGTGGCCTTGCTGCTGCTGTCGTGGGGTGTTTACTACTCGGTGGTCACCTCGCCGCTGTTTCCACTGCGTGTGGTGCGCGTGCAGGCGGTGCAGGGGGAGTTGACGCGGCTGACCCAGGCGCAGCTTGACGAGGCGCTGTCCGGGCGCGTCAGCGGCAATTTTTTCGGCCTTGACCTGGATGCGGTGCGCAACACGCTCGGGGCGCTGCCGTGGGTGCGCAAGGTAGCGGTGCGCCGTTCCTGGCCCGACCGTCTGGATGTGGCGATCGAGGAGCATGTCGTGCTGGCGCGCTGGGGCGACGATCGCCTGGTCAATGTTCAGGGCGAGGTATTCGAAGGCGAGGACGAGCAGCGCGCCGCGCTGCCGCTGCTGTTCGGACCTGCGGCGAGCGAGCGCCAGGTGACCGAGCGCTATCGCGCCTTTAAAAACATACTCGCGCCCCTGGGCGCGGACATCGAGCCGCGGCAGGTGCTGTTGTCGCGCCGCTACGCCTGGCGCGTGCGCCTCGCCAACGGCCTGGTGGTCGAACTGGGGCGCGATACCGGGCAGGACGGCGTGTCCGCAGCGACATCCGCGCCGGCGCAGATGTCGGTGACCGAGCGCTTGTCGCGCTTCGCACAGGTCTACCCGCAGACTCTCGGCCAGTTGCGGCGCCGCCTCGATTACGTCGATTTGCGCTACCCCAACGGATTCGCCCTGCGCGTACCCGAAATTATGAATTCCGATCCTGACAGGAAAGCCGCGCGCAAGCGTGCCTAGACGACGAATGTCCACGAACGACACCATGAAGATTCGTTTTCTCTTACCAACCCCTCTCCCCCGGCCCCTCTCCCGCAAGGGGCGAGGGGAGGTTACAGAGTCGCTGACGCGACTTATGGATCGGACGCCATGACCAAGGACAATCGCAATCTCATCGTCGGCCTGGACATCGGCACCTCCAAGGTGGTCGCCGTGGTCGCGGAGTTGCTGCCCGACGGCCGGCTCGAAGTAATCGGCATGGGCCACCACGAATCGCGCGGGCTGAAAAAAGGCGTGGTGGTGAACATTGAGTCGACCGTCAACTCGATCCAGCGCGCGCTCGAAGAGGCCGAACTGATGGCCGGGGTGCGCATCGGCCGTGTCTACACCGGCATCGCCGGCAGCCACATCAAGAGCTTTAACGGCAACGGCATGGTGCCGATCAAGGACAAGGAGGTGTCGCTGCTCGACGTCAATCGCGTGATCGAGACGGCCCGCGCCATGCCCATCCCGACCGACCAGCAGGTGCTGCACATCCTCACCCAGGAATTCATTGTCGACGGACAGGACGGCATCAAGGAGCCGCTGGGCATGTCCGGCGTGCGCCTCGAAGTGAAGGTGCACATCGTCACCGGCGCGGTGAGCGCGGCGCAGAACATCGTCAAATGCGTGCGCCGCTGCGGCCTCGAGGTGAGCGACCT
>CAMAWC010000178.1 GCA_945861875.1 Bordetella parapertussis
ACCTTCGCCTCAAGCGGCGTGCATCCGATGATGCACCGCACCGAAACCATCGATTACGCCATCGTACTCGAGGGTGAGCTGCATCTAATCCTCGACGATTCGGAGGTACTGCTCAAGGCCGGCGATGTCACCGTCCAAGTGGGCACCAACCACGCCTGGAGCAACCGCTCGGGCAAGCCCTGTCGCATCGCCTTCATTTTGATAGATGGTGCGTTCGAACCGGCGCTCAAGCAGGCGCTGGCTTCACGTTAGCGCTGACACTAGTCGGCCTTGGCCCCGCTCGCCTTAAACGAACGATCCAGCGACTTTAATCGGCCTTGGCCCCGCTCGCCTTGACGAAAGGCCCGAGCTTGTCCATGTCGGTCTTGATGTAGGCGTCGAACTCGGTGAGCGGCACATTGCGCGCCGCCAGGCCGAGCTTGGCGAATTCCGCCTTGATGTCCGGGTGCTCCTGCGCCTGACGCACGGCGCGGCTCAGTTGCTCAAGGATGGCCGGCGACACCTTGGAGGGCGCGAGCAGGCCGAACCAGGCGGTGTATTCATAATCTATGCCCGCCTCGCGCGTGCTGGGAACTTCGAGCGGCGTTTTCATCGCATCGCGCGTCGAGACACCCAGCGCCAGCAATTTCCCCGACTTGATGTGTGTGAGCAAAAAAGCTGTCGGCACAAAACTCACCTGCACGCGACCACTCAGCAGATCAGCAATGTAGTCGGCCGAGTTCTTGTACGGGACATGCACGATCTCAATGCCGGCGAGGCTGCTGAAATAGGACGCGGCGAGATGGGTGGAGGTGCCGACACCGGCGGAGGCATAGTTGACGCTGCCGGGCTTTTGCTTCGCCAGTGCGACAAACTCCTTCAGCGTCTTCACGCCCAATTGCGGGCCGGCGACAATCAGGTAGGCCGATTCGGCCACCAGCGCGACACCGAGGAAGTCGCGCCGGCTGTCGTAGGTAAGCTTGGTGTAGAGCGTCGGATTGATGGCGTGCGTCGAGTTGGCCATCAGCAGTGTGTAGCCATCCGCCGGCGCGACCGCAACCGACTGCGTGGCGATGGTGCCGCCGGCACCGGCGCGGTTCTGCACGATCACCGGCTGGCCGAGGATTTCCTGCAGCTTAGGTGCAAAGGCGCGCGCGATCAGGTCGGTGGTGGTGCCGCTGGCGTAGGGGACGACCACCGTGATCGGTCTGGACGGATATTTGTCCTGGGCGCTTGCCGCCGCAACGAACAACGACGCAAACAACATCACTACGAAACGAGAAACCTTCATTGCAAATTCTCCTGGATGATGCAGTGCAGCAGCATGGTTATCTGCGATTTTATTGAAAACCCGTGGGCTATACTATGCGCCCGACGCATCCCAGGGCAAGCAAATACACGTGAATAAGTACGGCATTGGCCAGCCCGTGCGCCGCGTGGAGGATGCGCGCTTTCTCACCGGACGCGGCCGTTACCTTGATGACATCGAGCTGCCGCGCCAGTGCCACGGCGCGGTGCTGATGTCAACGCACGCCCACGCCGACATCGTTTCGATAGACACATCCGCCGCCGCAGCCATGCCCGGCGTGCTGTGCGTGCTCACCGGCGCCGATGTTGCGACCGACGGACTGGGCGCCTTCCCGACCATATACATCAACGACGAGCGCGGCGGACCGCCCGGCTTTCGCACGCTGCGGCCGCTGCTGGTGTGCGACCGTGTGCGCTGCGTCGGCGACCGCGTCGCCTTTGTCGTGGCCGAGACGCTGCAGCAGGCGCGTGACGCCGCCGAACAAATCCTCATCGACTACGCGCCGCTGCCGGCGGTGACGAGCGCGGAAGAGGCGATCAAGCCCGGCGCCCTGAAAATATGGGACGGGTGCGCCGACAATGTGTCCTTCACCATCGCCTTTGGCGACAAGCAAAAGACCGACGCCGCTTTTGCCGCGGCCCACACCACGGTATCGCTGCGCATCCGCAACAACCGCGTGTCGGCCAATCCCATAGAACCGCGCGGCGCCATCGGCGATTACAACGCGGCCGAGGACAAATACACCCTCTACGCCACTTCGCAGGCGCCGCACAGCGGCCGCGGCATACTCGCACGCGAAATCCTGCATATCGCGGAGAACCGCCTGCGCGTTGTCTCCGGCGATGTCGGCGGCGGCTTTGGCGTCAAGATCCACCCCTACCTTGAGGACGCACTGGTGCTGTGGGCATCGCGCCGCTGCGGCCGTCCGGTGAAATGGGTCGCCACGCGATCCGAATCACTGCTGGGTGACAACCACGGCCGCGACCAGGTGGTCGAGGGTTCTATGGCGCTTTCCACCGACGGACGCATCCTCGCCATTCGCGCGCGCGGCTGGCATGCCATCGGCGCCTACGCCTTTCACGGCGCGGTGACGCCGGTCGATTACGCCATGAAACTGCTGCCCAACGTCTATGACGTGCCGGCGGTCGATGTCGTCGGCAAGGGCGTGTTCACCAACATGTCGCCCACCTCGGCGTATCGCGGCGCCGGGCGGCCCGAGGCCATCATCCTCACCGAACGCCTGGTGGAAATGGCCGCACGCAAGCTGGGCATAGCTCCGGTCGAATTCCGTCGGCGCAATTTCATACCCGCCTCGGCCATGCCCTACCAGACACAAACCGAACTCAAGTACGACAGCGGCGATTTCGCGCGCACCATGGACCATTGCCTGCGCCTGGCGGACTGGGACGGCTTTGCCGCACGCCGCACCGCCGCGGAAAAGGCCGGCTTGTTGCGCGGGCGCGCCATGGCCTATTACATCGAGGCGGGCGGACGCTTCAACGAACGGCTGGAATTGCGCTACGACCCGACCGGCGGCGTGACCATACTCGCCGGCACGCACTCGCACGGGCAGGGCCATGCCACCACTTACGCGCAACTGGTGTCCGAGTGGCTGGGCCAGCCGTATGAATCGATACAGTTCATGCAGGGCGACACCGACCAGGTCGCGTTTGGACGCGGCACCTATGCCGCGCGCAGTTCCATGATCGCCAGCGGCGCGCTGCGCATGGCGGCCAACCAGATCATTGACAAGGCCAAGCCCCTCGCCGCCCATTTGCTCGAGGCGAGCGAGGCCGACCTGGTTTTCGAGGCTGGAACTTTCAAGATATCAGGCACCGACCGCGGCATTGCGCTGACCGAGGTGGCCAAGGCGGCGTTCCGGCCGCGCGGCATTCCGGCCCACCTCAACACCGGCCTCGAAGCAAGCGCAATGTATTCGAGCGACGGGCAAAACCATCCCAACGGCTGCCATGTGTGCGAAGTGCTGGTCGATGCGGAGACCGGCGTGGTGAAAATCGACCGCTATGCCGTGGTTGACGATCTTGGCCGCGTCATCAACCCGCTCATTTGCGAAGGCCAGGTGCACGGCGGCCTGGCGCAAGGCGCCGGCCAGGCGCTGATGGAAGAGGTGGTGTACGACCCCGACTCGGGGCAGCTGCTCTCGGGCAGCTTCATCGACTATTGCATGCCGCGCGCTGATGATTTTCCGCACATTGCAGTTGGCTTCGAAGAGATCCCCAGCACCTCCAATCCACTGGGGGTCAAGGGCGTGGGCGAGGCCGGTGCGGTGCCGGCGCCGCCGGCCATCATCGAGGCGATACTGGATGCGCTGCGGCCGCTCGGGGTGATGGACATCGCCATGCCGGCGACGCCGCAACGCGTCTGGCAAAGCATTCGTGACGCAAAAAACGGCGCCGCGAAAAAGTAAAATTTGAAACGATAAAAAACCGCAATAACAGGAGGACGGCATGACAAGAAAAAAACTGGTGATCCTGGTGGCCCCCACCGGCGGCAACGCGATGGACCGCGAGGGCGCGCATGTGCCTCTCTCCCCGGAAGAAATCGCCGACGAGGGGGTGCGCTGCCTCGAAGCCGGCGCATCCGTGCTGCACATCCATGCGCGCGACCCGGTGAGCAAGCAGGGTAGCGCCGACCCGGCGATCTACGCCGACATCATCCGGCGCGTGCGCGCCAGGTGCGACATGCTGATCCAGACCACCACCGGTATAGGCATCACCGGCAGCGGCCTGCGCCCAGGCACCGACGAGCGCATGGGACTGCTGTCACTGGACCCCAAGCAGGATCTTGCGACCATTCCACCGGGCAGCTGGGACATCTGGCGCCCGGGCGGCAGCAGCGCCTACAAAGCCGACGCCACCTACCAGAACACGCCGGCCTTTTTGCGAAAGAATATCGCCGCCATCGTCAAGAAGGGACTGCCCTGGGAAATGGAAATCGCCGACACCGGTTTCCTCAACAACGCCATGCGCCTCGCCGACGAGGGCCTTTTCGATAAGAAGAGCACCACGTTCTGGCTCGACTACTGCATGGGCTTTGGCGCCATGCCGGCAACGGCGCGCCACCTCATATTTGCGCAGGACGAGGGTGCCCGCCTTTTTCCGCAGGCCAAGTGGGCGGTGCTCGCCACCGACCGCGACCAGTTCCCGATGAACACGCTGGGCGTTTCAATGGGCTGCGACATCGTGCGCGTGGGCTTTGAGGACAACATCTACCTTCCCGACGGAAAGCCGGCCAAACACAACCACGAACTGGTGGCGGCGATGGCGCGCATTGCGCGCGACTTCGGGCGCGA
>CAMAWC010000179.1 GCA_945861875.1 Bordetella parapertussis
ACCGAATGCCTCAAGGACACGGTTGCGCGCTTCCTGCCCTATTGGAACAAGGCCATCGCCCCGCGCGTCATGGCCGGGGAGCAGGTGCTGATAGCCGCGCACGGCAATTCCCTGCGCGCACTGGTGAAATACCTCGACAACATCGGCGATGCCGACATTGTCGGGCTGAACATCCCGACCGGTGTGCCACTGGTCTACGAGCTGGACGACAACCTCAGGCCCTTGCGCCACTATTTCCTCGGCGATGCGGCCGAGGCAGAAGCCAAGGCCAGGGCCGTCGCCAACCAGACCAGGGCCGGGGGCTGATACGCAGGCCTTCGCCAGCCGGTTGCGCGCGGCGACGCTGTGCACACTGCGCGCCGCACGCCTTGGCGCGGCCTGTCTCGCACTGACGGGCCTGCCCGCCCTGCCGGCATACGCCCAGGGCGCCGCAGCAGCGGACAAGGAAGACCTCAAGGCCTTGCGCGGGCGCATCGACAAGCTGCGCCAGGACATCGCCAGCGCCGAAGAGGTCAAGAGCGAGGCGAGCGACCAGCTGCGCGAATCGGAAAAAGCCATTTCCGATTCCAACCGGGCGCTGCGCGACCTGGCCGCCGAACAACAGGCGGCGCGCACCGAGTTGCGCGATATAGGTGGCCGGCGCAACCGCCAGGAAAACGAGCTTGCGGCCAGCCAGGCGCGGCTGGGGCGGCTGCTCGCGGCACGCTACCAGGGCGGCGAGCAGGGCTTTTTGCGACTTGCCCTCTCCGGCGCCGATCCGAACGTCACGGCGCGCGAACTGCATTACTTCAGCTACATTTCACGCGCCCAGGCGCAATTCGTACGCAGCCTGCGCGCCGGCATCGTCCGCCTGCTCGACCTGGAGGGCGAAACACGCGAAAAAAACCGCGAACTGGCGCAGCTCGAGGCACGCCAGCGTGAAGAACGCCGCGCGCTGCTGGCGCGGCAAGCCGAGCGGCGCAAGGTGCTGAGCGGCATCCAGGGCCAGATCCGGACGCAGCGGCGCGAAGTCAAATCGCTGGAGCGCAACGAAGCGCGGTTGACGCGCCTGGTGGAAGAAATCGCCAAGGTGATTGCCGCCCCGTCCAAACCGGGCCGCCGTAACGAAAAGCTGCCCGAAGCCGGGACAAACACCGGTGACGGCGTGTTTACCAGGATGAAAGGCAGCCTGCGTCTGCCGGTACGCGGCGAAGTTGCAAATCGTTACGGAACTTCCCGCGCCGAAGGTGGACCAAGCTGGAAGGGTGTGTTCATCCGCACCGAATCAGGGCAGGAAGTAAAGGCGGTGGCTCCGGGCAGGGTGGTATTCGCGGAGTGGATGCGCGGTTTTGGCAATCTGCTGATTGTCGACCACGGCCAGGGCTACCTGACCATTTACGGCAACAATGAGGCCACGCTCAAACAGGTGGGCGACCAGGTCAGGACAGGGGACGCCGTGGCCACGGTGGGAGCAAGCGGCGGCAGCCCCGAATCGGGTTTATACTTTGAAATTCGGCATCAGGGACGTACCTTTGACCCGCTGTCATGGGTGTCGCTGAAATAGCAGCAAAATGATGTCGTAATCTGTGGCAAAAATGCGCAGGCCGCAATGCATCATGGGCGGCACGCGACAGCGCTGGCCTGCAACCGGGATTCCCGGACGATTCAACTTCGGAGCAAAGAAATGCGCAACAAAATGAAATCCGTGGGGCTGGTGGTGATCGGCTTGCTGGCCGGCGTCATGCTCTCGCTCAATTTTTCCGCCGAAGCGCAGCGCGACCCGGGCCGCCTGTCGCTGCCGGTCGAGGAGCTGCGCTCCTTTGCCGAAGTATTCGGCGCCATCAAGAGCGGCTATGTCGAGACCGTGCCGGACAAAAAGCTCATTACCGGTGCCATCAACGGCATGCTGTCCGACCTTGATCCGCACTCCACCTACCTTGATCCGGAGGCGTTCAAGGAAATGCAGGTCGGCACCCAGGGGGAATTCGGCGGCCTCGGCATCGAAGTGGGCATGGAAGACGGTTTTGTCAAAGTGGTGTCGCCGATCGAGGACACGCCGGCGTTTCGCGCCGGCCTCAAGCCCGGCGACCTCATCATCAAGCTCGATGACGCGCCGGTAAAGGGCATGACGCTCAACGACGCCGTGAAAAAAATGCGCGGCAAGCCCAAATCGCCTATCCGCCTCACCATCCTCAGGAAAGGCGAGGCCAAGCCGTTTGAAGTGACGCTGGTCCGCGACGTGATCCGCGTGCAAAGCGTCAAATCCAAGATGATCGAGCCCGGCTACGGCTATGTGCGCCTGTCGCAATTCCAGGAGCACACCACCGAAAACCTGGTGAAACATATCAATACACTGTACAAAGACGGCCCGCTCAAGGGCTTTGTGCTCGACCTGCGCAACGATCCGGGCGGCCTGCTCAACGGCGCGGTCGGCGTGTCGGCGGCCTTCCTGCCGCCCAAGTCGCTGGTCGTCTCGACCGACGGACGCACCGAGGATGCCAAGCGCAAGTTCAACGCCAGCCCGGAGGACTACCTGCGCGGCACGCGCGAGGACTTCCTCAAGGCCCTG
The DNA here is from genome assembly GCA_945861875.1 of Bordetella parapertussis. Classification (GTDB taxonomy): domain Bacteria; phylum Pseudomonadota; class Gammaproteobacteria; order Burkholderiales; family SG8-39; genus CAITSH01. The sequence continues at coordinate 2,549 of CAMAWC010000179.1, forward strand.
CCCCCCGGCATCAAGACGGTGCCGATGGTGGTGCTGGTCAACGGCGGTTCGGCCTCGGCTTCGGAAATCGTCGCCGGCGCACTGCAGGATTACAAGCGCGCCACGGTGATCGGCACCACCACCTTCGGCAAGGGCTCGGTGCAGACCATACTGCCGCTCGGGAACAACACTGCGATCAAGCTCACCACGGCGCGTTACTACACGCCGCTCGGGCGCTCGATCCAGGCCAAGGGCATCGTGCCCGACGTCGAGGTGGAGGAGCCCGGCGCCAGCGGCACGCGCATGCGCGAGGCGGACCTGCTCAAGCACCTTGAAAACGACAAGGGTGCCGCACCCAAACCGGCCGAAAAGGCCGCTCCTGCGGCGACCAAGGCCGAACCCAAGAGCGACTCGCCGGCCGAGTCGCGCGCGCCGATCGAGCCCGCGTCGGCCGAGGACTTCCAGTTCCAGCAGGCCATGAACCACCTCAAGGGCCTGCCGGTGGTGAAGGCCCCGCCGGTCAAGCAAGCCGCCGTTACCGTAAAATAAGCGGGCGGAAACAACACGCGAGGCCGGGCTAGTCCCGGCCTTGTGCATTTTGAGAAACGATTCGCCGGACGCACCCGATGCAGACGACCCGCATATGAACGACGCCCAGCTGCTGCGCTATTCGCGCCACATCCTGCTGCCCGAGATCGACGTCGCGGGCCAGCAAAGCATCGTCGCCGCACACGCACTGGTGGTGGGGGCGGGCGGGCTCGGCTCGCCGGCGGCGCTCTACCTTGCCTCGGCCGGGGTCGGCCACATCAGCCTCGCCGACGCGGACATCGTCGACCTGACCAACCTGCAGCGCCAGATCCTGCACACCACGCCGGACGTCGGCCGCCCCAAGGTCGATTCCGGACGCGACGCCCTCGCCCGCATCAACCCGGAGGTCAGTGTGACGACCCTGCAGTCGCGCCTCGCCGGCGATGAGCTCGATGCGCTTGTGGCCACCTGCGACGTGGTGCTCGACTGCTGCGACAATTTCGCCACGCGCCACGCCGTCAACCGCGCCTGCGTGAAACATCGCAAACCCCTGGTATCCGGCGCCGGCGTGCGTTTTGACGGGCAAATCGCGGTGTTCGACATGCGCCGTGCCGACAGCCCTTGCTACCACTGCCTTTTCCCAGAGGACGCCGAACTCGAGGAGACACGCTGCGCGGTGATGGGCGTGTTCGCGCCGCTCACCGGCATTATCGGCGCCATGCAGGCGGCCGAGGCGCTCAAGCTCATCGCCGGCGTCGGCGAGACCCTCTGCGGTCGCGTCTTGCTGCTCGATGTGCTGTCCATGCAGTGGCGCGAGGTGCGGTTGAAAAAGGATCCGGGCTGCGCCGTCTGTTCCGCCTGACGCGGCGCGTCCGTCCGCCACCATGCTGCGAATCACCGAACTGAAACTGCCGCTGGACCACGCCGCGGGCGAGCTCGAGGCGGCGATCGTCAAACGCCTCGGCATCGCCGCAACCGAACTGGAGCGGTTCAGCGTGTTCCGCCGTGCCCACGACGCGCGCAAACGCTCGGCCATCACGCTCATCTACAGCGTCGACGTAGAGGTGAAGAACGAAGCGCAGCTGCTGGAAAAATTCACCGGCGATGCGCACCTGCGCCCCACTCCGGACATGGAGTACCGCTTTGTTACACGCGCACCCGACCCGGCCCTGGGTGGCAATGGGGCACAGCGGCCCGTGGTAATAGGCAGCGGTCCCTGCGGCCTGTTCGCCGCTCTGATCCTGGCGCAAATGGGCTTTCGCCCCATCGTCCTCGAGCGCGGCAAGGCGGTGCGTGAACGCACCCAGGACACCTGGGGCTTCTGGCGCAAGGGCAAAGCGCTCGACCCGGAATCGAACGTGCA
>CAMAWC010000180.1 GCA_945861875.1 Bordetella parapertussis
GCCAACGGCGTGCGCGTGGTCGAAGTCATCCTGCCCGACGGCGAAGAGCACAAGCACTGGCAGACCCTCAACCTCATTTACGACGCCCTGTTGCAGGCGCGCTGCGACCGCGGCGTGACGCTGGTCGCCCTCGGCGGCGGCGTCATCGGCGACCTTGCCGGCTTTGCCGCCGCCACCTACCAGCGCGGCGTACCCTTCATCCAGGTGCCGACAACCCTGCTCGCCCAGGTCGACTCCTCGGTCGGCGGCAAGACCGGCATCAACCATCCGCTGGGCAAGAACATGATCGGCGCCTTTCACCAGCCGCGTGCGGTCATCGCCGACCTGGCCACCCTCGACACCCTGCCCGAACGCGAACTCAAGGCCGGCATGGCCGAAGTGGTCAAGCACGGCTTTATTCGCGACGAGGCCTACGTGACGTTTCTCGAACAGAACATGGCCAAACTGCTCGCCCATGACGCCGATGCGCTCGCCCAGGCCATCCGCCGCTCCATCGAAATCAAGGCCGAGGTGGTGGCCGTCGATGAACGCGAGCAAGGCCTGCGTGCGCTGCTCAACTTCGGTCATACCTTCGGCCACGGCATCGAAGCGGCGATGGGCTACGGCGTCTGGCTGCACGGCGAGGCGGTTGCCGCGGGCATGGTGCTCGCGGCCGGGCTGTCGCAGCGCATGGGCCTCATCGACGCCGCGGCCGCCGCGCGCGTGCGGGCGCTCATCGCCGCCGCCGGGCTGCCGGTGGCGCCGCCGCCCATCGAGCCGGCACGGTTTGTCGAGCTGATGACCCACGACAAGAAATCCTCGGGCGGCAAGTTGCGCTACATCCTGCTCGAGGGAATCGGCCGCGCCAGCGTGCGCGCTGATGTGCCCGATTCGCTGGTGCTTCAAACGCTTGCAACGCCCCTGCCGGCCTGAGCCCCGCCGGATTCCCTGCGGCGCCATGCCGCAATGCGGAAAAAATCACCTAAGCGCTTGAAGTTGCGGGAAATCAGCGGTATATTCGTCCTCCCCCTGAGCTGGCGTTGCGGGTCGAGACCCCCGCACCAGCCCAGCATTTGTGGTTGACACTTGTGGTCGACACTTGTGGTCGACACTCCTGTGAGAGGTGTTGCGTGAACCATCCGGCGATTCCCCCGCGCCAGGGTCTGTATGACCCGGCGAACGAGCACGATGCCTGCGGCGTCGGCTTTGTGGCCCATATCAAGGGCAAGAAAAGCCATTCGATCATCGAACAGGGTCTGCTGATCCTGAAAAACCTCACGCATCGCGGCGCCACCGGCGCCGACCCGCTCGCCGGCGACGGTGCCGGTATTCTCATCCAGCTCCCCGACGCCTTGTTTCGCGAAGAAATGGCCAGGCAGGGCGTGACGCTGCCGCCGCTGGGCGAATACGGCGTCGGCATGGTCTTCCTGCCGAAGGAGCCGGCCTCGCGCATCGCCTGTGAGCAGGAAATCGAACGCGCCATCAAGGACGAAGAGCAGGTCCTGCTCGGCTGGCGCGATGTGCCGCGCGACAACAGCGGCCTCGGTGTGTCGGTAAAAAAGATCGAACCGGTGGTGCGCCAGGTGTTCATCGGCCGCGGTGCCAACGTCACCGTCACCGACGCGCTCGAGCGCAAGCTCTACATCATCCGCAAGGCCTCCGGCCACGCCATCCAGGCGCTGCACCTGGCGCACGGCAAGGAGTTTTACGTGCCCTCAATGTCGGCGCGCACCGTCGTCTACAAGGGCATGCTGCTCGCCGACCAGGTCGGTTCCTACTTCAAGGACTTGCAGGATGCGCGCGTGGTGTCGGCGCTCGCCCTTGTGCACCAGCGCTTTTCGACCAACACCTTCCCGACCTGGGACCTCGCCCATCCGTTTCGTTTGATCGCCCACAACGGCGAGATCAATACCCTGCGCGGCAATGTCAACTGGCTGCGTGCCCGCCAGGGCGCCATCTCCAGCCCCGTCCTGGGCAAGGACCTGGAAAAGCTCTGGCCGCTGATCTACCCGGGCCAGTCCGATTCGGCCTCCTTCGACAACGCGCTCGAGTTGCTCACCATGAGCGGCTACTCCATCGCCCACGCGGTGATGATGATGATTCCCGAAGCCTGGGAAGGCCACACCCTCATGGACGGCAGCCGCCGTGCTTTTTACGAATACCACGCCGCGATGATGGAACCCTGGGACGGCCCGGCCGCCATCGCTTTCACCGACGGCCGCCAGATCGGCGCCACCCTCGATCGCAACGGCCTGCGCCCGGCGCGCTATATCGTCACCGACGACGACCTGGTGATCATGGCTTCCGAATCGGGCACGCTGCCCATCCCGGAAGAAAAAATCGTGCGCAAGTGGCGCCTGCAGCCGGGCAAGATGTTCCTCGTCGACCTGGAAAAAGGCCGCATCGTCGACGACAAGGAGTTGAAGGAGACGCTCGCCGGCAACAAGCCCTACGCCGAGTGGATGGAGCGCATCCGCATCAAGCTCGACGACGTGGAGACCGACCGCCAGCAGCCGGAGCGCTCGGGCGTGCCGCTCCTCGACCGTCAGCAGGCCTTCGCCTGGACGCAGGAGGACCTCAAGTTCATCCTCACGCCGATGAGCGCCAACGGCGAGGAGCCCACCGGCTCGATGGGCAACGACTCGCCCCTTGCCGTACTCTCGAACAAGAACAAGACGCTGTACCACTACTTCAAGCAGCTCTTCGCGCAGGTCACCAATCCGCCGATCGACCCGATCCGCGAAGAGCTGGTCACGTCCCTGGTCTCCTTCATCGGCCCCAAGCCCAACCTCCTGGGCATCGACGAGATGAACCCGCCGCTGCGCCTGGAAGTGTCCCAGCCGGTGCTCGATTTTTTCGAAATGGAAAAAATCCGCCACATCGACCGCTACACCTCGGGCAAGTTCAAGTCCCATGAACTGGACATCACCTACCCGGCGGCCTGGGGTTGCGAAGCCATCGAGGCGCGCCTCGCCTCGCTGTGCGCCTCGGCAGAGGACGCCGTGCGCTCGGGTTTCTCCATCATCATCATTTCCGACCGCAAGGTGACCCGCGAGCAGGTCGCCATCCCCGCGTTGCTCGCGCTCTCGGCCATCCACCAGCACCTGGTGGGCAAGGGCCTGCGCACCTCGACGGGCCTGGTGGTTGAAACCGGCTCGGCGCGCGAAGTGCACCACTTTGCGCTGCTTGGCGGTTACGGCGCCGAAGCCGTGCACCCCTACCTCGCGCTCGAGACGCTGCTCACCTTTAACAACGACATCGGCAAGGGCGACGGGAAAAAAGCGATCAAGAATTTCGTCAAGGCCATCGGCAAGGGCCTGCGCAAGGTCATGTCCAAGATGGGCATCTCGACCTACATGTCCTACACCGGCGCGCAGATTTTCGAAGCCGTCGGCCTGTCGAGCGCGCTCGTTGACAAGTACTTCACCGGCACCACCTCCAACGTGCAGGGCATCGGCCTGTTCCAGGTCGCCGAAGAGGCGCTGCGCGTGCACAAGCAAGCCTTCGGTGCCGACCCGGTGCTCGCCGGTGCGCTCGATGCGGGCGGCGAATACGCCTTCCGTGTGCGCGGCGAAGAGCACATGTGGACGCCCGACGCCATCGCCAAGCTGCAGCACTCGACGCGGCAAAACAGTTTCTCCACGTACAAAGAGTACGCGCAGATCATCAACGACCAGACGCGCCGCCATATGACTTTTCGCGGCCTGTTCGAATTCCGCCTCGACAAGGTCACCCCGGTGCCGCTAGAAGAAGTCGAACCGGCCGCCGAAATCGTCAAGCGCTTTGTCACCGGCGCAATGTCGCTCGGTTCGATCTCGACCGAGGCGCACACCACGCTGGCCATCGCCATGAACCGCATCGGCGGCAAGTCCAACACCGGTGAGGGCGGCGAAGACCGCAACCGCTACGCCATCATCAAGAAGGGCGAGACCCTCGCCTCGCGCCTCGGGAAGGCCAACGTCGAGCGCGACCTCGAGCTCAGGGAAGGCGATTCGCTCAAGTCCAAGATCAAGCAGGTCGCCTCGGGGCGTTTTGGCGTCACCGCCGAATACCTCGCCTCGGCCGAGCAAATCCAGATCAAGATGGCGCAGGGCGCCAAGCCCGGCGAGGGCGGCCAGCTGCCCGGCAAGAAAGTCTCCGAGTACATCGGCGCGCTGCGTTACTCCACGCCGGGCGTGGAACTCATCAGCCCGCCGCCGCACCATGACATTTACTCCATAGAAGACCTGGCGCAGCTCATCCACGACCTGAAAAACGCCAACCATCGTGCGTCGATTTCCGTGAAGCTGGTGTCCGAAGTGGGCGTCGGCACGGTGGCCGCGGGCGTAGCCAAGGCCAAGGCCGACCACGTCACCATATCAGGACATGACGGCGGAACCGGCGCCTCGCC
>CAMAWC010000181.1 GCA_945861875.1 Bordetella parapertussis
TCTGGCTGCAGGCTTTTCCGCGCGTGCTCGGCTATGTGTTCAATCCGGTGAGTTTCTGGTTTTGCCACGACCGGGCCGGCGTGCTGCGCGCCGTCCTGTGCGAAGTCAACAACACCTTCGGCGAGCGCCATCACTATTTGCTGGCGCAGTCCGATGGCGGCGCCATTCCCCTCGATGCCGTGCTGGCGGCGCGCAAGGTTTTCCACGTCTCGCCGTTTTGCGCGGTAAAAGGCGCTTACCGTTTCAAGTTTCACGACGCCGCCGCGGGCAGGGTGCTCGCCCGCATCGACTATGCCGATGAGGATGGCGACCTGCTGCATACCAGTGTCTCCGGCCGCGCCAGCGCGCTGACCAGCGCGGCCCTTGCACGCGCCTTTGTCACTTATCCGTGGATGACCCTGCTGGTGGTGCTGCGCATCCACTGGCAGGCGGCGCGACTGTGGGTCAAGCGCGTGCCGTTTTTTTCCAAACCCGTTCCACCCGTTGAGGATGTAAGCCGATGAACCGTTCCGTCTCCACGACCTATGGTGCAGGTGCCGGTGCCGCCGGCGCCGCTCGTGCCGCATTTGCGCCGCAGCCTGTCATGCCGGCGCATGCCTTCAATCTTGGCCTGCTGCCCTTTGCCGCGCGCACCGTGCTCGGGCTGTTCAAGCGCATCGCCCACGGCTCCCTTTCGGTCAGCCTGCCCGACGGGCGCCACCTGCAGTTTGGTTCCGGCGCGCCCATGGCCAGCCTGGCGGTGCATGACTGGCGCGTGTTTCGCGAGGCCATGTCCGGCGGCGACACCGCGTTTGCCGAGGCCTATTTGCGTGGCGACTGGTCCAGTGCCGACCCGGCCATATTGCTCACGCTGCTGACGCGCAACCGCGATGCGATCGAGCGCGCGCTCTACGGCGGTTTCTGGGGCGGCCTGCTCTACCGACTCAAGCACCTCTTAAACAGCAATACCCGCAGCGGCAGCCAGCGCAACATCGCCGCGCACTACGACCTTGGTAATGAGTTTTACAAGCTCTGGCTCGATCCGTCGATGACCTACTCGAGCGCGCTGTTCGAGGCCGCGCCGGAGCGCACGCTGCAACAGGCGCAGGAGGCCAAGTACCGGCGCATCCTCGACCGGCTTGCGCCGCTGCCCGGCGCGCGCATTGTCGAGATCGGCTGCGGCTGGGGCGGCTTTGCCGAAATGGCGGCGCGCGACTACGCCTGCCATGTCACCGGTTTGACCCTGTCGCGCGAGCAGCTCGCCTATGCCACCGACAGGCTGGCGCGCGCCGGCCTCGCGGACAAGGCCGAGCTGCGCTTCCAGGACTATCGCGACCTTACCGGCCAGTTCGACCACGTGGTGTCCATCGAAATGTTCGAGGCCGTGGGCGAGCGCTACTGGCCGGGCTACTTTCGCGCCGTTGCTGCGGCGCTGCGCCCGGGCGGCAGGGCCTTGATCCAGTCGATCACCATTGACGATGCGCTGTTCGAGCGTTACAGCAAGGGTACTGATTTCATCCAGCAGTACATATTCCCCGGCGGCATGCTGCCTTCGCCTTCGCGTTTTCGCGCCCTTGCCGCTGCGGCCGGCCTGCAGGTGAACGACGCATGCGCCTTCGGCCCGGACTACGCCGAGACACTGCGCCGCTGGCGCGCCGATTTCATGGCCGCGCTGCCGGCGGTGCGCGCCCAGGGCTTTGACGAGCGCTTCATCCGCATGTGGGAGTTTTACTACTGCTATTGCGAGGCCGGCTTTGACAGCGGCTGCACCGATGTCTACCAGTTCGAGCTCGGCAAGCCCTGACCGGTGAAACCCGGATCGACAGGATGAACAGCGGTTTTTCCGACCGACTTTGCCAGAGCGCTGGCGCACGCTGGCGTGCAGACGCGATGACCGCGCTGCGACGGCTGGCGGGCGGTGCGGCATTGTCCTTGTGCCTTGCCACGCCGGTATTGGCGCAAACACTTCCCGCCACGGGATTGCCCGGCGCGCGCGAGGCCGGTAGCGGCGCGTTTCGCTACTTTGGCCTGCTGATCTATGACGCGAGGTTGTGGATCAGCGGCACGCAATTTGACCCGGCATCGCCGTTTGCCCTGGGCCTGCGCTATGCGCGCAATATCAAGGGTGCGCGCCTGGCCGATGAAAGCGTCAACCAGTGGCAGAAGATGGCTTACGGTGCCGACGAAAAACATCCGGAATGGGGCGCGCACATGCGGCGCATTTTTCCCGACGTCAAGCCCGGTGACGAGTTGGTCGGCGTGAATCTCGCCGGCAAGGGCGTGCGCTTTTATTTCAACGGTGTGCCAAGCGGTGAGATCGAGGATGCCGCGTTTGCGCGCGCCTTTTTCGCCATCTGGCTGGATGCGCGCACTACCGAGCCGGCCCTGCGCAGCGCATTGATCGGGGCAAGATAGATGTTCACGCGCCGGTCGGTCACGCCATGAGACGGCCTGGCGCGGTCCGCTTGCCCGCCCACGGCTTGCTTGGCCCGTCCCTCGTTCCATGAGACGGCTCGGGACCGGCCAATTGCTGGCCTACGGACTGTTCGGCCTGCCCCTCGCCATGGCGGCTCTGCCGCTGTACGTGCACCTGCCTAAGTTCTATGGCGACGACCTCGGCATGAACCTCGCCCTGGTCGGTGGCATCCTGCTCGCCGCGAGGCTGCTCGATGCGATACAGGATCCGCTGCTTGGCTACTTTTCCGACCGCGCGCCGGGGCGCAAGCGCTTTATCGCATTCGCATTGCCGCTGCTCGCCCTCGGCATGCTCGGCCTGTTCAATCCACCGGCCCTCGCTGCGGCGGCGCTGGCGTGGTGGCTGCTCGCCTGCCTCATTGTTGTCTACCTGGGGTTTTCCATGGCCTCGATCAGCTACCAGGCCTGGGGGGCGCAGCTCTCGGATGATCGCGATGAACGCACGCGCATCACCGCCAGCCGCGAGACCTTCACCCTCATCGGCGTGGTCGGCGCGGCGGCGCTGCCGGCGCTGCTTGGCAGCGGCAGCGCCGAGCAGTTGTCGCGTTTTTCCGGCCTGTTCGTGCTGCTACTTGGCGTTTGCGCGCTGCTGACCCTGGCCTTGTCGCCGGACGCGGTCGCGGCGCCTGCGGGCACGCGGGATCGCGGCATGCGCGCGGCCTTGCTGCAACCGCTGTCGAACAAGGCCTTCCGCCGCCTGCTCGCGGTGTTTGTGCTCAACGGCATTGCCTCGGCCATTCCGGCCACGCTGGTGATGTTTTTCATGGCCGATGTGCTGCAACTGGGCGAGCGCGCCGGACTGTTCCTTGCGCTGTATTTCATCAGCGGCGCGCTGGGCATGCCGCTCTGGGTGTGGCTGTCGCGGCGGCAGGGCAAGAAGCGCGCGTGGCTGGGCGGCATGCTGCTCTCCATCGCCGCCTTTGTCTGGGCTTACGGCCTTGGCGCCGGCGATGCCCTGGCCTTCGGCCTTGTCTGCGTCATGTCCGGTGTGGCGCTGGGCGCCGACCTCGCCCTGCCGCCGTCGATGCTCGCCGATGTCATCGATGAGGAGGGCGGCGCCGCGGCCGCGCCCGGTGTTGTTGCAGGGCGCGGCGAGGGCGCCTATTTCGGCTTGTGGAATCTGGTCACCAAGCTCAACCTCGCCCTCGCCGCCGGCATTTCTCTGCCGTTGCTGGGTGCGCTCGGTTATGTGCCCGGCGTCGCCGGCAGCGCGGCTGCGCTGTCCTTCGCCTATTGCATCATCCCCTGCGGCCTGAAACTGCTTGCCGTCGCCGCCTTGTGGGTTTCACCCTTTGATCAACCTTCCAGGCCTGGAGTCTGAAATGCGTATCCTCACCGCTTGCCTTTCATCCCTATTCCTGTTGCTCGGCTGCGCCACACCCGGCGTGGAGACCTATCGCGGCGAGACGCCGCAACTGGACCTCAAGCGCTATTTCAACGGCACCGTCGACGGCTGGGGCATGGTGCAGGACCGCTCGGGCAGGGTGCTGCGGCGTTTTCACGTGGTCATTGTCGCCAGCTGGGACGGCGACAAGGGCGTTCTCGATGAAAGCTTCGACTGGTCCGACGGCAAAAAAGAAAAGCGCGTCTGGACCGTCAGCAAGAACGGCGATCGCTACAGCGGCAGTGCCGGCGATGTCATCGGTACGGCGGCGGGCGAGGCGGCCGGTAATGTCCTGCGCTGGGCCTATGTGCTCAAGCTGCCGCCCGAGCAGGGCGGTTATGAGGTCGATGTGGACGACTGGATGTTTCTGGTCGATGATGAAACCCTGCTCAACCGCTCGACCATCAACAA
>CAMAWC010000182.1 GCA_945861875.1 Bordetella parapertussis
CGCCTTCCTGATGGGCCGCGACGGTCGCTGGTCGCTGTCACCGGCCTTTGACATGACCTACAGCTACAACCCCGGCGGCGTCTGGACGGCAAATCACCAGATGAGCATCAACGGCAAACGCGACGGCTTTACGCTCGATGACCTTCGCGCCTGCGCCAAAAGCGCCATGATGAAGCGTGGTCGCGCGGAAAAGATTGTCGAAGAGGTGCGCGCAGCCGTCATGCAGTGGCCGGACTTTGCCGGCAAGGCGGGCGTGACCGATGACTGGACGGCGCAGATCAAGGCGAATCTTCGGCTGGAAATGCCGCGCTGAATCGCTGATCAGAGATTAATTATTCGGGCCATCGGCTGGAAAGCCACGCCTGGCGCGGCTTTCCAGCTATCAACCTCAGAAAATTCTAGCGCAGCAGGTTGGCGATGATGCCGACAATCGCGCCACCCAGCAGCAGCACCAGCGCAAAAAAAGTGATCATGAAGCCCGGCCCGCGCTTTTCCGCCGCAGCGTAATAGCCCAGCGCAAACCAGATGCGCCCGATGATCCAGACCAGGCCTATGCCCGCCGCCCAGTTGGCAGACACGTACTGCGCGAACAGCACAAAGCTGGGGATGAAGGCCACCAGTTGTTCGAGGGTGTTTTGCTGCACGCGAAAGACGCGCTCGAAATCCGGATGACCGCTGGTGGCCGGCGCCTTGATGCCGTATTTGCCGCGGGCGCTGCCGACCTTGAAGGCGGTGGCGATGAAGACGATGACGGCAAGGCATAGCACTAAAGCGGGCAGGGCGGGGATCATGGCGTACTCCTTTACGGGTTGATGTGGGCTCTGGCTGCAAGGCCGGCAGCTCTTTGCGGGCTATGCGACGCTAATAGACGCGTAGTGTAAGTGTTAAATTACCACCATGGCCGACCTTCCCCCCGTACCGCCGCCCAAGGGCGATATCGCACAGCTGGCGCGCCTGGTGCGCTTCCTCGTTCCGCACCGCGGCCGCATCGCCATTGCCATGCTCGCCCTGCTGGTGGCCTCGGGCACCGTGCTCGCACTCGGCCAGGGCCTCAAGTACGTCATCGATGCCGGCTTCGGTTCGGGCGACTCGAATAACCTCAACGTGGCGCTGGCCGGCGTGATCACGCTGGCGGTGGTGTTGTCGCTGGCGACCTGGGGACGCTTTTACCTGATGATGTCCACCGGCGAGCGCGTGGTCACCGACATCCGCCGCGCGGTGTTCGACCACGTGCTCGAGCTCTCGCCCGGCTTTTTTGATTCCGCGCGCACCGGCGAAATCGTCTCGCGCATCCTCAACGACACGACGCAGTTGCAGGTGGTGATCGGTTTCGGCTTTTCGATGTTTATCAGGAACGGCCTGATGATGGTCGGCGCGCTGGTGCTGCTGTTTGTCACCAGCCCCAAGCTTGCCGCCTTTATTGTTCTTGGCGTGCCGGCCATCCTCATTCCGATATTCATCATCGGCCGCCGTGTGCGCCGCTTGTCGCGCGAAAACCAGGACCGCGTCGCCGATGTCTCGGCCTATGTCGACGAGGTGTTGCACGAGATTCGCACCGTGCAGGCCTACGCCCACGAGGACACCGATCGCAGGCTGTTCGGCGCGCATGCCGACGCCGCCTGCGCATCAGGCGTGGAGCGGGTGCGCGTCAAGGCCTGGCTCATTGCCATGGTCATGCTGATTGGTTTTTGCGCCGTCGGCGTGATTTTGTGGATAGGCGGGCATGACGTCATCGCCGGGCGCATCTCCGCGGGTGAGCTTTCGGCTTTTGTCTTTTATGCCGTGGTGGTGGCGAGCGGCGCCGGCACCGTCTCCGAGGTCTGGGGCGAGATCCAGCGCGCTGCCGGGGCCACCGAGCGACTGATGGAGTTGCTCGAAACCGAGCCCGATATCCGCGCGCCGGCCGCAGCCTTGGTGCTGCCGCAAGGCCTGCGCGGTGCGCTGCGCCTGGAGAATATTTCCTTTGCCTACCCGAGTCGCGCCGACACGCCGGCGCTGTCGGGCATTTCCCTCGAAGTTGCGCCGGGCGAGCGTGTCGCCCTGGTCGGGCCCTCTGGTTCGGGCAAGTCCACGCTGTTCGCCCTGTTGCTGCGCTTTTACGATCCGCAGTCCGGCCGCATCATGATCGACGGCATTGATATCGCCGCGTGTGACCCGCGTGCGGTGCGCCGCCACATCGCGCTGGTGCCGCAGGACCCGGTGATATTCGCCGCCAGCGTCACCGACAACGTGCGCTATGGCCGCCCGGAGGCGGGCACTGACGAAGTACGCGCCGCCTGTGACGCCGCGCACGCCAGCGAGTTCATCACCCGCCTGCCCGAGGGCTTTGACACCAACCTGGGTGAGCGCGGCATCAAGCTCTCCGGCGGCCAGCGCCAGCGCCTGTCCATCGCGCGCGCCATCCTCGCCAATCGCGAAATTCTGCTGCTCGATGAAGCCACCTCCAGCCTCGATGCCGAAAGCGAGCGCCTCGTAAGCGCCGCCCTCGACCGCTTGTCACAGGGCCGGGCAACCCTGGTCATCGCCCACCGCCTCGCCACGGTGCAGCGCGCCGACCGCATTGTCGTGCTTGAGCACGGTCGCATCCACTCGGTGGGCAAGCACGCCGAACTGATGCGCGAGGACGGCTTGTATGCGCACCTGGCGCGACTGCAATTCCTCGACATGCAGGGGGCGGCCGGGGGCGCGGCATGAAGGCCTTGCTCCTTGTGCTGGGTTTTTGCCTCGCCGCTGCGGCAGACGCGCAAGAGACGTTGCGCATCGGCTCCAAGCGCTTTACAGAATCCTATGTGCTGGGGGAAGTGCTGCTTGCGGCGACAAAGGACAAGGGACGCGCAGAGCACCGGCAGGGCCTGGGCAATACCGGCATCGTGTTTGCCGCGCTCCGGGCCGGATCCATCGATGTCTATCCGGAGTACGCCGGCACCATTGCGCGCGAGATACTCAAGCTCGATGGCAATCCTTCACTGGCCGAAATGAACCGCCTGCTTGCGCCGCTGGGTGTCGGCGCGGCGGTGCCGCTGGGCTTTAACAACAGCTACGCGCTGGCCATGCGCGAGGACGAGGCTTCGCGGCTGAAGGTGCGCACCATAAGCGACCTGAAGCAGCATTCACAACTGCGCCTTGGACTGTCGCAGGAATTCCTCGGCCGCGCCGACGGCTGGCCCGGGCTCGCGCAGGCCTATGGTCTTGCGGCGCTGCGCCCCACGGGACTCGATCACGGCATCGCCTACGAGGCCATCGCCGGCGGCAAGATCGACGTGATGGACATTTATTCGACCGACGCCAAGATCGAGCGCTTCAGTCTGCGTGTGCTGGAGGACGACAAGCAATATTTCCCGCGCTATGACGCGCTGCTGCTCTACCGCCTCGACCTGCCGCAGCGCCTGCCCGAAGCCTGGCGCGCCCTCGCGGCGCTCGAAGGCCGCATCGACGGCGGGCTGATGATTCGCATGAACGCCGCGGCCGAACTCGAGGGCAAGAGTTTTGTCGCGGCGGCGGCCCTGCTTGGCGGTGCGACCCAAACGCCTACCGGCCCGGCGCGTTCGCGCGGCCTTGCGGCGACGCTGTTTGCCGATGACTTCTGGCGCCTGACCGGGCAACATCTTGTGCTGGTATTCGTTTCCCTCACTGCCAGCATACTCATAGGTGTGCCACTGGGCGTGGTCGCGGCGCGCAATCCACGCGCCGGCCAGGTCATTCTCGCACTGGTGGGTATGATCCAGACCATCCCGGCGCTGGCGCTGCTGGTGTTCCTGATTGCCCTTATGGGCACGATAGGCACGGCGCCGACACTGGTGGCCTTGTCGCTGTACGCGCTGCTGCCCATAGTGCGCAACACCGAGGCCGGCTTGCGCGAGGTCGGCGGCAGCATGCGCCGCGCGGCCATGGCGCTGGGGCTGCGGCCGGGGCAAAGCCTGCGTTATATCGAATTACCGCTGGCGTTGCCGACTCTGCTCGCCGGCATCAAGACCTCGGCGGTGATCAACGTCGGCACCGCCACCATCGCCGCCTTCATCGGCGCCGGCGGCTACGGCGAGCGCATCGCCACCGGCCTCGCCCTCAACGACAACGCGATGCTGCTCTCCGGCGCCATACCCGCGGCGGTGCTGGCGTTATTGGTGCAGGGCGGCTTTGAACTGGTGGAGCGCTGGTGCAATCCGCTGGCGGGGGTGAAGCTGCGGTCTTAGGCGCATGCGCACCTCACCGCACATTCGTCATTCCGGGGCCGCGTAGCGGAACC
>CAMAWC010000183.1 GCA_945861875.1 Bordetella parapertussis
CTGCGCCAGCAAATAGTGATGGCGCTCGCCGAAGGTGTTGTTGACTTCGCACAGGACGGCGCGCAGCACGCCGGCCCGGTCGTGGCAAAACCAGAAACTCACCGGATTGAACACATAGCCGAGCACGCGCGGAAAAGCCTGCAGCCAGACTTCGCCGTCAATGTCCTCAAGCCCCTCGCGCCTGAGCAATGCGCGTATCCAGGCGAGCGGCGACGAACCGTCGCGCGCGCCATGGTCGCGAAACATGAAACTGAACAGGTTCCAGCGGTTAAGGCCGAACAGCGGGCCGCACACCGACTGCGGGTTGGACAGCGGGATGCGCAGGAAAAACACCGGATAGACAAAACGGTTTTGCGCCGGCCGTAGTCGCAGGTGCATGACTTCGCCAAAGTAAAGTTGCGCGTCCATGTCGACCGAGCCTTCACCGATTCGCGGCAGCGAATCAGTGCCGCTCTCACCCTCTCCCTCCGGGAGAGGGCCGGGGAGAGGGCGTGGGTATCCCGCTCGGTTGACGTTGTGAGTGTTCATTAGTCGGCGGTGCCGGCGCCCAGCGCGAGGCCGGTCACGGCGGCCGGCCTGGTGCCACTGGCGGCGGCGGCGGGAATCTGCCACGGCGCGTATATGCCCATGGCATTGGCGACCGCGAGCGCCGACTTGAGGCCGTCTTCATGAAAGCCGTAGTCCGACCAGGCGCCGCACAACCAGACGCCGTCGCGCCCCTGCACCCCGGCCAGTTGCTGCTGCGCGCGGATTGCCGCGAGGTCGAACACCGGATGCTCGTAATCGAATTGCGCAATCACGCTCGCCGCAGCGGGCTCACGCGGCGGGTTGAGGGTGGCAATCACCGGCCGGGTGAAGGGCAGCGGCTGCAGGCGGTTGAGCCAGTAGGACACGCCCACAGGTTGCCGGTCGGTGGAGGCTTGCGCCGCCAGGTAATTCCACGCCCCCCAGGCCTTGCGCGCGCGCGGCAGCAGGCTGGTGTCGGTGTGCAGCACGGCGCGGTTGCGCTGGTAGCGCACTGCGGCGAGCAGGCGGCGCACTTCTTCGGCCGGCTGCACCAGCAGGCGCAGCGCCTGGTCGCTGTGGCAGGCCATCACCACCTCGTCGAACTGTTCGCTGCCTTTTGCCGTGGCGACGCGCACGCCCTCGGCAGTGCTGGCAACGGCGATGACCGGTTCGCCGGCGCGGATATTGGCGATGCCCGCGGCAAGGCGCTTGACGTATTCGCGGCCGCCGCCTTTAACCGTGTACCACTGCGGCCGGTTGGTGATTTGCAGCAGGCCGTGGTTGTCGCAAAAACGCGCCAGCGTCGCCACCGGGTAGGACAACATGGTCTCGGTCGGGCAGGACCAGATGGCGCCTATCATCGGCAGCAGGTAGGCCTCGCGAAACATGCCGCCGTAACGCCCCGCCTCGAGAAACGCGGCAAGCGACTGCTCGCCGCCGCATCCGCCACGCGCCATGGCCGTCGCGGCACGATTGAAACGCATGATGTCGCGCAACATGCCCCAGAAGGCGGGGCGCAGCAGGTTGCGCTTTTGCGCGAACAGCGAACCGAGGCTGCAGCCGGACCACTCCAGCCCGGGATTGGCGGCATCGCCCAGGCTGATGGCAAAGGACATTTCCGAGGCCGCCGTGGCCACCCCAAGGTGCCGGAACATGGCCACCAGATTGGGATAGGTGCGGTGGTTGAAAACCAGGAAGCCGGTATCAACCGGATGGGTCACGCCATCGAGGCTGACATCGACGGTGTTGGTGTGGCCGCCAAGGTAGTTGTTCGCCTCATAAAGCACAACATGGTGGTGGCGCGACAACAGCCAGGCGGTGGCGAGGCCGGCAATGCCGGCGCCGACCACGGCGATGCGTTTGCCGGGCTTTGCTGGAATCTTGTTCATGGGATCGATACTCAAGGAGCGCGCAAGGCGCCGCTCACCGCCGCAATCCGGCCGGCGCGCGCGGACTCAGCGTGCGACGCGCTTGTCGTGGCGGATCAGCGCATAGGCCGAATGGTTGTGGATGGACTCGAAGTTCTCCGACTCGATGCTGTAGGCGTCGATGCGCGCTTCGCCGTTGAGGGCGAGTGCGATGTCGCGCACCAGGTCTTCGACAAACTTCGGATTGTCGTAGGCGCGCTCGGTGACGTACTTCTCGTCCGGACGCTTGAGCAGGCCGTAGACCTCGCAGGAGGCCTCTTTCTCGGCGATGGCGACCAGTTCCTCGATTTCCATCGGCGCATTGAGCCGCGCCTCGATGGTGATGTGCGAGCGCTGGTTGTGCGCGCCATATTCGGAAATCTCCTTTGAGCACGGGCACAGGCTGGTGACCGGCGCCTGCACCGTGAGGGCGGCCTCGTAATGGCCGGCCGCGTCCACCTCGGCGCGCATCGTCACCTCGTAATCGAGCAGGCTGGGCACGCCGGAGACCGGGGCGAGCTTTTCAATGAAATAGGTAAAGCGCATTTCGATATAGCCGGCACGGGCTTCGAGCCTGGCCAGCATGGTCTGCATCAGGGCGCGCAGGCCGGCCATGTCCAACGCCGCGGTGTTGGCATGCAGCACCTCGAGAAAGCGCGACATGTGGGTGCCCTTGACGTGGTGCGGCAGCCCGACATACATATCTATGGTCGCCACCGTCGCCTGCTCGGCGCCGCCGGCGCGCTTTACCCGCAGCGGAAACCTGACCGACTTGACGCCGACGCGGTTGATGGCGACGGCGCGCCCGTCCGGGCTGGACTGTACGTCGGGCAGAAGCATTCTTTCGGGAGCATTCATGGCAATCCTGGTCCTTTTAAAAGAGCGGGAAAAGCGGGGGGCTGGGGAAATCAGCGGGCGGCGAGCAGGCGCTCGACACTCGCCACAAAACGCGCATCGTCCGGGCTTACCGCGCTGTCAAAGGACTGCACGGCCGCGCCCTGGCGGTCAATCAGGTACTTGTGAAAATTCCATTGCGGCCGTTTGCCGGTTTTTTCGGCCAGGCGCGCATACAGTGGATTGGCGTTTTTTGCCACAACGCCGGATTTGGAGAACATCGGGAAGCTCACGCCGTAGTTGACCAGGCAAAAACTGGCGATTTCCTTGTTGCTGCCCGACTCCTGGCCGCCAAAATCGTTGGCCGGAAAGCCCAGCACTACCAGGCCCTTGTCCTTGTAACGGCGATAAAGCTTTTCCAGGCCGTCGTACTGCGGCGTGTATCCGCACTGACTCGCGGTATTGACGACGATGACCACCTTGCCCTCGTACTGGCACAAGGGCGTCGGCTCGTCCTGCAGGTTGTTCAGGGTCAGGTCGAGCAATTTCGGGCAGGCGGCGTTGGCGGCGCTAACAGACATGAGTATTCCGGCTAGTAAAAGACCAAGGGCTACTTTGGCTTGATTCATAATTTGTCCTAGTCAAAACTGCAATCTAATGGCAATATACGGCTTGAATACCGCTTGGTCAATCATTTTGTCCTAGACAAATGTAAAGAAACGCGATGTCCGAAACAAGTCAGCCCTCACTCACCTGCTTCACCATCAGTGCCGTAGAGCGCGATACCGGCCTGTCCAAAGACATACTGCGCATGTGGGAAAGGCGTTATCGCTTTCCGCAGCCCGATCGCGACCAGCACGGTGAACGCCTGTATCCCGGCGACCAGGTGGAAAAACTGCGCACCATCAAGCGCCTGATGGACAACGGCCACCGCCCGGGCAAGCTCGTCGGCCACTCCATGCCGGAACTGCAAGCCCTGTATGCCGGACTCGGGTCGGCCGACACGCAGCAGCAGGCCGTGCCGGAACATTTGCGTGATTTCCTTGACCTGATCAAAAGCCACAGCGTGCACGCCCTGCGCCAGCAACTGTCGCAGCGCCTGATGCGCCAGGGACTGCACCGATTCCTCACCGAGACCGTCACCCCGCTCAACCAATTGGTGGGCGAGGCCTGGATGTCCGGGCAATTCGAGATTTTCGAGGAACACCTGTACACCGAAACCCTGCAAGGCCTGCTGCGCACCGCCATCAGCGCCATGCCCGATTCGGGCCACGCCCCGCTGATCATGCTCACCACCCTGCCCAACGAGCAGCACAACCTCGGGCTGCTGATGGCCGAGGCGATATTCGCGATGGAAGG
>CAMAWC010000184.1 GCA_945861875.1 Bordetella parapertussis
CGGCGCCTCACCACCGTGCTCACCGCCGGCGGCCTGGCGCTGGTGGTGTTCGTGTTCGCCGCGGTATTGATGCTTGATGCCGGGCTCAAGCGCACCCTCGTCACCACCGGCGAATACGACAACCTGGTGGTGATCCGCAAGGGCTCGGAAACCGAAATCCAGAGCGGCATTTCGCGCGACCAGGCCCATGTCATCGAAATGAACGCCGCCGTGGCGCTCAACGCCGCGGGCCTGCCGCGCGTCGCCAAGGAAACGGTGGTGCTGATCTCCCTTTACCGCAACGGCTCGGACAAGGCCTCCAACGTGGTCATTCGCGGCACCTCGCCGGCGGGCCTTGCCTTGCGACCGCAGGTGAAAATCCAGGAGGGCCGGATGTTCCGCCCCGGTTCGGCGGAAATCGTCGTCGGCAGCAGCATCGCCGGCGGCTATGTCGGCACGCGCATCGGCGAGCGCCTGCGCTTTGCCCAGCGCGACTGGACCATAGTCGGCACATTCGACGCCGCCGCCAGCGGCTTTGATTCCGAAGTCTGGGGCGATGTCGACCAGCTGATGCAGTCGTTTCGCCGCAGCACCTACTCGTCGATGGTGGCGCGGCTCGCCGACGGCGGCCTGTACGAGCGTTTTCGCGCCGAGGTCGGCGCCGATCCGCGCCTGACCAACGAGGTCAAGCGCGAGCAGGTGTTCTACAGCGACCAGTCGCGCGCGCTGTCGACCTTCATCAGCATCCTCGGCCTGACCCTCACGGTGATTTTTTCCATCGGCGCGATGATAGGGGCGATGATCACCATGTACGCCTCGGTGTCCAACCGTGTCGCCGAAATCGGCACCTTGCGCGCGCTGGGTTTCCGGCGCGCCAGCGTGCTGGCGGCCTTCCTGGTGGAGGCCTTGTTGCTTGGCCTCGTAGGTGGCGTGATGGGCCTTGCCGGCGCCTCGATCATGCAGCTGGTGTCGTTTTCGACCACCAACTTCCAGACCTTTTCCGATTTGTCCTTCCGCTTCCTGCTGACCCCCGAAATCGCCGTCAAGACGCTGCTGTTTTCAGTGGCGATGGGTCTTGCCGGCGGCTTCCTGCCGGCGCTGCGCGCCTCACGCCTCAATATCGTCGACGCCTTGCGCGCGGCCTGACTGCCCGGCCCTGTATACTTGACTCATGAGTGATTTTCCCCCCACACGTGAAGCGGCCCTCGCGCGCCTGGCGGCGGTCAACCCGGCCGGTTATGCGCTGCGGCGCAATTACCTCGACGGACCGGTGACGCGCCTGTCGCCGTATTTCAGCCATGGCCTGCTCGAACTGCCCGAGGCCTTGCAACGCCTGCGCACGCGTGCGCCGCTGCCGCTGCAGCACAAACTGGTGTTTGAATTGGCCTGGCGCGAATATTTCATGCACGTCTGGCGCCACCTCGGGGACGGCATCCTTGCCGATGTGCGCGCGCCCATGCCGGGTGTGGCGTACGCCGAGGCCTTGCCGGCCGACATCATCGGCGCGCGCAGCGGCGTGCCGGTGATCGATGCCAGTGTGCGCGAGCTGTATGAGACCGGCTACCTGCACAACCATGCGCGCATGTGGCTCGCCTCCTACATCGTGCATGTGCGCAAGATCCACTGGCGTGCGGGCGCGGACTGGATGTTCGGCCACCTTCTGGACGGCGACCTGGCGAGCAATCACCTGTCTTGGCAGTGGGTGGCCGGCAGCTTCAGTGCCAAGCCCTATCTCTTTAACGCCGCCAATGTCGCCGAGTACGCACCGGCGCTCGCCAGTCCGGGCACCGCCATCGATTGCGGCTACGACAAACTTGAAGCCATGGCGCGCGGTGAGGACAGTGCCGGGCCGGAACCGGGTGCGCCGAAAAAAGGCCTCACCATGCCCAAACTGCTGGCCGCGCCACCGGCGAAACTAAGGGTCAAGTTGCTCGACAGCCTGCAATCACTGGGCGCGATTCGCGGACAGCGCGCCGCGCTGGTCCACCCGTGGTGGCTGCAGGCACGCCCCGACAGCAGCCTTGTGATAGGCGTGTTGCACGCGCCCTTTCACGAACGCTTTCCCTGGTCGGCCGAGCGCTGGGCCTTTGTCATGGCGCGCATGCGTGAAGTGACCGACGTCATCTGGTTGGGCGACCTCACCGAGTTGCCCGATGCGCTGCTTGACGGTGGCGTCACGGCCATCGCCTCGCGCCGCACCTTTAATCCCGGTTACGCCGAAGCGCTGGGTAATCCCGAAGTAACGCTGTCCGAAGTGCCGCGCTTCCTCGATGACCCGGAGATCTTGTGCGGTTCCTTCACGCGTTTCTGGAACGAGGTGGTGCCCAAGCCGGTCGAATCGCCGCGCGACCGCGAGCGCGTGCTGGCGAGAAAGCTGAGGACGTGATGCGCATGCGTTGGCGCCTGGGGTGGCGCATGGGGCGGCGCGTGGTCGCCGGCCTGATTATGGCGTCGGCGCTCGCCGCCTCGCTGACCGGTTGCGCCTACCTCGACGTCAAGCAGCGCGAGTTGATTTTCCGTCCGAACAAGGAATACAGCAGCACCCCGGCCGACCAGGGGATCGCTTATGAGGATGTCTGGCTGAAGGTCGGGAGCGCCGGCGGTTCGGCCGAGCGCGTGCATGGTTGGTGGATGCCCGCGGCAGAGCGCGGCGCGCCGGCGCTGCTCTACCTGCACGGTGCGCGCTGGTCCATTGGCAACAACCTGTTTCGCATCGCGCGCCTGCGCGAAGCCGGTTTTTCCGTGCTGGCCATCGACTATCGCGGCTTTGGCAAAAGCGACGGCGAACTGCCCTCCGAGGCACAGACCTACGAGGACGCCCACGCCGCCTGGACCTGGCTTGAAGCGAGGGTGCCCGATGCAAGGCGGCGCTTCATTTTCGGCCATTCGCTCGGCGGCGCGGTGGCCATTGACCTTGCCGCGCGCCACCCCGAGGCCGCCGGCCTGATTGTCGAATCGAGTTTTACCTCCATCCCCGACATGGCCAGCCTCAACTATTGGTATGTGCCCAGCCTCGTGCTGACCCAGCGCTACGCTTCGCTGGAGAAAATCGCCGTGGTGAAACTGCCGGTGCTGTTCATGCACGGCAAGGCCGACAGCGTGGTGCCCTACAGCATGAGCGAGCAACTGCATGCCGCCGCGACCGCGCCCAAGCGACTGCTGCTGGTGCCCGGGGCCGGGCACAGCAATATTTCTTGGCGGTTTTCGGACGAGTACATACGCACGCTGAAGGCCTTTGTCGCCGAGGTCGGGTCCGATGGCAACAACGGTGGCGGCGGGCAGGCCGGCAACCGCGCTGCCTCGGGCACATAGGGCGGGGCGGGCATAGCCCGCGATATTCTGCCCGCCCTCTATTCACCTTTACCCAACATCAAGCGATACGCCATGAACATCACCATCCTCGATGATTACCAGGACGCCGTGCGCGGCCTTGCCTGTTTCACCAGGCTCGCCGGCCACACGGTGACCATTCACCGCGACACCGTCAGCAATGCCGATGCGCTGGTGGCGCGGCTGGCCGACGCCGGGGCGGTGGTGCTGATTCGCGAGCGCACCCGCCTCCCGGCGGAGGTCATCGCGCGACTGCCCAAACTGAAAATCGTCAGCCAGACCGGCGGCGCCGGAAAGCATATCGACGTCGATGCCTGCACCCGCGCCGGTATTGTCGTGTGTGCCGGAACCGGTGCGCCGGACGCGCCTGCCGAGTTGACCTGGGGCCTGATCCTCGCGTCGGTGCGCTCCATTGCGCTGGAAGACCGCCGCCTGCGCGAAGGCCAATGGCAGACCACGCTTGGCCGCACGCTCAAGGGCATGACCCTGGGCATTTACGGTTACGGCAAGATCGGTTCGCTGGTCACCGGCTACGGCAAGGCTTTCGGCATGCGGGTCATGGCTTTCGGCCGCGAGGCGTCGGTCAAGCGTGCGCGGGAAGATGGCGTGCAAGTGGCGGCGAGCCGCGCCGAACTGTTTTCGCAGGCCGACGTGCTGACGGTGCATTTGCGCCTGGCGCCCGAGACGCGTGGCATTGTCACGCGCGAAGACCTCGCCTTGATGAAGCCCGACGCGGTGTTCGTCAA
>CAMAWC010000185.1 GCA_945861875.1 Bordetella parapertussis
TCAACGTGCGCACCACGGTGATCGACAAGCGCGGCGTGCTGGCCAAGATCGCCGCGGCGATCGCCGACGCCGGTTGCAACATCGCCAATATTTCGGTCGAAGAGAGCAGCGACATGTACGCCACCAACCACTTCACCCTGCAGGTGTCCAGCCGCCAGCACCTGGCGCGCGTGATGCGCGCGCTGCGATCCATTCCGGAAGTGGTGCGTATCGCCAGGGTCAAGGACTGACAGGCTGGAGAGGCCCGACTGGCGCGGGTTTCCAGTCTATTGTCATCCCATAAGAAGTTAAAATCACACCGATGAAAGAACTGGTCCTCGCCACCGGCAACGCCGGAAAAATCCGCGAATTCGAGGCCATGCTGGCGCCACTAGGCTACGCCGTCATCCCGCAGGGCAGTCTTGGCATTGCCGACGCCGAGGAGCCGCACGCCACCTTTGTCGAAAATGCGCTGGCCAAGGCGCGCCACGCCAGCGCGCTTTCGGGCCTGCCGGCGCTGGCCGATGACTCGGGCATTTGCGTGCGCGCCCTGGGCGGTGCGCCCGGCGTGTATTCGGCGCGCTATGCCGGCGAAGCGGCGGCCGGTGAGCCGTCGGGGCGCGAGGCTAACGACGCGCGCAACAACCGCAAGCTCATCGCCGCGCTCGAAGGCACGGTCGATCGCAGCGCCCATTATTTTGCCGTGATCGTGCTGGTGCGCCGCCCCGACGACCCCGAGCCGCTGATCGCCGAGGGTCGTTGGCACGGTCGCATCGTTGATGCACCGCGCGGGCAAAACGGTTTTGGCTATGACCCGTATTTCCTGCTGCCCGACCTGGGCAAAACGGCGGCCGAACTCGATGCCGCGAGCAAGAACGCCGTCAGCCATCGGGGACTGGCTTTGCAACGCCTGCTGGCCTTGTTGCGGGAGAATGCTTGATCCCCATTTTTGCCACTGCGGTTGCCACTGCGGTTGCCGCTCCGGCGACGCCATCTGCCGTGGTGCGCGACCTGACCGGCGCGCGCCTGGAAAGCCTGCCGCCGCTGTCGCTGTACGTGCACATTCCCTGGTGCGTGCGCAAATGTCCTTACTGCGACTTCAACTCGCACGAAGCGAAGCAGGCCATTCCGGAAGAGGCTTACGTCAATGCACTGATCGGTGACCTCGAGGCGGCGCTGCCGCAGATATGGGGCCGGCGCGTCTACAGCATATTTTTCGGCGGTGGCACGCCCAGCCTTTTTTCAGCGCAGTCCATCGAGACCCTGCTGGTGGCGTTTCGTGCGCGGCTGCCGCTCGTGGCCGATTGCGAGATAACGCTGGAGGCCAATCCGGGCACCTTCGAGTCGGACAAGTTTCGCGACTACCGCGCCGCCGGGGTCAACCGCCTGTCCATAGGCATACAAAGCTTCAACCCGCGCCATCTCAAGGCCTTGGGCCGTATTCACGATGATGCCGAGGCGCACCGCGCCGTCGAGATCGCACACCGGCATTTTGACAACTTCAATCTCGACCTGATGTACGCGCTGCCGCAACAGACACCCGAGGAGTGCATGAGCGACGTGGGGATGGCGGTCGCCTGCGGCACGCAGCACCTGTCGCTCTACCACCTGACGCTTGAGCCCAACACGCCTTTTCATCGCACGCCGCCTTCACTGCCCGACGATGACTGTGCGGCGCTGATGCAGGAGGCGATAGAGGCCGCGCTGGATGCCGCCGGTTACCGGCATTACGAAACTTCGGCCTACGCCCGACCGGGCAGCGAGAGCCGCCACAACCTCAATTACTGGCGTTTTGGCGATTACCTTGGCATCGGCGCGGGCGCCCACTCCAAGCTGTCGTTTTCCGATCGCATCATCCGGCAAATGCGCTGGAAGCATCCGCGCAGCTATCTTGAGCAGGCGGCCAAGGGCGCTTACGTGCAGGAGGAGAATCCTGTCGGCCGCGCCGACCGCGTATTCGAATTCATGATGAACGCGCTGCGATTAACAGATGGATTCGCCATCGAGGATTTTGTCGCGCGCACCGGCCTGCCACTGGCCGCCGCAGAGCGTGCGCTGGCCGAAGCCGAAACGCGCGGACTGATCCGGCGCGACGCCGCACACATCGCCCCGACCGAACTGGGGCGGCGTTTTCTCAATGATTTGCTCGGACTATTCCTGCCAGAGGCGGAGCGCCGATAGCTGGAAACGCCCGGCTGGCGCGGGACTCCAGCCTATCGTGTTGGGGAAAACCGGCGCCTTTACCGGCGTTCAGCGTTTGCGAAAAACGATGTCCCAGACGCCGTGACCGAGCTTGAGGCCGCGACTCTCGAACTTGGTCTGCGGTCGCGTATCGGGGCGGGGCGCAAATCCTTGTGCGCTGTTCTCCAGCGCCGGTTCTGCCGACAGCACGGCAAGAATGTGCTCGGCGTATTCCTGCCAGTCGGTCGCGGCGTGCACGTAGCCGCCGGCCTTGATGCGCGAAGCGAGCAGTGCGACCAGGGGCTCTTGGATCAGGCGGCGCTTGTGGTGGCGTTTTTTCGGCCACGGGTCGGGGAAAAATATATGCGCCCCGTCCAGTGACGCCGGGGCGATCATTTTTTCCAGTACCTCGACCGCATCGTGCTGGATGATGCGCACATTGGCGAGGTTCAGTTCGCCGATTTGCTTGAGCAGGCTGCCCACGCCCGGGGTGTGGACTTCGATACCGAGGTAGTCGTTTTGCGCATGGGCCAGTGCGATGGCCGCCGTGGTCTCGCCCATGCCAAAGCCGATTTCGAGGATTTTCGGCGCGATGCGGCCGAAGGCCTGGTCAAGATCGATGAGTTGCGGCTGGTAGGCAATGCCGAATACCGGCAACAGCGTTTCGTGGGCGCGCTGCTGCGCGTTGGACAGGCGGCCCTGGCGCAGCACAAAACTGCGGATGCTGCGCCGTTCTGCGGTCATCAGTCAGCGGTCATGCCGCTATGCGGCTTTCGGCTTGGCGCCGGGCGCGATCATGCCGCCCACGGGGGAGCTGGGCACTGCGGAATAAAGTTTTTTCGGCATGCGGCCGGCGAGAAAAGCCTCGCGTCCGGCCTCGACGGCTTTTCTCATCGCGCCGGCCATCAGCACCGGATCCTGCGCCTTGGCTACCGCGGTATTCATCAGCACCGCGTCGCAACCGAGTTCCATTGCAATCGCCGCATCCGAGGCGGTGCCGACGCCGGCATCCACCACCACCGGCACTTTCGCGGCATCGATGATGAGCTGCAGGTTCCACGGATTGAGAATGCCCATGCCCGAGCCGATGAGCGAGGCGAGCGGCATGATGGCGACGCAGCCGATGTCCTCGAGTTGTTTGGCGATAATCGGATCGTCGCTGGTATAGACCATCACCTTGAAGCCCTCGGCCACCAGGGTTTTGGCCGCGGCGATGGTTTCGATGATATTGGGGTAGAGGGTGTGCGGATCGCCCAGCACCTCCAGCTTGACGAGGTCGTGGCCGTCAAGCAGTTCGCGCGCCAGGCGCAGCGTGCGTACCGCATCTTCGGCGTTGTAGCAGCCGGCGGTGTTGGGCAGGTAGGTGAATTTGGACGGCGGCAGCGCGTCAAGGAGAGAAGGCTCGCCGGCGGTCTGGCCGATGTTGGTGCGGCGTATGGCCACGGTGACTATGTCGGCGCCGCTTGCTTCGACGGCGCGGCGCGTTTCATCAAAGTCCTTGTACTTGCCGGTGCCGATCAACAGGCGCGAGCGGTAGGTTTTGCCGGCAATGGTGAGCGTGTGCATCAGCCGCCCCCCACTGCAACGACAATTTCCAGGCGGTCGCCGTTGGCGAGGCGCGTCTCGGCATAGCGGCTGCGCGGCACAATCTCGCCGTTGCGCTCAATTGCGACGCGCTTGCCGGCGATGGCCAGTTCATCGAGCAATTCGGTCACGGCAAGATCGCGCCCAAATTGCCTGCTATCGCCGTTGATGGTCACTTCCAGCACGTTTTGTTCTCCAGGTAAGCGCCTGCGGTGAAATGCGCTCCGGGCAGGCAGGACAATTATAGCCGTACCGTCGATGCCCCTCGGCCGACCCTGCCGCCGAAACAC
>CAMAWC010000186.1 GCA_945861875.1 Bordetella parapertussis
GGCCGCTCGCTGCCGCCCGCTTAACGTTCGCTGCGCTCACATTGGCCTCCGCCGAAAGTCCGTTCATCTCGTCATACTCGATCAATGTGCTTTTCACCGAACAGTCCTTCGGGGCGAAAGAGCAGGAAGACCAGCGCCAGCACGTAGGCAAACCAGCCCTCGATGCCGGCGAGGTTTACCGACATGTCGAAAGCCCATTTGAAAAATTCGTTGAGCAGCGGCGGCAGGTAGACCTCGGCCAGCTTTTCCGAGGCGCCGATGATGAGGCCGCCGACGATGGCGCCGGCGATCGACTCGAAACCGCCCAAGATCAGCACCGGCAGGGCCTTCAACGCCAGGAAGGTCAGCGAGAAGGACACGCCGTTGCGCGCCCCCCAGAGCATGCCGGTGACCAGCGCGACAAAGCCGGCCACCGTCCAGACGATGGCCCAGATGTGCTGCAGTGGAATGCCCACTGCCAGCGCCGCCTGGTGGTCGTCGGCCACCGCGCGCAAGGCGCGGCCGATCCGCGTCTTGTTGAAGAACAGTGCGAGGAACACCACCAGGGCCGCGGCAATACCCGACGAGACCAGGTCGAACTTGCTGATATTCATGCCGCTGCCGGCCGAGATCCATTCGATCGGCTCGTCGGCGATGCCAAGGTCAAGCGGGCGCACGTTGGCGCCCCAGACAAACTGCGCCACCCCCTCGATGAAAAAGGTCAGGCCGATGGTCGCCATGAACAGCGTGATCTGCGGCTGGTTGACCAGCGGACGCAGCACCACGCGCTCGGTCAGCAGTGCGAGCAGCACCATCACGCCGAGCGTAAGGACGATGGCCAGCCAGAACGGCGCGCCCTGCTCGGTGAAACCGACCATGGTCAATGCGGCGAAAAACACCATCGCACCCTGGGCAAAGTTGAACACGCCCGAGGCCTTGTAAATCAGCACAAAGCCCAGCGCCACCAGCGAATACATCACCCCCGCCAGCAGGCCGCCAATGAGTACTTCAAAGAAAAATTGCATGGTTCCGTCGTCCTAAGGTACTTCACAACACGCCGCGCAGCGGCTTGTTGCGGCGAAGGCTAACGTGAGCGCAGCGAACGTTAAGCGCGCAGCGCGGCCGAAGTCAAAGAAGAATTGCATTAGTGTGCGACCCCCAGATAGGCATCAATCACTTCCTTGTTGGCGCGCACCTCGTCGGGCGTGCCGTCGGCGATTTTGCGGCCGTAGTCGAGCACCACGACGCGATCCGACAAATCCATCACCACGCTCATGTCGTGCTCGATCAGCACGATGGTGGTGCCGAACGGGTCGTTGACGTCGAGGATGAAGCGGCACATGTCCTGCTTTTCCTCGACGTTCATGCCGGCCATCGGCTCATCGAGCAGCAGCACTTCGGGCTCGGCGGCGAGCGCGCGGCCCAGCTCGACACGCTTTTGCAGGCCGTAGGGCAGGCGCCCGACCGGCACTTTGCGGATGTGCTGGATTTCGAGGAAATCGATGACCTCCTCGACGCGCCCGCGGTGCACCAGCTCCTCGCGCTGCGCCGCGCCCCAGTAGATCGCCTGCTGCAGGAAATTGCATTTTATCTTGAGGTTGCGCCCGGTCATGATGTTGTCGAGCACCGACATGCCGCGAAAAAGGGCGATGTTCTGGAAGGTGCGCGCGAAACCGCTCGCGGCCGCCTCGTGCGGATCAACGTGGTGACGCGCCACGCCCTTGTAGGTCACGGTGCCCTCTTGCGGGTGATAAACGCCGTTGATGACGTTGAGCATCGAGCTCTTGCCGGCGCCGTTGGGGCCGATGATGGCGCGGATCTCGTGCTCGCGCACGTCAAACGACACGTTCTGCAAGGCCTTGACCCCGCCGAAGGACAGCACCACGTCCTCTATGGTGAGGATGACATCGCCGATGGTGCGTGATGCCGGCATGGTTCAGGCGGCCTTTCTTGCGGGAACATGCGGGAAGGTTTTGGCCTCTTCAATGCGCAGGTCGGCGCTGATCCTGCCGGTGCGCCCGTCCTCGAAGCGCATTTGCGTCTCGATGAACTGCGATTTCCTGCCGGCATAAAAGGCCTCGACCAGCACGGCGTATTTCTCGCTGACAAAACTGCGCCGCACCTTGCGCGTGCGCGTCAACTCGTCATCATCCGGGTCGAGCTCCTTGTGCAGGATCAGGAAACGGTGGATCTGCGATTCGTGCAGCACCGGGTCGGTGGCCAGTTCGGCGTTGGCTTTTTCGACGCATTCGCGCACCAGCTGGTAGACCTCGTCCTTTTGCGCCAGCTCGGCGTAGCCGGCGTAGGCGATGTTGCGCCGTTCGGCCCAGTCACCCACCGCGCCCATGTCGATGTTGAGAAAGGCGCAGACACGGTCGGTGCCCTGGCCGAACGCCACCGCCTCCTTGAGGTAGGGCGAAAACTTGAGCTTGTTCTCGATGTAATTGGGCGCGAACATGGCGCCGCTCGCGAGCTTGCCCACGTCCTTGGCACGATCAATGATCTTGAGATGGCCGTCCTCGTCAAAGTAGCCCGCGTCGCCGGTACGGAAATAGCCGTCGGCGTCGATCGCCTCGGCGGTCGCGTCCGGCCGCTTGTAATACTCCTTCAACAACACCTTGCCCCTGACCAGCACCTCGCCGTTATCGGCGATCTTCACCTCCACGCCCGGGGCCGGCGGGCCGACGGTGTCGAACTTGATCTGGCCGTCCGGCTGCAGGCACACCGCGGCGCAGGTTTCGGTCGCGCCGTAGAGCTGCTTGAGGTTGACGCCGATGGAGCGGTAAAAGCGGAACAGGTCCGGGCCGATGGCGGCGCCGGCGGTATAGGCGATGCGGATGCGGCTCATGCCCAGCACGTTGCGCAGCGGTCCGTAGATCAGCAGGTTTCCCAGGGCGTAGAGCAGGCGGTCGGACAGGGACACCGGCTTGCGGTCAATGATGTCGGCGCCGCAGCGCTTGGCCACGTCCATGAAAAAATGAAAGGGCGCGCGCTTCACCCAGGTGGCGTCCTCCATGCGGATCATCACCTGCGTGAGCAGGGTCTCGAACACCCGTGGCGGCGCAAAGTAGTAACTCGGACCGATTTCGCGCAGGTCGGTCATCACCGTGTCAGCGGACTCCGGACAATTGATGGTGAACCCCGCGTACATCGCCTGGGCGTAGGAAAACAGGTGGTCACCCACCCAGGCCATCGGCAGGTAGGACAGGATGTTGTCATCGGGGCCGAGCTTGTCAAACATGCAACCGCTCTGGGCGGCGCCGATAAAGGCCTCGTGCGTCTGGCAGACGCCCTTGGGCTTGCCGGTGGTGCCCGAAGTGTAGAGCATCACCGCCACATCAGCGGTCTTGCCAAGCGCAATTTCGTCGGTAAAAAACGACGGGTGGGCGGCGTGCCATTCGCGCCCCGCCTGCATCAGCGCATCGAGACTCAGCACGCCGGGCTGGTCGTAGTGGCGCATGCCGCGGGGGTCGTCATAGATGACATGGGCAAGTTGCGGACACTGCGCGCGCATCTCCAGCAGCTTGTCGACCTGCTCCTGGTCCTCGACGATGGCAAAACGGATGCCGGCGTCCTCGAGCACGAAACTCATTTCCTGCGCAATGGCGTCCTGGTACATCGGCACGGCGACACCGCCCAGCGCCTGCGCCGCACACATCGCCCAGTACAGGCGCGGGCGGTTGTCGCCGATGATGGCCAGGTTGTCGCCGCGTTTAAAGCCGAGGGAGGCAAGGCCGCAGGCAAGCGCGCGTACCTCGTCGGCAACCTCGCCCCAGGTCCATGTCTGCCAGATGCCGAGATTTTTCTCGCGCGTCGCCGCATGCTGCGGACGCACGCGCGCATGCTGCAACAGCAGTCGCGGGAACGTATCCAGGGTATCGCCGGGCGTGTCCATCTCCTCCTCCATCGCGGGATCCTGCATCGGGTCCGCGCGTTATGCCTGCTTTCGCCGCTTTTGCGTTTGCGCGGTCCGGCCTGTCATGCAACG
>CAMAWC010000187.1 GCA_945861875.1 Bordetella parapertussis
TGGTGTTTTGCCTGCTTGGCGGCGCGCTGCAAAGCGGCCTCGTCTACGCCGGCCTTGCCGGCAGCAGCGCCATCCACCTTGGCCTCCTGAATTCGGCCGTTCCGGTGATGATCATTTTCATCTCGTGGATCTGGCACGACCGGCAGCCGCGTCCGTTCGAGGGCCTCGGGCTTGCCGTGTCGCTGTGCGGCGTGCTGCTGATTCTCGCCCACGGCGACATGGCCGCGCTGCTGCAGCTCGATTTCGGCCTGGGGGACCTGCTGATGCTCGCCGGCATGCTTAACTGGTCTTTTTACACCCTCAAACTCAAGGACAGGCCGCAGTCCCTGTCCCTGTACGCCTTTGCTTTCCTGGTCGCCCTGGTCGGTAGTTTCTTTGCGCTTCCGGCGATCATTGCCGAGTACCTGCTACGCGGCCCGCCGCAGCTGGGCGTGCGCGAAATCGCCAGCGTCTTGTATATCGGCGCCGCGCCAACGCTGATTGCGATGCTGCTCTATACCTACGGTGTCGGACGCGTGGGCGCGGTGCGCGCCGGCATCTTTGTCCACTTCATGCCGGTGTTCGCCACGCTGTTCGCGGTGCTGGTGCTGGGCGAGGCCTTCCACCCCTATCATGGCGTGGGCTTTGTGCTGGTGGCCGGCGGGGCCATCCTCGCCCTGTCATTTGGACAGGCGCGCGACATTCCCATAGTGAAGTAGCGGGTTGTTTCGCGCCGGATGCGGTGGTAATGTCAGCGCCTTGCCTGCGGGCCGGAATTCAAGCGCAGGACATCAATTTTAAGGAGTAATGCCGTGGCAGATAACTGGAGAAGCAAACTCATTACCGCGGGGGTCGCCCGCTCGCCCAACCGCGCCATGCTGCGCGCCGTGGGCTTTGGTGACAAGGATTTCGACAAGCCCATCGTCGGCGTGGCCAACGGCCACTCCAACATGAACCCGTGCAACGCCGGCATCCAGCCGCTGGTCGACCGCGCCATGGCGGCGCTGCGCTCCGAGGGTGCGATGCCGCAGGTATTCGGCACGCCGACCATCACCGACGGCATCGGCATGGGCACCGAGGCAATGAAGTATTCGCTGGTGTCGCGCGAAGTCATAGCGGACGCCATCGAGACTTCCGTCAACGGCCAGGCCATGGACGGTGTGCTGGTGTGCGGCGGCTGCGACAAGAACATGCCCGCCGGCATGATGGCCATGGCACGCATGAACGTCCCGTCCATTTACGTCTACGCCGGCAGCATCAAGCCGGGCCGCTGGAAGGGCCAGGACCTGACCATCGTGTCGGCATTCGAGGCCGTCGGCGCCTACACCGCCGGCAAGATGAAGGAAGAGGATTTCATCGGCATCGAGAAAAATGCCTGCCCGTCGGTCGGCGCCTGCGGCGGCATGTACACCGCCAACACCATGTCCTCGTCCTTCGAGGCCCTTGGCATGAGTCTGCTCGGTTCGTCACAAATGGCCTCGCCCGACCCGGAGAAAGCCGACTCGGCCGCGGCCTCGGCCAAGGTGCTGGTCAACGCCATCAAGAAAAACATCCGCCCGCGCGACATCATTACGCGGAAATCGCTGGAGAATACCGTTGCCCTGATCATGGCCACCGGCGGCTCGACCAACGCCGTGCTGCACTACCTTGCCATCGCCTCGGCCGCGGGCGTGAAGTGGACCATTGACGACTTTGAACGCGTGCGCCGCAAGGTGCCGGTGTTGTGCAACCTCAAGCCCTCGGGCCAGTATGTGGCGGTGGACTTCCATCGTGCCGGCGGCGTGCCGCAAGTGTTGAAAATGCTGCTCGTGAACGGCCTGTTGCACGGCGACTGCCTGACCATCACCGGCCGCACCATGGCCGAGGAATTGAAGAACATCCCCAACGAGCCGCGCAAGGACCAGGACGTCATCCGGCCGTTCAACAACCCCATGTACAAGCAGGGCCACCTCGCCATCCTCAAGGGCAACCTCTCGCCCGAGGGTTGCGTGGCCAAGATCACCGGCCTGAAAAAAATATCCATCACCGGCCCGGCGCGCGTGTTTGACTCCGAACCGGCGGCAATGAAGGCCATCATGGCTAAAAAAATAAAGGCCGGCGATGTCGTGGTGATTCGCTACGAAGGCCCCAAGGGCGGCCCCGGCATGCAGGAAATGTTGGCGCCGACTTCGGCGCTGATCGGCCAGGGGCTTGGGGATTCGGTCGGCCTGCTCACCGACGGGCGTTTCTCCGGCGGCACCTGGGGCATGGTGGTCGGGCATGTTTCGCCCGAGGCTTATCTAGGCGGCACCATCGCCCTGGTCAAGCAGGGTGACTCCATCACCATCGATGCCAAGAAGCTGCTGATCCAGCTCAACGTGCCGGCGAAAGAAATCGCCGCGCGGCGCAAAATGTGGAAGCAGCCCAAGCCGCGCTACACCCGCGGCCTGCTGGGCAAGTATTTCAGGCTGGTATCGACGGCCAGCATCGGCGCCATTACCGACGGCGGGGACAAATAGAACCGCATGGGAAAACCGACTTTCAATTGCGCCAAATGTCCCGGCTTTTGCTGCAACTACGAACACATCCCCGTCAACAAGCGCGACCTGAAGCGGCTGGCCAAGCATTTTGACCTGCCGCTGGAAAAAGCCGAACGGCGCTTTACCAAGGTCATAGACGGCGAGCTGGGCATGCGTCACCACAAGGACCATATCTACAAGTCCACCTGCATGATGTTCGACCAGGAAAAGCGCAGTTGCACCATTTATGCGGCGCGCCCACAGGTCTGCCGCGAGTATCCGGACGGCAAGACCTGCGGCTATTACAACTTCCTCAAGTTCGAGCGCGCCATCCAGGGCGACGAGAGTTTTATCCCGGACGCGTAGGGATACACCAAGCGACCCGCGAATTCGTCATTCCGGGGCCGCGAAGCGGAACCCGGAATCCATGGGGTAGACCTTTATTGCACCCCATGGATCCCCGCTTGGCCGTTCCTCGAAATTTCGCCTCGCTCCGCGAGACTCGTTTTCGCGGGGATGACGGAGTCGTAAGGTGTTTTGGCAGCGCGTCAGGCGCCCTTGACGTTGACGTAGAGCGAATACAGCGACGTGGTCGCGGTAATGAACAGGCGGTTGTTTTTCGGCCCGCCAAAACACAGGTTGGAGACATGCTCGGGGACGGCGATTTTGCCCAGGCGCGTGCCGTCCGGCGCAAACACCTGCACGCCGTCGCCCGAACTGCACCAGACATTGCCCGCGCTGTCACAGCGAAAGCCGTCGGGAAAGCCCGGGCTGATTTCGGTGAACACGCGGTCGCTGACCAGGCGCTTGCCGCCGACCACGTCAAAGGCGCGGATGTGGTGATTGCCCTGCGGGTCGTGCGTCACGCTGCTGTCGGCGATGTACAGGGTTTTTTCGTCCGGCGAAAACGCCAGGCCGTTGGGGCGCACAAAATCCGCGGCCACCATCGTCAGCGAGGCATCGGCCGGGTCAAAGCGAAAGACATAACAGGCGCCGATCTCGCCCTCGGCCTTGTCGCCTTCGTAGTCGGAAATAATGCCGTAGGACGGGTCGGTGAACCAGATGCTGCCGTCGGATTTAACTACCACGTCGTTGGGTGAATTGAGGCGCTTGCCCTGGTAACGGTCGACCAGCACGCTGATGCTGCCGTCGGTTTCGGTGCGGCTGATGCAGCGCCGGCCGTGTTCGCAGCTGACCAGCCGGCCTTCGCGGTCGCGCGTGTTGCCATTGCTGTAATGGGCCGGCGCGCGGAACTCGCGCACACCGAGGCCCTCCGCCCACTGCAGCATGCGGTCGTTGGGAACATCGGAGAAGAGCAGCGTGCGGCTGTCGCCAAACCATGCCGGCCCCTCGGTCCAGCGCCCGCCAGTCCAGAGTTTTTCCAGATGGGCGGGTGGCAGGATGAG
>CAMAWC010000188.1 GCA_945861875.1 Bordetella parapertussis
ATCGAAGACGCATCGGGACCATTCGAGGTGATTCGCGCGCGCTGGATGATCGAGGGCGAATGCGCGGCACTGGCGGCCAAAAACGCCAGCACGGCGCAGATAAGCGTCATTCGCGAAGCCCATGCGACCATGGTCAAAGAAAGCAAAAAGCACTACAACCCCCTGGACGCAGACCGGTTGTTTCATCTGCGCATCGCCGAAGCAAGCGGCAACAGTGCGCTGGTGCTGGTGGTGCAGACGCTGTGGGACCAGCGCATGGGGCCGCTGTACCGCAGCCTTGAGCGCAAGCTCGAATACCCGCGAATGGCCGCAGAAACATTGCGCGAACACAAGGCTATCGTCGCGACGATTGTCCGGCGCGATGCGCGCGGCGCGCGCGCGGCGATGCGCCAGCACATGAACCAGACCCACGCACGCTACATCAAGGAATGGAACGCGGAGAATTAGCATGGCCTCAGTCACCCTCAAAGCGGTACACAAATCCTTTGGCAGCACGGCGGTGGTGCACGGGGTCAATATCCACATCGAGGACGGCGAATTCTGCGTCCTGGTCGGCCCCTCCGGTTGCGGCAAATCCACCCTGCTGCGCATGATCGCCGGCCTCGAGGAGATCTCCGGCGGTGACATCGACATCGGCGGCCGCATCGTCAACCAGGTGCCGCCGAAGGAACGCGACATCGCCATGGTGTTCCAGAACTACGCGCTGTATCCGCACATGACGGTGTTTGACAACATGGCCTTCTCGATGAAACTCGCCGGCGAGAGCCGTGACAAGATGCGCGAGCGGGTCGAGGCGGCGGCAAAAATCCTCGGATTGATGGAGTACCTCGAACGCTATCCGCGCCAGCTCTCGGGCGGCCAGCGCCAGCGCGTCGCCATGGGTCGCGCCATCGTGCGCGACCCGCAGGTGTTCCTGTTCGACGAACCCTTGTCCAACCTCGATGCCAAGCTGCGGGTGCAGATGCGCACCGAGATCAAGGCGCTGCACCAGCGCCTCACCACCACATCCATTTATGTCACCCACGACCAGATCGAAGCAATGACCATGGCCGACAAGATCGTGGTGATGAACGGCGGCCACGTCGAGCAGATAGGCTCGCCGCTGGAGCTCTATGACAACCCGGCCAACCAGTTTGTCGCCGGCTTTATCGGCTCGCCGGCGATGAATTTTCTTCCCGGGCGCGTCAATGGCACCAGCGGGGTCGCGGTGGGCGGTGGCGTGATATTGCCGGCCCCGGTTGGCGCCGCAAAGGACGGCCAGGAAGTCATTGTCGGGGTGCGCCCCGAACACCTCGCCGTCGATGACTCAGGCGTCCTCACCGAGGTGGTGGTGGTTGAGCCCACCGGCGCAGATACGCAGATTTTCTGTACTCTCGCGGGTAACCAGATTAACGCAGTGGTGCGCGAACGCCACGATTTCAAGCCGGGCGCGAAGATCCGGCTCAAACCGCAACTAAGCTTCCTGTTCGACCCGGCAACGGGCGCGCGGATCCAGTAGCAGCACCCTGACTCAAACCAAAGGAGGAACACCATGAGCAACATCGACCGTCGTAGTTTTTTGAAACTGGGTGCGGGCGTCGCAGCGACATCCGCAGTCGGCGCGGGCAGCAGCGAAGCCCTGGCGCAGGCAAAAGGCCCGGCACTGAACGTCAAACCCGAAAAAGGCGCCAAGCTGCGCGTGCTCAAATGGCGGCGCTTCGTCCAGGGTGACGAGGATCTTTTCAACGCAAACATCAAGAAATTCACCGAAAAAACCGGCGTCGAAGTACGCATCGACTATGAAGGCTTCGAGGACGTGCGCCCGAAGGCGGCGGTCGCGGCCAACGTCGGTTCCGGCCCGGACGTCATTTACGGCTTTTTCGACGACCCGCATCTGTACCCGGAAAAACTGCTCGATGTGACCGACGTCGCCAATTACCTCGGCGGCAAATACGGCGGCTGGTACGACGTATGCAAAACCTACGGCATGTCCGGCAACAAGTGGATTTCCATTCCGCTCGGCGCCGCCGGCGCCACCATGGTCCACCGCATCAGCCATATGCAGGCTGCCGGGTTCAAGGAGTTTCCCAAGGACACCGCCGGCTTTCTTGAATTGTGCAAGGCGCTGAAGGCGAAGAACACGCCGGCCGGCTTTGCCCTCGGCAACGCCACCGGTGACGGCAACTCCTGGTGCCACTGGCTGGTCTGGGCCTTTGGCGGCAAAATGGTCGACGAAAAGAACAACGTCGTCATTAACAGCCCCGAGACCATCAAGGCGCTCGAGTATGCCAAGGAGCTGTACGCGACCTTCATCCCCGGCACGCTGTCCTGGCTTGACCCGAACAACAACAAGGCCTTCATCGACGGCCAGATCAGCCTGACCAACAACGGCATTTCGGTCTATTACGCCTCAAAGACCTCCACCGATCCAAAGATCAAGGAAATGCAGACCGACATCGGCCACGCCATTTTCCCGGTCGGTCCGGTCGGACGCAACACCGAGTTGCACCTCTTTACCGAGGCGATGGTGTTCAAGTACTCGAAGTTCCCGCAGGCGGCCAAGGCCTTTGTCGCGTTCATGATGGAGAAGGAGCAGTACGAGCCCTGGCTGACGGCATCTATCGGCTATGTCTCGCACCCGCTCAAGGCCTACGAGTCGGCGCCGATCTGGACGG
Organism: Bordetella parapertussis; assembly: GCA_945861875.1. Lineage (GTDB taxonomy): Bacteria > Pseudomonadota > Gammaproteobacteria > Burkholderiales > SG8-39 > CAITSH01. The sequence goes on from CAMAWC010000188.1 coordinate 2,655, forward strand.
CTGACCCGAAAAACACGCCGTATCGCGACTGCGTCAAGAACATGACGCCGAACAGCTACAGCGGCAAGCTTGGCTACGCCTCGGCCGGAACCATGGCCGACTTTGTCATGGTCAACATGGTGGCGGAGGCGGCGAGCGGCTCGAAGACGCCCAAAGAGGCGGCCGAGCGGGCGCAGGCGCGCGCGCAGCGTTACTACAAGGTCTAGGCAAGCGACCCGGAGCCACAAGGTGCGAGGCGGGGCAACCCGCTTCGCACCGCTCTTACCATGACACTTTCACGCTTTTTCAACAATCGCAACACCCTCGGGGCCCTGTTCATGGTGCCCGCGGGCTTGTTGCTGCTGGTATTTCTTACCTATCCGCTCGGCCTCGGCACCTGGCTAGGCTTTACCGACGCCAAGATCGGTCGCGCCGGCGAATGGGTCGGTCTGGAAAACTTCATCTTCCTGTTCGGCGACAGCACCGCTCGCCTGTCGCTGTTCAACACCCTGTTTTACACAATCGTGGCGAGTATTTTCAAATTCGTGCTCGGCCTGTGGCTGGCGATGCTGCTCAACAAGAAGCTGCCGTTCCAGTCTTTCGTGCGCGCCGTCGTCCTGCTGCCATTCATCGTACCGACCGCACTGTCGGCGATCGCATTCTGGTGGCTGTATGACGCACAGTTTTCGGTGCTGTCCTGGGCGCTGATCAAGATGGGGCTGATTGACAGCTACATCAGCTTCCTCGGCGATCCATGGCTGGCGCGCGCCTCGGTTATCGCGGCCAACATCTGGCGCGGCGTGCCCTTTGTCGCCATCACGCTGCTCGCCGGCCTGCAGACCATCTCGCCCTCGCTCTACGAGGCGGCGTCGCTTGACGGGGCGACCGAATGGCAGCGGTTCTGGCATGTGACCCTGCCCATGCTCACGCCGATCATCGCCGTGGTGATGACTTTTTCGGTGTTGTTCACCTTCACCGATTTCCAGCTTATCTATGTGCTGACGCGCGGCGGACCGCTGAATGCGACCCACCTGATGGCGACGCTGTCGTTCCAGCGGGCGATTCTCGGCGGTGCCCTCGGCGAGGGTGCGGCGCTGGCCTTTTCCATGGTGCCCTTCCTGCTCGCCGCCATCATGTTCAGTTACTTCGGCCTGCAACGGCGCGCATGGCAGCAAGGGGGCAGCGACAAATGAGCGA
>CAMAWC010000189.1 GCA_945861875.1 Bordetella parapertussis
TGTGACGGTCACGTACATCCCGTCTCGATCCGCGAGTTTGTAGTTGGCAGCCTCTGGTTTGATGTTCCTGAGCGTGGCGTCGGACAGCATTGGCGATCTCCCTAACGCCAAAATTATACCGTCAGGCCATAAAAACTGCTATTTCTACACAGTCTATTGTTTTATAACGCTTTCTATCTATTTTTCTACCGTCACGTTCCAATTCTGGTTGACGGTATATTTTTTATGGCAGGAGCGCTTGGAATTTCTACCGTCAGATATACCGTCAGATTGAACCGGGTACCACCGATAGGTAGCGATAGGTACTGAAAGGTCTTATTGCTGTATATCAGTCACTTACATCACTATTTCGATAGGTAGCGATAGTCCCCGAAAGCATGGTTTTTATTCCCACTCGATTGTCGCGGGCGGTTTTCCGGATATGTCGTAGACCACGCGGTTGATGCCGCGTACTTCATTGATGATGCGGTTGGATACGCGTCCGAGTAGCTCATGGGGAAGGTGCGCCCAGTGCGCGGTCATGAAGTCCTGCGTCTGCACCGCGCGCAGTGCAACGACATATTCGTAGGTGCGGCCGTCACCCATGACGCCGACCGACTTCACCGGAAGGAAAACGGCGAACGCCTGCGCGGTCTTGTCATACCAGGACTTGCCATCGGTGTCGACGCTATTGCGCAACTCTTCTATGAAAATGGCGTCAGCCCGCCGCAGCAGGTCGGCGAATTCCTTCTTGACCTCGCCGAGAATGCGCACTCCAAGGCCGGGGCCGGGAAAAGGATGCCGATAGACCATGTCGTGCGGCAGACCGAGGGCAACGCCAAGTTCGCGCACCTCGTCCTTGAACAACTCGCGCAGCGGTTCGAGCAGTTTCAGGTGCAATGTGTCGGGCAGGCCACCGACATTGTGGTGCGATTTTATGGTGGTGGCTTTTTTCGACTTTGCCCCTGCCGACTCGATTACGTCGGGGTAAATCGTGCCCTGTGCCAGCCACTTGGCGTTTTTTATTTTGGCCGACTCACGCTGGAATACTTCGACAAATTCCTTGCCGATGATCTTGCGCTTGGCTTCCGGATCGGCGACGCCGGTGAGCATGCCCATGAATTCGGCAGTCGCATCAACATGGATGACCTTGACGCCAAGGCTCCTGGCGAAGGTCGCCATCACCTGCTCGGCTTCGTTCAGCCGCAGCAGGCCGTGATCGACAAACACGCAGGTGAGCTGGGGGCCAATCGCCCGATGCAGCAGCGCCGCAGCCACGGAAGAGTCCACACCTCCGGAAAGGCCAAGAATGACCTCCTCCTCGCCGACCTGCTCGCGGATTCGTGCGACTGCTTCGCTGACGTAGTCGGGCATGTTCCAGTCACCGCCGCAACCGCAGATGTCAATGACAAAACGGTTGAGCAAGGCCCTCCCCTGCTGCGTGTGGGTGACCTCGGGATGAAATTGCACGCCGTAAAACCGGCGTGCCTCGTCAGCCATGCCGGCGATCGGGCAGGAGTCGGTTGATGCCATCAACTTGAATCCCGGGGGCATCGCCGTGACCTTGTCACCGTGGCTCATCCAGACCTTGAGCATGCCGTGGCCGTCGGGCGTGGAAAAATCCGCGATTCCCTGCAACAGCTTTGTGTGGCCGCGGGCGCGCAATTCGGCATAGCCGAACTCACGCTTGTCACTGGCCTCGACCTGGCCGCCAAGCTGCACCGCCATCGTGAACATGCCGTAGCAAATGCCAAGAACCGGTACATTCAGGCCGTAGACGGCCTGCGGAGCGCGCAAGTCATGCGCTTCGTAGGTACTGGCGTGGCTGCCCGAGAGAATCACCCCCTTTGCTCCGAAGTCGCGCACAAAATCGTCGCTGACGTCGTTGGGATGGACTTCGCAATAGACGCCGGCTTCGCGCACCCTGCGGGCGATCAATTGCGTGACCTGCGAGCCAAAATCTAGAATCAGTATCTTGTCGTGCATCGGGCTTCCTGAAAGTCAAAAGGCCGGTCGCGCGGGTGCACGCGATCGGCCCGGCCGGCAACGCGCTGGCGCGTCAATCAATCTGGTAATTGGGGGCTTCTTTCACAATTTGTACGTCATGGACGTGAGACTCGCGCATACCGGCCGAGGTGATCTGGACAAATTCGGTTCTGGTGCGCATCTCTTCAATGGTGGCGCAGCCGCAGTAGCCCATGCTTGCGCGAAGTCCCCCGACCATTTGGTAAAGAATGGAAAGTACGCTGCCCTTGTATGGCACCCTGCCTTCTATGCCCTCTGGAACCAGTTTATCGGCGTTATTGGCCGGGTCCTGGAAATAGCGGTCGGCGGCGCCGTCCTGCATGGCGCCGATGGAGCCCATTCCGCGATAGAGTTTGTAGGAGCGTCCCTGGTATAGGACGATTTCGCCCGGTGCTTCTTCGGTGCCGGCGAACATGCTGCCCATCATGACGCAATTTGCGCCCGCGGCAATGGCCTTGGCAATATCACCCGAATAACGGATGCCGCCGTCCGCGATGAGCGGAACGCCGATGGCGTCGAGGGCGGCATGCACGTTCTGTACCGCCGTGATTTGGGGTACGCCGACTCCGGCGACGATACGCGTGGTGCAGATCGAGCCCGGGCCAATGCCGACTTTGACGCCGTCGGCGCCGTGATCGACCAGGGCTTTTGCCGCCGCGGTGGTCGCGATATTGCCGCCGATGACTTCGACCTGCGGGAAAGTCCGCTTCACCCACTGTACCCGGTCGAGCACCCCTTGTGCATGGCCGTGGGCGGTATCCACCACGATGACATCAACGCCGGCTTCAACCAGGCGTTCCACCCGCTCCTCGGTTCCGTCACCAACACCAACCGCGGCTCCCGCCCTCAATTTGCCCTGCTCGTCCTTGCAGGCATGCGGGTGTTCGGTGGCCTTGAGGATGTCTTTTACCGTAACGAGGCCGCGCAGTTCAAAGGCGTCATTGACCACCAGCACACGCTCGAGGCGATGTTTGTGCAGCAAGGCGCGTGCTTCTTCCGGGCTGGCCCCCTCCTTCACGAATACCAGCCGATCCTTGGGCGTCATGATCGCCCTGACGGGAGCGTCCAGATCGGTTTCAAAGCGTGAATCACGGTTGGTGACCATGCCGACAACCTGACCTCGCTCGACCACCGGAAATCCGGATACCTTGTGTTGCTGCGTCAGCGCAAGCAGTTGCCTGACCGTAATGTCAGGGGAAACCGTCATCGGGTCTTTGAGCAGGCCGGATTCGAAGCGCTTGACCTTGAGCACCTCGGCTGCCTGCTGCTTGGCGGTGAGATTCTTGTGGACGATGCCTATGCCGCCTTCCTGCGCAATCGCAATCGCCAGCCGTGACTCTGTAACCGTGTCCATGGCGGCGGACACCAGCGGGATGTTGAGGCTGATCTTGCGTGTCAGGCGGGTTTTCAGGCTGACGTCGCGCGGCAGAATGGTCGAATGGGCCGGGACGAGCAGAACGTCGTCAAAGGTTAAAGCTTTTTGTATGACGCGCATGAGGCCTCTGGACGCAAAGCGACATTGTACGCGAGGCCTTCATTGCCGTAAATAACGGTCTGATTTCATTGACTAGTAGGGCCAAAACCATTATGTTGGCCGCAGCATGTTGATGAGGATAAATCCATGAAACGAAGCGGAATTCTTCTGTTTCTGCTGCTTCTCGCAGTACCCGTGCAGGCACAGATGTACAAGTGGACCGATGCAAA
>CAMAWC010000190.1 GCA_945861875.1 Bordetella parapertussis
CAATGCACGCACTTGCGCAAAATGGCGTCGGCCTCCTGGCCTTCGGGCGTGTCCTTGATGAAATCGGCGAGCGCGGTCTGCATTAGAAGTCTGCGTACATGCGGCCGCGATTAAAAATCCCCGCCGGGTCGAATTGCGCCTTGAGGCCGCGGTGGATTTTCAGCATCGCCTCTGGCAGCGGCTGGAACACGCCTGCGGCGGCCTTGAGTTCGTCGCTGGCGCGAAACAGCGTGGCGTGACCGCCGGCTTTTGCCGCCGCGGTGCGAATGGTCGCGGCATCGGCACCGGTCTTCAACCAGCGCAGGGCGCCGCCCCATTCGATCAGTTGTTCGCCGGGCAGCTGCAGCGGCGGCGTGGTCGAAGGCAGCGAAAGCCGCCACAGCGGCGCGTCACTGTGGCTGAAGAACGCATCGGTCTGTTCGCGCACGCCCCGCCAGCAGGCCGCGGCCTTGACCTCATCCAATCGTTCGCCGCCCAGCGTGTCGCAGGCGGCGCGCACCGCCGCCTGCGCGCCGGACAGGCGCAGGTAAAGTGCGCCATCGCTCCAGGCACTGGCCGAAACCGGCAGTGGCTTGCCGCCCCACTGGTTGAGCGTGTGGATGGCGCGATCCTCGGGCAATTCGAAGGACAGGGTCGCCGTGGCCACAGGCAGGGGCAGGGTCTTTAGCGACACTTCGAGGATGAGGCCCAGCGTGCCGAGTGAACCGGCAAGCACGCGCGACACATCGTAGCCGGCGACGTTTTTCATCACCCGGCCGCCAAAGTTGAGGATTTCACCGCGGCCGTCCATCAGCTTCACGCCAAGGACAAAATCGCGCACGCTGCCCGCAGCCTGGCGGCCGGGCCCGGACAGTCCGGCGGCAACGGCGCCACCGAGCGTAGTGCCCGCGCCAAAATGCGGGCACTCGCAGGCGAGCATTTGCTGTTTTGCCGCCAGCGCGGCTTCGAGTTCGGCGAGCGGCGTGCCGCAGCGCGCGGTGACCACCAGTTCGGTCGGGTCGTATTCGACAATGCCGGCGTAGGCGCGCGTATCAAGCACCTCGCCTTCCAGCGACTGGCCGTAAAAATCCTTGCTGCCCCCGCCGCGCAGGCGCAGGGGGCGTTTTGCGCCGGCCGCGGCGCGCACCGTCTGCGCGAACTGGTCGATCACGCCTTGCATCAGAAACGCGGCAATTCAGGATGCGGCAGCCGCCCGCCCTTGACGTGCATGCCGCCGTACTCGGCGCAGCGGTGCAGGGTCGGGATGTTCTTGCCCGGGTTGAGCAGGCCGTTCTCATCAAACGCCAGCTTGAAGCCGCGAAAGGCGGCAAGCTCGGGCGCACTGAACTGCTGGCACATCTGGTTGATTTTTTCTATGCCCACGCCGTGCTCGCCGGTGATGGTGCCGCCCACCGCGATGCACTTTTCCAGCACCTCGGCGGCGAATGCCTCGGTGCGGGCGAGTTCGTCCGGGTTATTGGCATCAAACAGGATCAGTGGATGCAGGTTGCCGTCGCCGGCATGGAAGACGTTGGGGCAGCGCAGGCGGTATTTTTTTTCCATCGCCGCGACAAACAACAGGATCTCACCGAGGCTGCGCCGCGGGATGGTGCCGTCCATGCAGTAGTAGTCGGGCGAAATGCGTCCCACCGCGGGAAAAGCCGCCTTGCGCCCGGCCCAGAATTTCAGGCGCTCGGCTTCGGAACCGGAAACGCGCAGGCCGGTGGCGCCGGATTTTTCCAGCACCGCGGTCATGCGCGCGATTTCTTCCTCCACCTCCTCGGCGGTGCCGTCCGATTCGCACAACAGGATGGCCACCGCATCGAGGTCATAACCGGCGTGCACGAACTCCTCCACCGCGCGGGTGGCCGGCTGGTCCATCATTTCCATGCCGGCCGGGATGATGCCCGCGGCGATGACATCGGCCACGGCATTGCCGGCCTTCTCGACGTCATCGAAGGAAGCCATGATGCAGCGCGCCGTCTCCGGCTTGGGCACCAGCCTGACCGTGACCTCGGTGGTGACGGCGAGCATGCCCTCGCTGCCGATGACGGCGGCCAGCAGGTCAAGGCCGGGCGCATCGAGCGCCTCGGAGCCGAATTCCACCACCTCGCCCTCGATGGTGAGGCCGCGCACGCGCAGCACATTGTTGACGGTGAGGCCGTACTTGAGGCAGTGCACGCCGCCGGAGTTCTCGGCGACATTGCCGCCTATGGTGCAGGCGATTTGCGAGGATGGATCGGGGGCGTAATACAGGCCGTAGGGCGCAGCGGCCTCGGAAATGGCGGCGTTGCGCACCCCCGGCTGCACCCGCGCGGTGCGCGAGAGCGGATCAAGGGCGATGATTTTTTTCATCCGCGCCAGCGACAACAGCACACCGTCGCCCATGGGTAAGGCACCGCCGGAAAGTCCGGTGCCGGCGCCACGCGCCACCACCGGTACTTTCAGCTCATGGCACAGGCGCAGCACCGCGGCCACTTCCTGTTCGTTCGCCGGCAAGGCCACCACCATGGGCAACTGGCGGTAGGCCGACAGGCCGTCGCATTCGTAGGGGCGGGTGTCTTCTTCGCGCGAGAGCACGCTCGCCGCCGGCAAAATCGCAGCCAGGCGACCGGCCACCTCGGCCTGGCGCAAAAAATCGATGCGTGCAACGGGAAGATTCATGGCTTTATGCGGGATCTGGTCCGGACATGTACTGGCCCGGACGATTGTACCAGCGCGGACGCCCAGCTTTGTTACCATGCCACCTGTTCCGACCCCGCAAACATTGCGTCACCGCCAATGCTCAAGCGCCTTCTCCCTTTTCTGGCATGGCCGGCGCCCACGCGCGCCAGCGTGCGCGCCGACCTTGTCGCCGGCACCAGTGTTGCGCTGATCCTCATCCCGCAAGCCCTCGCCTACGCTCAGCTGGCCGGCGTGCCGGCCTACTGGGGGCTGTACGCGGCGATGCTGCCCGCGATCATCGGCGCACTGTTCGGTTCATCGGCCTGGCTTGCCACCGGGCCAGTGGCGCTGACCGCCCTGCTCTCGGCGGCGAGCATCGCGCCCTTTGCAGCGCAGGGCAGCGATGCCTTCCTCGCCCATACCATCGCCCTCGCCCTGCTCTCGGGCCTGATCCAGGTCGCCTTCGGCCTGGCGCGCGGCGGCATGCTGTTCAGCCTGCTGTCGCACCCGGTGCTGATGGGATTCATCAACGCAGCCACCCTGCTCATTGCGCTGTCGCAATTGCCCACGCTGCTGGGCATCAAGGTGCAAACCGGCGCGCATTTCCTTTACGACACCTGGCATCTTGCCGCGCGGCTGGGTGAAACCCACCTGCCCTCGCTGGCCTTTGGCATGGTCGCCATCGCCATGCTGCTCGCCTTTCGCCGCCTAGCTCCGAGATTACCGGGGGTTCTCATCACCGTGGCGGTATTGACGGCGGCGAGCTACTTTGGCGGCTACGCCGCAGCGGGCGGCCGCGTCGTCGGCGCGATTCCGCAAGGCCTGCCGGTGCCGGCGCTGCCGGCGGTCGATTTCGAGATGCTGCAAAACCTCATTCCGGCGGCCTTTGTAATCGCGCTCATCAGCTTCATGGAAGCCATGTCCAGTGCGCGCGTCATCGCCGCAAAGACACGCACCGACTGGAACGAAAACCAGGAACTCATAGGCCAGGGCCTCGCCAAGATCGCCGCGAGCCTGTGCCAGAGCCTGCCGGTCAGCGG
>CAMAWC010000191.1 GCA_945861875.1 Bordetella parapertussis
TGCAACCAGCCCGAGTAGCCGGCGATGGCGAGGAAGGGCAGCGTCGAGAAGGCCGCAGCGTAGTCGGGCAGGAACTGGCGCACCGCCATGAACAGCCCCGCGGCGATCAGAAAACTCACCCACCAGGGCGAGCGCGACAGGATGGCGAACAGCGAATTCTTGTTCATGCGAAATTGCACGGACCCGCTCCTTCCAAAGGATGCACCGGCTTTACATCATGGGCTCAACAAAAAGGGCAGCCGCAGCCGCCCTTTTTGATTGGGCAAAACCAGCTTACAGCAGCGGCACCACCAGCAGTGCGACGATGTTGATGATCTTGATCAGCGGGTTGACCGCCGGGCCGGCGGTGTCCTTGTACGGGTCGCCCACGGTGTCGCCGGTGACGGCGGCCTTGTGCGCATCCGAGCCTTTGCCGCCATAGTGGCCGTCTTCAATGTATTTCTTCGCGTTGTCCCATGCGCCACCACCGGTGGTCATCGAGATGGCGACAAAAATACCGGTGACGATGGAACCCATCAGCACGCCGCCCAGGGCAACCGGGCCAAGGGCGAGGCCGACGACGATGGGCACGGCCACCGGCAGCAGCGACGGGACGATCATTTCCTTGATCGCCGCCTTGGTCAGCATATCCACCGCCACACCGTATTCGGGTTTGGCGGTGCCTTCCATGATGCCGGGGATTTCCTTGAACTGGCGGCGCACTTCGACCACCACCGAGCCGGCGGCGCGACCGACCGCCTCCATCGCCATGGCGGCGAACATGTAGGGAATCAGGCCGCCGATCAAAAGGCCGATCACCACCATGTGGTTGGAGAGGTCAAAGGACACCACCTTGCCGGAGGCTTCCAGCGCATGGGTGTAGTCGGCGAAGAGCACCAGCGCGGCAAGCGCGGCCGAACCGATGGCGTAGCCCTTGGTCACCGCCTTGGTGGTGTTGCCGACCGCATCGAGCGGATCGGTGATGGCGCGCACCGAGTCGGGCAGCTTGGCCATTTCGGCAATACCGCCGGCGTTATCGGTGATCGGACCGTAGGCATCGAGCGCGACAATGATGCCTGCCATCGACAGCATCGAGGTGGCGGCGATGGCAATGCCGTAGAGGCCGGCGAACTTGTAAGCGAGCAGGATGGAGACGCACACCGACAACACCGGCCAGGCGCAGGACTTCATCGAGATGCCGATACCGGCGATGATGTTGGTGGCATGACCGGTGGTCGAAGCCTGCGCAACGTGGCGCACCGGCGCGAATTCGGTCGCGGTGTAGTACTCGGTGATGACCACCATCAGCGCGGTCAGTACCAAGCCGACCATGGCCGAGCCCCACAGGTGCCACACGGTGATCAGCTTCTGGCCGCCGCCCATGTCAAAGGGCACGCTCTTCACCACATCACCCATGATCCACATGGTGATCGGGATGAAGGCGATGGCCGAGAGCGCGCCGGCGACGATGAGGCCGCGATAGAGCGCGCTCATGATTTTCTTGCCCGGGATGATCTTGACGCACATGCAGCCGATGACCGAGGCGATGATGGAAAATCCGCCGATGACAAGCGGATAGATCACCGCGGCCGAGGAATCGGTCTTGACCATCAGCGCGCCGAGAATCATGGTGGCGATGAGCGTCACGGCATAGGTTTCGAACAGGTCGGCGGCCATGCCGGCGCAGTCACCGACGTTGTCACCGACGTTATCGGCGATTACCGCCGGGTTGCGCGGGTCGTCTTCGGGAATACCGGCTTCAACCTTGCCCACCAGGTCGGCGCCGACGTCGGCGCCCTTGGTGAAAATGCCGCCGCCCAATCGCGCGAAAATCGAGATCAATGAACCGCCGAAACCAAAACCGACCAGCGGCTTGATCACATCGGCGAGCGGCGCGCCGTGCGCGCCCGAGGTAACCAGGATGGCGTAATAGCCGGCCACACCGAGGAGGCCAAGACCCACCACCAGCATGCCGGTGATGGCGCCGCCGCGAAAGGCCACCTGCAAGGCCGCATCAAGGCCGGTACGCGCGGCCTCGGCGGTGCGCACGTTGGCGCGCACCGAAACGTTCATGCCGATATAGCCGGTCGCACCCGACAGGAGGGCGCCAAGCGCAAATCCCCAGGCGGTGAACCAGCCCAGGCCGGGCACCAGGCCGACGACGAGGAACAGGATCACGCCGACAATGGCGATGGTGGTGTACTGGCGGTTGAGGTAGGCCATGGCACCGGCCTGGATGGCCGCAGCGATTTCGCGCATGCGGTCGTTGCCGGTGGGCAGGGCGAGAATCCATTTCGTGGACACCGCGCCATAAATGATCGCGAACACGGAGCACGCGAGCGCGAACCAAAGACCTGCAGTCATAATTTCCCCCTAGACTTGAAAATTGGCTTGATCGGCAGCCCTTTGTCGTTGCGTGTAGCAGCGGGCTGGCCGACGGAATACCGAGAAAGCACAAAATTATAGCAGCCAAGGGCATCCCCGGCATAGCCTCAATTCCGGGCAGCCCAGCGGCTCTGGCAACTCCCCGGTCAGACGTACATGGGCTTGCCCTCGGACAGCCTGAGCCAGCCCTTGACGATGCGGCAGATCAACCCGATTGCGGTCGCGCCCATGCTGAAAAACCCGACCACCACAACCGCCAGTGCGAGGCCTATCGCGCTCCTGTCAGTCCGGCACGCCGTAACGGCGCAGCAAGGCCACCATGCCGGCATCGCCGTTTGCGCGCGCGACACTCATCGCCGATTGCCCGGTGCCGCCCACCAGCCGCGGATTGGCACCGCCATCCAGGAGCAGGCGCGCCGCGGCCAGGTCGCGCCGCATTGCGGCGACTATCAAAGGCGTGAAACCGTTGCTGTCGCGCTGGTCGACAAAGCGGCCAAAGGCGAGAGCCTCACGCACCCCCGCCGCGTCGCCAAACACCACCGGCGTCATGACGTCGTTGTAACGCGGCGAGGGCATGGTGGGGGTTGGGCGCACCGGTTCGGGAACGACTGCCACTACCGCCATGCCCGGCGGCCCGGCGACCGGCTCGGGCGCAGGAGCGGCTTTAGGGGCCGGCGCGGCGGGCGGCGCCTTGCGCGGCGCGGCAGCGCGTGATGGTGAAGCCTTGGCTGGTGCCGGCAATGTTGCCGCCGCCGGCGCTTCGGCCACGGTCACGGGCGCGGGTATTGCAGGTCCGGGAACCTTCGCTTTCGCTGCAGGAGTTGCTGCATCAACCACCGCCTTGGCTGCGACAGGAGCGGCGAGGTCCCCAACCGGCGCCTTGGCTGCAGCCGGCACCGGGACTTTGGCCGCAGGGGCGGCCTTGGTCACCGCCGGCGCGGACTTGGCCGGTGGCGGCGGAGGCGGTGTATCGACAAAGGAGTCAAGGCTCACGCCCAGCAACAACACCGCCACGCCGATGGCGACGACGGGCAACAGCAGCACGACCAGGCCGGCGATGGCCCATTTGCGTTGCACGCGCTTGAAGTGCTCGACATCGTCCCAGCGCTTGTTGCGCCAGGCCCATTCGTTGCCCTTGAGCCCGAGGATGATCCAGACGACAAAACCGATGACCGGCAACAGCACCGCGAGCGC
>CAMAWC010000192.1 GCA_945861875.1 Bordetella parapertussis
GACATGGCGGCCTCCTTGCAGGGTTGAGAATGCGGATTGGGCGCAATAATGCCACCGTTCCGGAATCGGGTGAGACAGGTTGCGGGCAGGGCGTCCGCTTGCCTGCCGTCAGGCCGTCGCCGCGTACCGCTTGTGCTGTTCGCGTGCCGGCGCGATCCGGGCCTCGAGCTTTTCCCGCAACACTTCGCCGAGCAGGATCACCACCGGGCCCTTGCCTGATGCGGCGGCAAGCTCGGGCAACGCACGCAGCGTGCCGTAGTGCACTGAAGCCTGTGCCAGTGATGCCGATTCGACCAGGGCTACCGGCGTTCCGGGGTCGCGTCCACGTGCTATCAATGCCACGCTGATCGCCTCGGCCTGTCCCGCGCCCATGTAGATGGCAACCGAATCGGCGGCAAGCGCGCCGGCCACCCAGTCGCCGGCGTGCCCGGCTTCACCGAGCCCGACCCTGGGCGTGACAAAGGCAATGCTGCGCGACAGGCCGCGACGGGTCAGCGACACGCCGATTTGCGCGCTCGCGGCGAGCGCGGCGGTGATGCCAGGCACCACTTCAAAGGCGATGCCCGCCTCAGACAGTGCGTCGATCTCTTCCTGGGCGCGGCCGAACAACATCGGGTCGCCGCCCTTGAGTCGTACCACAATCTTGTGCGTCAGCGCCGCGTCGACCAGGCGCTTGTTGATGAATTTCTGTGCCGTCGAGTGCCTGCCGCAGCGCTTTCCAACGGCGACCTTCTGCGCTTTTTCGGCCAGGGCCAGCGTGTCCGGGTGCACCAGCGCGTCATGAAAGACGATGTCCGCCTGTTCCAGCAGGCGCGCCGCGCGCAGGGTCAGCAGGTCGGGAGCGCCGGGGCCGGCGCCGACAAGGAAGACGGTACCGCTCAAACTATGTCCGAAGACTGCCGCGGCGCGCGCCACCATGCGCCAGATTCCAATGGATCGCCGTTTTTCGTGCCGCAGGCGGGGGAGCCGATGTGGGGCACTTTAAAGGCGGCGAGGTAAGTTTGGACCTCCGGTTTGCTCCAGTCTGACAAGAGCAGGAATTCGCGGATGCCGTGCCCGGCCTCGAAAGTCGGCAGTGCAGCGGCGGTGCTGATCAACGCGCCTTTTCCGGCAAGTGCGCCGGCAACCGGTGCGATGGTGGCAATCGCGTATTGGTAGGTGTTGCGTACCGCCTTGATCAGATTCAGACGATCACCTTGAATGTCGCCTGCGTCAAGTGCGACCACACTGATGTCCAGGCTGCGGCGCAGGATCACGTGGGTGATCACCATGTCCTCTGGTGACAGCCGCGAAACCAGTGTGGCCGGAACATGCGTGCCGGCAATGTCCGCGAGGCGGGCCTCAAGCGCCGCGATTTTCGCCGTCAGTGAGGGGCTGAATTTGGTCGATGTGAAAAAGCGTTTGAACATGGTCGGTCTTCCGGTCAGGCGCTGAGGCGGCGCCGGAACAGCGGTTGCGGCCGTTCGACCGATATCTGATAGGCCTCGGTGAAGTCCTTGAACGCAGACAAGGCTTCTTTCGCATCTTCACCCTCGCGCAACGCAATGGCATCGAAGCCGACGCGCGACAGGTAGAAGACGTTGTCGCGCAGCACATCGCCGATGGCGCGCAATTCGCCGGTATAGCCGTAGCGCTCGCGCAACAGGCGTGCCGTCGAGTAGCCGCGGCCGTCGGTGAAGGCGGGAAAGAGCACGGCGATCAGCGGCAGCACGGCAAAATCGGTGGCGAGCGCCGCCGGCTCGTCCTCAGGCTTGAGACAGACGCCGGTGCGACCGACGCGCGCGAGCAGGATTTCGCGTTTGGCCAGCCACAGCGACAGCGGCACGATGACATCGCCAGAAGCGGGGAAGGCTTCGCCTTCCTGGATCAACTTCCAGTCGTCCGCAGCGAGTTTTCGGTTCTTGATCAGTCTTGGCATGCGCGTGTCCTTTTGTACTTGTGTCGCTGGTCAGGCGAGTGCGATCGCGTCCGGCGCCGCGGTATGGGCATAGACCCGGTGTTTGAACGGCTCGATTCCGATGCGGCGCACCGTGTCGATAAAACGCTCCCCATCGCCCTCGCGCCTGGCGAGGTAGCAATCGATGAGCTTTTCCACCACATCCGGAATTTCCTCCTGGGCGAACGACGGCCCGAGCACCTTGCCCAGCGAGGCTTCGACGCCCTGAGACCCGCCGATCGACACCTGGTACCACTCCTCGCCGGCCTTATCCACGCCGAGGATGCCGATGTGTCCGACATGGTGGTGGCCGCAGGAATTGATGCAGCCGGAGATGTTGAGATCGAGCTCACCGATGTCATAAAGGTAGTCGAGATCATCGAAACGGCGCTGGATGGCGTCGGCCACCGGGATGGACTTGGCGTTGGCGAGCGAGCAAAAGTCGCCGCCGGGGCAGGCGATGATGTTGGTCAAGAGGCCGATGTTGGGCGTGGCGAGCCCGAGTTTTTTCGCCGCCTCCCATAGCGCGACAAGGTCGGCTTTGCGCACGTCGGCGAGGATCAGGTTTTGCTCGTGCGAGACGCGCAGCTCACCAAAAGAATAGCTGTCGGCCAGGGCGGCAATAGCGTTCATCTGGTCGGCCGTGGCGTCGCCTGGCGCAACGCCGGTCTTTTTCAGCGACAGTGTCACCGCCGCGTAGCCGCGCACCTTGTGTGCATGCACGTTGCGCTTTACCCAGGCGGCAAAGCCGGGGCGCGCCGCCAGCGCCACTTCGTAGTCAACACTGTCTGCGGCCAGTATCTGGTATTGCGGCCGGGTGAAGCGCGCTTCAATGCGCTCGATTTCTTCGGCTATCAGGGTGGCCGGGCCGTCCTTGAGTTGCGCCCATTCTTCCTCGACTTTTTGCGCGAACACTGCCGGCGTCAGTTCCTTGACCAGTATTTTGATGCGCGCCTTGTACTTGTTGTCGCGGCGGCCGTAGCGGTTGTACACGCGCAGCACCGCATCAAGGTAAGTGAGAAGGTGCTGCCAGGGCAGGAACTCGCGGATGAAATGGCCGATGATGGGCGTGCGGCCGAGGCCGCCGCCGGCGAGCACGCGAAAACCGATTTCGCCTTGCGCATTTTTCACCGCCTGCAGGCCGATGTCGTGCACTTGTATCGCCGCGCGGTCGTGTGTTGCGCCGGTCACTGCGATCTTGAACTTGCGCGGCAGGAAGGCGAACTCCGGATGCAGTGTTGACCACTGCCGGATCAGCTCGCACCAGACAAAAGAATCGACCAGCTCATCCGGCGCGATGCCGGCGAAATGGTCGGTGGTGGTGTTGCGCACGCAGTTGCCCGAGGTCTGGATGGCGTGCATCTCGACCGAAGCGAGTTCGGCGAGGATGTCCGGCACCGATTCGAGCGCCGGCCAGTTGAACTGGATGTTTTGCCGTGTGCTGAAGTGGCCGTAGCCGCGATCATATTTGCGCGCGATGTGGGCGAGCTTGCGCAACTGCTTTGCCGACAACAGGCCGTAGGGAATGGCCACGCGCAGCATCGGCGCATGGCGCTGTATGTAGAGGCCGTTTTGCAGGCGCAGCGGGCGGAAGTCGTCTTCAGACAACTTGCCGGCCAGAT
>CAMAWC010000193.1 GCA_945861875.1 Bordetella parapertussis
ATTCAGAACGTCCCCGGATACGACCCGCCGTCAATCAACAAATTCTGCCCGGTGATATAGCCGGCATGCGCCGAGCAGATGAAGGCGCAGTAGGCGCCGATTTCCTCCACCTTGCCAAAGCGTCCGGCCGGGTTGTTGCTGCCGCGTTCTTCCCAGAGTTGCTCGAAGGTCTTGCCGGTTGAGTCGAGCATGCCGCGGATGTGGTTTTTTTGCGCGTCCGAATCGAACACGCCGGGCAGCAGGTTGTTGATGGTGACGTTGTGGCGCACCGTCTGGCGCGCGAGGCCGGCGACAAAGCCCACCAGGCCTGAGCGCGCACCGTTCGACAGGCCCAGTTCGCCCTGCGGCGTCTTGACCGAGCGCGAGCTGATGTTGACGATGCGGCCGAACTTGCGTTCGATCATGCCGTCCACCACCGCCTGCATCATCAGGATGGGGCCCAGCATCATGGCGTCAAAGGCCTTGATCCAGTCCTCGCGCGACCAGTCGTGAAAATCGCCCGGCGACGGGCCGTCGGCGTTGTTGATGAGAATGTCGGGCGCGGGGCAGGCGGCGAGGGCTGCGGCGCGCCCGGTTTCGCTGGAGATGTCGGCCACCACCCAGGCCACCGCATGGCCTGACGCTGCGGTGAGTTCTGCGGCGGCGCGCGCCAGGGTTTCCGGCGTGCGCGCGGCGATGCTCACAGTGACGCCTTCAGTGGCGAAGCGCAGCGCGATGGCCCTCCCCATGCCGCGGCTGCCGCCGAACACCAGTGCCGTCCTGCCTTGAATGCCCAGATCCATGTGCGACCTTTCTGCTTTGCGCGGTGATGCGCGGCTTGAACTGTTGTTGCTGTGAAGGAGTGACAGCGTGCCCGGGTCAGGCTGCCAGTTTAACGCGTGGCGGTGACGTAATCGAGCGGCAGTGCGGTGGTGTGCTTGAGGCACTCCATGGCGAAACTCGAACTGACGTCGTGCAGGTTGGCCGCCTTGATGAGCTTCTTGTAGACTTTGTCGTAGCCGGCGATATCGGGCACCACCACGCGCAGCAGGTAGTCGATGTCGCCGCTCATGCGATACAGCTCCAGCACCTCCGGTATGTCGGCCACGCCTTTGGCGAAGCGTTCCAGCCATTGCGGGCTGTGTTCGCTGGTGCGCACCGACACGAACACCGTGACGCCAAGATTGATGCGCGCCGGGTCGAGCAGCGACACCTGTTTGCGGATCACGCCCGACTCTTTGAGTTTCTGGATGCGCCGCCAGCAGGGCGTTTGCGACAGGCCGACGCGTTCCGACAATTCAGCGAGCGGCAGCGAGGCGTCTTCCTGCAGCAGCTTGAGGATGCGCTTGTCGATGGAATCCATTTTCAGTTATTTAGAGTAATAAAGAAAATTATTCTACATTTAAACCTTATTTTGACAAATATGGCAAAAAAATTCCAGCCCGCCTTTCCTATACTTGAACCATGAATACACCCCGGATCTTTACCACCCACCCGCGCTCGGTAGGCGAAAGCTACGCCCAGCACCTGCGCAGCGCCACATCGTTCGGCATGACCATGCTCGGTGCGGGATTGGCCTGCCTGTTGCACGGCGTATTTCCCTTTTTGTTCGAGCGCACCGGCAGCGATGCCATCCGGCGCCTGTACGATCGCATGGTGCTGAATCGCTCGCGCCTTGCCCCGACGGCAAACACCAGCGCGCCGGCAGCTGCGACGAAATAAGCTTATAAGCGCATCTTGCTTGACGTGGTGGGCGCTTGGTTCTAAATTGCCCTCATACCTTTGCACTTGACCCCCGGCGCAGCGTTGCGGCCGGGTTTCCCGGCCGGACCGCCGCGATTCAGGTGCGATTAAATCAGGAGATTCTGCATGGCCAAGATGCGTATTGAAGGTTCGTTTGTCGCCAGCGTGACGCCGTTCAACGAGGCCGGGTCGGTCGACTTTGGCGCGTTTCGCACGCTGCTCAAGTTCCAGGAAGAGCACGGCAGTGTCGCGGTGTTGTTCATGGGTTCGACCGGCGAGCCTTCGCTGATGACGCCGGAGGAGAAAAAGAACCTCATCGTCGAAACGGCGAAAATGAAAACCGGGAAGATGAAGTTCTTCTACGGCTGCACCGGCAACACCACCGACCAGGTCATCGACAACATCAGGTTTGCCAAGGCCAACGGTGCCGACGGTGCGGTGATCGCCGCCCCGCCCTACATCTGCGGTTCGGAAGAGGACATCGAGCGCTTTTATCTTGATGTCGCCGATGCCACCGATTTGCCGCTGGGCATTTACAACAACCCACCGCGCATCAAGACCGACTTGCACTGGGACCATCTGCTGCGCCTGTTAAAGCACCCCAATTACGTCATCCTGAAAGAGTCGACCACGCGCGTCGGCCAGGTGGCGCAGGTGCTGGCGGCCAAACCCGACGCCACGGTGATGTGCTGCGACTCGCCCACCCTCGGCCTGGTCGTGCCGACGATGTCGCTCGGCGGCCACGGCACCGCCAACATGGGCGGCAATATCATCCCGGCCGAGATGGCGGTGATTTCGACGCCGTGGAAGAGTTACGCCGATGCGGAAGGCTTCAAGACGACCTACCTGCGCGTCTTGCAGTTGCTGCATTTCAACTACTCGGCCATCAATCCGGTGGCAATCAAAAGCCTGATGCGCGCGGTCGGCCTGCCGGTGGGCGCGCTGCGCAAACCCTTGCGTAACCTCGAGGGCGAGGCGCTTGCGAAGGGTGTGCGCATCGTGCAGGAACTGGGGCTCGATAAAAAATACGGTTATACGATTTCGAACAGGCTCGCCAAGGCAGCCTGAAACCCGTTGCGATAAAAACAAGGAGAAGGGCGGCGCGGCCGCCTTTTTTCATTATTGGAGAAGTCATGAAGACTCTGCTCAAAGCCATCATCCTGTGCGCGGCGCTGGCCATTTCAGCGGCTTCATTTGCACAAGCCACTTCGACAGGCTCGGGACAGGCCTACCCGAACAAGACGGTGCGCATCATCGTGCCCTATCCGCCCGGGGGCACCGTTGATGTGGTTGCACGGGTCGTTGCCCAGCGCCTCACCGAACAGATGGGCCAGCAGTTCATCGTCGAAAACCGCGCCGGCGCCAACGGCACGGTGGGCAGCGATTTTGTCGCCAAGGCCGCGCCCGACGGCTACACGCTGCTGGTGCAGGCATCGATCTTTGCCGCCAACCCGCTGTTCCTGCCCAACGTGCCCTACGACGTGCAAAGGGATTTCACGCCGATCAGCAACATCGGCTCGGTGCCGCTCCTGGTGACCGCGCATCCGAGCGTGCCGGCGAAGAATCTGCGCGAGTTCATCGCGCTGGTGAAGGCCGATGTGAAGAAATACAGCTTCGCCACCTCTGGCCTCGGCTCTGCGGGGCACTTGTCCGAGGAAACCATCAAGCGCCAGGCCGGCATACCGGACCTGTTGATCGTGCCCTACAAGGGCACCGGTCCGGCATTGATCGACCTTGTCGGCGGGCAGGTGAGTTCGATGATCGATCCGCTGCCCTCGTCTTATCCGCAGGTGAAATCGGGCAAGCTCACGCCGCTGGCGGTGACCAG
>CAMAWC010000194.1 GCA_945861875.1 Bordetella parapertussis
AAACAGGGCGCCGTCCCGGCCGCGTGATGCGCGCACCCGAGAATTTTCTCGGGCCGGCCGACATTGCCGAGGTCAGGGCCGGGCGCCGTGACTTTCTCAGGAACAGCCTGCTCGCCGCATCCGCGGCGCTGGCCGGCGCGGCCGCACCGCTGCGTGCCGCCGAGGGCGAAGCGGCGATCCTCAAGCCCTCGGCTTTCAGCACCTCGCTTGGCCAACCGGTCGCGGCGCGCCCCTACGGCCTGCCCTCAAAGCACGAGCAAAACCTCGCCCGGCGCGAAAGCCCGGGACTGACGCGCGTTTCCGCTTCATCGGTGTCCTTCGCCCCATTGCAGGGCTTTTTCGGCATCATCACCCCGAGCGGCCTGCACTTTGAGCGCCATCACCAGGGCTGGCAGGACATCGACCCGGCGCAACACCGCCTGATGGTCAACGGGCTGGTGAAGTCACCGCGCGTCTACACCATGGATGACTTGATGCGCCTGCCGTCGGTGTCGCGCATGCACTTTATTGAATGCGGCGCCAACAGCGGCATGGAATGGGGCAATGTCGCGGTGCCCACGGTGCAATACACCCACGGCATGTTGTCGTGCTGCGAATTCACCGGCGTGCCGCTGTCTGTGCTGCTCGACGACTGCGGCTTTGACCGCAAGAACGGCAAGTACGTGCTGGCCGAAGGCGGTGACGGCGCCGGACTGACACGCACCATTTCAATGGACCGCGCGCTCGATGATGTGCTGGTGGCCTGGGCCATGAACGGCGAGATGCTGCGTCCGGAAAACGGCTATCCCCTGCGCCTGGTGGTGCCGGGAGTGCAGGGCGTGTCCTGGGTCAAGTGGCTGCGCCGGCTCGAAGTCGGTGACCAGCCCTGGTTTGCGCGCGAGGAGGCGATACACTACATCGACCTGATGCCCGACGGCCTGCACCGCCAGTTCACCTCCATCCAGGAGTGCAAGTCGGTGATCACCTCACCCTCGGGCGGGCAGAAATTGATAGCCAAGGGTTACTACAACATCACCGGACTCGCCTGGTCAGGCCGCGGCAGGATACGCCGTGTCGATGTGTCGCTCGACGGCGGGCGCAACTGGAAACAGGCGCGCCTTGAAACGCCGGTTCTCGACAAATGCCTCACCCGCTTCAATATTCCCTGGGTCTGGGACGGCGGCCCGGCGATCCTGCAGTCGCGCGCCCAGGACAGCACCGGCTATGTGCAGCCGCAATCGCGGCAGTTGCGCGCGGTGCGCGGCACGCGCTCGATTTATCACAACAACGCCATCCAGTCCTGGGGCGTGGCCGACACCGGCGAGGTGAGCAATGTCCAGGTCGGCTAGCGCGCTGCTCGTCCTCACCATCGCACTGGCGCTGGGCGCCCCGGTCGCGCTGGCACAGGGAAATTTCCCCGGCATCGGCCGCGCCGCGACAGCCGATGAAGTACGCGCCTGGGACATCGATGTGCGCCCGGATTTCAAGGGCCTGCCGCCCGGTTCTGGCAGCGTCGCCAAGGGGCAGCAGGTGTGGGAGGGCAAGTGCGCCTCCTGCCATGGCGTGTTTGGCGAATCGAACGAGTTTTTTACGCCGATTGTCGGCGGCACCACGCCCGAGGACGTCAAGCGCGGGCGTGTTGCTGCGCTGGTCAGCAAGCCCGAATTGCAGCGCACGACACTGATGAAAATGCCGACCATCGCCACCTTGTGGGACTACATCAACCGTGCCATGCCCTGGAACGCGCCCAAGTCCTTGAGTGTCGAGGAGGTCTATGCCGTTACGGCCTTTATCCTCAACCTCGGCGAAATCCTGCCCGACAGTTTCGTTTTATCGGACAGGAATATCGGCGAGGTGCAGCAGTTGGTGCCCAACCGCAATGGCATGACACGCAAGCACGGTCTGTGGGACGTAAAGGGTGTCCCCGATGTGAAAAACACCTTGTGCATTAAGGACTGCCCGGTCGGCGTAGGCGGAAAGTTGCAAATCACGTCGTCAATTCCCGATTACGCCCGCGACGCGCACGGCAACCTCGCCGAGCAGAATCGCACCGTCGGTCCGGTGCGCGGCGTGGTTACGGCAACAGGCGCCGTCGCACGGGCTGCGCCCGCGCCGAGCGAACCGGGGGCGCTGGCAAACAGCAATAACTGCCTCGCCTGCCACGCAACGGACAGGAAGGTGGTCGGGCCTTCTTTTAATGACATTGCCGGCCGTTACAAGGGCGATACAGCGGCGCCGGCACGGCTGGCGGCCAAGATCAAGGACGGCGGAGCGGGTGCCTGGGGCAATGTGCCGATGCCGCCCCACGCAGACATGAAATCAGAGGATATTCAGTCGCTGGTGCGCTGGATATTGAACGGCACCGCCCCCAATTAGGTCTGATAGTGAGGTCTGACAGGAGTTATAAGCAAAGCATCAGTACTTGATTGTGGTGCATTTGCAGCACCGATATAATGAGAAATTCCCATTGGTTCAGTGTTTTAGAAATTCGTATAAGGAGTAAGGCGCTAATGAATATTCAACGCAGGCAGGTACTCAAATCCGGTGGCGGCATGGCCGTTCTCGCGGTGGCAATCGTGGCAGGCCTCGTCCGGCCGCAGGACGCCCTCGCGGCGGACTGGAACAATGCGGCTTTTGCAGCCAAGACCGTGGGCGATACGGTAAAGGCCATGGGCGGCGCTTCTGCCGCCGACAGCAAGGACATCCAGATCACCGCGCCCGATATTGCCGAGAACGGCATGGTGGTGCCCATTTCAGTGACCAGCAACCTCGCCAAGACGCAGTCCATTGCGATCCTGGTCGAGAAAAACCCCAGCACGCTGTCCGCGTCCTTTGATATTCCCGACGGCACGGATGCGTTTGTGCAGACGCGGGTAAAAATGGGCCAGAGTTCCAACGTCTATGCCGTGGTCAAGGCCGACGGCAAGTACTACAGCGCGGTCAAGGAAATCAAGGTCACACTGGGTGGGTGCGGGGGCTGACGCCCCCTTGGGGTGGTTGCGGCGGCCAAGCCCTCGCTGACCGACAGGCTGCACCAGCGCAAGACACAAACGAACAGATAAAGGAGTTGAAATGGCAGATCCGATGAAAATCCGCGCCGCAATGCAGGGCGACAAAGTGGAAGTAAAAGTCCTGATGAGCCACATCATGGAAACCGGCCAGCGCAAGGATGCCAAGGGCGCCAATATCCCGGCCCATTTCATCCAGAACGTCACCGCCGTGCACAACGGCAAGACCGTGCTTGCGGCGCAGTGGGGGCCGGCGGTTTCGACCAATCCGTTTCTTTCATTCCGCTTCAAGGGCGGCAAGCCGGGCGAAAAGGTGCAGATCACCTGGACGGATAACAAGGGTGACAAGCGTACCGATGAAGCGACCATCAGCGGATAAAAAACGCCGGTAAAATGCATCGAGAGCGGTTGCCAAAACCGCCCGCAATAACCATGTAGTGAGGAGGAAGCATGTCCAGATTGTCAGTTACCGCCGGTGCATTGCTGGCCCTGTGTTGCGGCGGCGCCATCGCGCAGACCGCGTCCGA
>CAMAWC010000195.1 GCA_945861875.1 Bordetella parapertussis
TCGGGCGTGAGGCCGTAGTGGCCCCATACGGTTTCCGGCGTCGACTGGGCAAAATGCGGCAGCCACTTGTGGCCGCGGCCGGCGGCGACAACCGGGAACCCGGCGGCACGCGCCCAGTCCACCAGCTCGCAAATCAGCGCCGGCTGGTCACCGTAGGCAAGGCTGTAGACCACCCCTGCCGCAGCCGCCTTGCGCGCGAGCAAGGGGCCGCAGAACGCATCGGCCTCGACCGTTACGTTGACCACATGTTTGCCGTTGGCAAAGGCGAACAGGCAATGTTCGACCGCGGCGATCGGGTTGCCGGTGCACTCGACGATGATGTCCACCGCCGGGTGGCGCACCAGCGCCTGCCAGTCATCGCCCAGATGGGTATTGCCCTTGGCAAGGGCGTCATCAAGGGAGCTGGCGGACCACTGCGCCGGCTTCCAGCCGACGCGCTCAAGGTTGGCCCGGGCGCCGGCGGGCATCAGGTCGGCGATACCAACCAGGTGCAGGCCCGGTGTCTTGGGCACCTGCGCCAGGTACATGGCGCCGAATTTGCCCGCGCCAATCAGGCCCACGCGCAAAGGTCTGCCTTGCGCGGCGCGTTGCTGCAGCTTGCTGTAGAGATTCATGTGAACGCCTTAAAATCCGAGGGCATAGGCTGGAAAGCCGCACCAGGCGTGGCTTTCCAGAGAGTTGTCATTCCCGCGAATCCCACTCCGGGGACCAGAGCGGGATTCCATGGGGTTTCCCAGAACGTAACCCCATGGATTCCGGGTTCCGCTTCGCGGCCCCGGAAAGACGAATAAGAATGTGTTCCGTAGCGTTCCTAGGCGGCGAGAGCGCTTTTCAGCGCCGCCTCAGGCGTGCCGTCTTTCCACGGCAGGTCCACCGGGTACGCCTTGAGCAGGCAGTCGTCGGGCAGGCAGGTGATGGGCGTGAAGTCGCGGTGCGCGATGTATTCGGGACGCTTGAAGCGGCGGATGTGGTTCGATACCGCACACAGGCTGAGGTACACGCTGACGCGGTTCCACGGCGACAGGTTCGAGGTCGAGGCGTGCACCAGGCAGGAATGGAAGAGGATCATCGATCCGGCCGGTCCCTTGGGCGAGACGATGCCGCCGCGTTCAACCAGCTTGCTGATGGTGTCGTTGTCTATGGTCCACAGCGGGTAGCTGGTGGTGGCAAGATCGTGCTTGGCGTCGACCACGCCCAGCTTGTGGCTGCCGGGAATGAACATCAGCGGGCCGTTGAACTCGTTGACCTCGTCAAGGAAGATGGCGATGTTCATGGCCCGCGCCTCGGGCATCTGGTCGTCGTTTTTCCAGGTGCCGTAGTCCTGGTGCCACTGCCAGACGTCGCCGTCAAAGGCCATCTTGCCGTTGATCTTGAACTGGTGCATGTACAGCTCTTCATCAAAAAGCTGCATCACCGGTTCTATCATACGTGGATGCCTGGCGAGCCTGGCAAAGGGCGCGCTGTACATGTGCGCGGCAAAATTGGTACGTACAGCGCTGCTGCCTTTTTCACGCACGTTTTCCGGACGCTGCTGCGCGTACAGTCGCGGCACCTCGTCCAGCAGGGTCTTGACCTCTTGCGGGGTGAACAGCGCGGGAAAGAACAGGTAACCGTCGCGCTCGAATTGCGCGAGTTGCTCTGGCGTGAGTTGCTCTGGCGTGAGTTGCTCTGGCTTGAGTTGCATGACTCCTCCACGTTACATAGAAGTCGCGTAGCGACTCTTGAACCTCCCCTCGCCCCTGGCGGGAGAGGGGTCGGGGGAGAGGGGGCTGTCGCCCTCCACTCCACACTTATTTTATTTTGCAGGCGCCGGCACCGGGGTCGCCGCGGCCGGCGGCTTGGCGACGATGTGGAAGAATACCTCGTCCTGTTTGACCATGCCCAGCTCGTAGCGGGCGCGCTCCTCTATCGCCTCGGAGCCCTGCTTGAGGTCGCGCACCTCGGCGTCAAGCGAAGTGTTGCGCAACACCAGCTTTTCATTGCGCACCTTCTGCTCGGTCACCTGGCGGTCGATATCCCAGACCTTGAGCCAGCCGCCCTTGCCCAGCCACAGCGGGTACTGGATCAGCACAATCAGGATTGCGAATATGCCGGCAAGGACTTTCAAGAATGCCTACCTCAGCTGGTAAAACGCCTCGCGGCCGGGGTAACCGGCGGCATCACCGAGATCCTCTTCGATGCGCAGCAGCTGGTTGTACTTGGCCACACGGTCCGAGCGCGACAGCGACCCGGTCTTGATCTGCAGGGCATTGGTGCCCACGGCAATATCGGCGATGGTGGTGTCCTCGGTCTCGCCCGAGCGGTGCGAGATAACCGCGGTGTAGCCGGCGCGCTTGGCCATTTCGATGGCGGCGAAGGTTTCGGTCAGCGTGCCGATCTGGTTGACCTTGATCAGGATGGAATTGGCCACGCCAAGCTGTATGCCTTCGCGCAGGATGCGGGTGTTGGTGACAAACAAGTCGTCGCCCACGAGCTGCACCTTGCGCCCGAGCCGCTCGGTCAGGGCCCGCCAGCCCTCCCAGTCGTTCTCGGCCATGCCGTCCTCGATGCTGATGATCGGGTACTTGTCGGCCAGCGTCGCAAGGTAATCTACGAACTCAGCCGAGGTGAGTTTCAGTTTCTCGCCGCCAAGCACATAACGGCCATCCTTGTAAAACTCCGAGCTGGCGCAATCAAGAGCCAGCACCACGTCGGTGCCGGCCTGGTAGCCGGCCTTGTCAATGGCCTCAAGGATCAGGTCGAGCGCCGCAGCGTGGCTGGACAGGTTGGGCGCGAAGCCGCCTTCGTCGCCGACGGTGGTGGGCATGCCGCGCGCATCGATCAGCACCTTCAGCGCCTGGAATATTTCGGCACCGCAACGCACCGCCTCGCGAAAGCTTTGCGCGCCCACCGGGATGATCATGAACTCCTGCATGTCGAGGCTGTTGTTGGCGTGCGCGCCGCCGTTGATGACGTTCATCATCGGCACCGGCATCTGCATCGCGCCCGAGCCGCCGAAATAGCGGTACAGCGGCAGGCCGCTCTCCTCGGCCGCGGCCTTGGCCACCGCCATGGAAACGGCGAGCAGGGAATTGGCGCCAAGCCGGCCCTTGTTCTCGGTGCCGTCAAGGTCGATAAGGATGCGGTCGATGAAACTCTGCTCGGTCGCATCCAACCCCATGATCGACTCGGATATCTCGGTGTTGATGTGCTCGATGGCATTCAACACGCCCTTGCCGCCGTAGCGGCCGGCATCCTTGTCGCGCAGCTCCAGCGCCTCGCGGCTGCCGGTCGAGGCGCCCGAGGGGACTGCGGCACGCCCCATCACACCGGATTCGAGCAGGACGTCGGCCTCCACCGTCGGGTTGCCGCGCGAATCGAGAATCTCCCTTGCCACCACATCGATTATTGAGCTCATGGTTCAACCTTTTTTCTGTTTTATAGCCGCAGTTTAAAGACTTTGTTCAGCCAGGCCC
>CAMAWC010000196.1 GCA_945861875.1 Bordetella parapertussis
TCATGCCATCATCGGTTCCGGAAGCACCATCCTTCCGGGCGTGACGGTGGGCGAAGGCGCGGCCGCCGGCGCCATGACGCTCATCGCACATGATCTTGAAGCCTTTGCCATGTACGTCGGCATACCGGCCAGGAAAACCGGCGAGCGCAAGCGCGACCTGCTGGCGCTTGAGAAGAAGCTGGGAACGTAGGCACCGCAGGGCAATAGGCTGGAAAGCCATGACTGGTGCGGGTTTCCAGCCTATTTACGGCGAAGCGGCCAGCCGCCAATCAATCTCATATTGGGTGACTGGGCGAACAACACGCCATCTGGCGCGCCCCGCGTCGGGGGAATTGACTTTACTATCGCTATTCGATAGTATCTTTAAATGATTCGATCCTTTGCGGACAAGATCACCGAGTCCATCTGGAATCGCGAGTTTGTAAAAAGCGTAGCCGCCCCTGTTGCAAAGACCACGTACAGAAAGTTGTTTCAACTTCACACGGTAACGCGCCTGCAAGACCTCAACATCCCGCCGGCAAACCGGCTGGAAGCGCTCAAAGGCGACCGCAAGGGCCAATGGAGTATCCGTATCAACGATCAGTACCGACTATGCTTTAAATGGGAGGATGGAGAAGTACATGACGTTGAGTTTGTTGACTATCGCTGAGATGAACACAAGGAGCCAGACAAAATGGCCAAGCGAAAAATAGCTCTCGTGACACCGGGCGAAGTCTTGCGCAATGACTTCCTTGACCCGATGGGCATCTCGGCCTATCGCCTGGCGGCAGATACGGGCATGACGCAAACACGCGTCAAGGAAATCCTCGACGGAACGCGCAGCGTTACGGCCGATGCCGCGCTGCGCCTGGGGCGGTTCTTCGGTACCGATGCCCAGTGGTGGCTCAACATGCAGGCGTACTACGATCTGGAAAAGACCAAGGAAGAAAATGGTCGTGAGATCGTGCGTGCCGTGAAGCCCTGGCAACAGGCGGCGTAACCTCTGCCGGGGCGTCTGACCCAGAGTGTTCCTTCATGCGCTGGAAAGCCCCTACTGGCGCGGCTTTCCAGCCATCGGCATCCGCTACAAGCGGATTTTCCGCCACGCCCCCGAGCGCCAGCGCCATGCCAGCGCGAGGCTCATTGCGATCATGTACGTAAGTGCGGCCAGCCACGCTCCCACTGAGCCCATACCGAACTGCGGCAGGAAATCCACCCAACCCTGGCCGGGCGCAAACGCCAGCATGTGGGCGAGCGGCACAAAACCGAACCAGGACAAGCCGAGCAGCATCAGCGCCGGCACGCGCGCATCGCCGGCGCCGCGCAGGCTGAAGTTGGCGCCAAGATGCAGGGCGTCGAATACCTGGTAGCCGGCGGCAATCCACATCAGCACCGTGCCCAGCTTCACCACCTCGGCGGCGCGCGCATCGCCGGCAGTGGTGAAAAAGGCCACAAACCACGGCCCGCCCAGCGCCAGCACCAGGCCCATCGCGCCCATGTAGAGGATGGCGAGCACCGTCACCGCGTTGCCGACGCGATAAGCCCAGTCCTTGTCACCCGCGCCTATGGACTGGCCGACCAGGGTGGTGGCGGCGATGGCCATGCCCACCGCGGGCATGTAGGCGACCGAGGTCAGCATCATGACGATTTGCGTCGCCGCGCCCTCGACCGGTCCGAGCCCGACCAGCATCAACTGGAACAACGCAAAACCGATGACGTCGGCCGCCGGCGACAGCCCCATGGGCAGGCCGACCCGCAACAAGCGTCCTATGCGCTCGGCCCTGGGTTGCCAGTCCCGCCGCGATCCGGTTTCCGCGGCAAGGGCTTTTGAAAGAAACGCCGCCAGTGCCATCAACACACCGACGAATACCGCGATGTTCGAGGCCCAGGCCGAACCGGCGATGCCCATGTCGAGGCCGAATATCAGCAGCTGGTTGAGCACGACGTTAAGCACCATCACCACCGCCATGACCCCGAAAGTCATGCGGGTGCGGCCGACACCGTTGAAAAAGCCGGTGATCGCAAACAACGCCACGGCAGCCGCGCCGCAGAGCATGCGCGGAAACCAGAATTCCAGCGCCAGGCGCTCAACTTCGGCCGGGAGGTGAAAGGGCGCAAGCAACCAACTACCGGAAAAGGCGAGCAGCACAAAAAACGGGATGGTGGCAAATGCGCTCCAGAAACCCGTCCACGCCGCCGCCGCCGCTTCATGCCTGCGCCCGCCGCCCCAGGCCTGTGCCGCCAGCGTCTGCACGCCCATGCCGATGCCAAACATGAGTAAAAAGAACGCCAGCATCAGCCAGAATATCGCGCCCATGGCCGCAAGGGCCTCGGTTGAAATACGGCCGAGAAACCAGGTGTCGGTGAGATTGAGTATGGCGGTGCTGCCGGCATTGGCAATCAAGGGCAGCGACAAGGCCAGCACGGCGCGGTAGTCGACGCGGCGCTCACCGCGCGCATTCTTGCGCAAGGCGGGCAGCGGGCGGGCGGCGGTGGTGGCGGAGGGTTTCATCGGGGGTGTGTAAAAACAAACGCGGGCCCGCTGCTCGCAGGATCCCGCGTCGACGTGACGAGTATACCCGAGGCGCTCCGGGCTCAGTCTGTCGCTTCGGCCAATCGCTCGCCGATGCGCGCCGCGGCAAGCCGCAACTGCGCCAGATGGCGCTCGACGATTTGCGCCTCGTTTGCCAGGTCGGTGATCCACACGCAGCTCAGGCAAGCCTGCACGCCCCCGCCGGCGAGCACCGGCACGGCAATGGCGCTGAAGCGTTTCAGCGCCTCGGCATCCGGCCCGATATTGCGCGGATCGCGCACGGCATAGCCCTGGCGCTGCGTCTGCGCGATGATCCGCTGCAGCCACTCGGTCCGCTGCGCCGCCTGGTCGCCGGGATCGGCTGACGCACGCAAGGCCGCCAGCAGTTCGTCGCACTCGGTCTGGGGGCAAAACGCGAGATACGCGCGGCCCATCGCCGACCAGACCATGCCCGGGCGATAGCCGACCACGTCGCGATTGACCACCAGTCCCGAGAGAGACCGGTTGCTCTCGAGCACCAGCATGCCGAGGCCTTCGCGCACGGCAATGTCCGATGGCCAGGGCATGCGTTGGTTCAGCTCGCGCAGAGCCGGCGCCGCAATCTCGACCAGCCTCGCGCGTTGCCGGGATGCGGGTGCCGGCCGTTGCGGCTGGCGCAGGGGCAAATAGGCACCATCGGCTAGCCGCCGCTGTATCCAACCCGCTTCTTCCAGCGTCCTGACAATACGCAGCAACGAGGCCTTTGGTGCGGAAGTTTCGCCATGCAGCGCGTGTAGCGACAAGCCCTGGCCGTTGCGAATCGCGCGCAGCACGTCAAGGCCGCGTCGCAGCGAGGCAATCGATTTGACACGGGGCGAGGGTGTGCGGGAAGCGGAAGGTTTTCGTTTCACTGGATGAAACTCTAGCTTTACTGCCGCCCTCCG
>CAMAWC010000197.1 GCA_945861875.1 Bordetella parapertussis
CTAAGAGGTAACCAGAATGCAATTTGAATTCGAACCCACAAGATCCTTCTGCTACAAGTTTGCCCGATATGAGGTCTTGCCTGAGATTCAGCTGTTACCTGATGTGACTAGCGGAAAGTCATTTCGTCTTTCGGAGTTGTCTCAGCGTGTAATGGACAACTATTTGTCACCTGAGCAGCAGCAAATCAAGATAAAAAAGGCGCATGGGGATAAACAAGACCCGCTTCACTCGATAGTCAAATTCATTGTTTTGCATCAAGCAAAGCACCAGGAGGTGTTCGTTAATTTAGGTGATGGTCTATTTCGTGCAAAGACCGACGTCGACATAAGTGATGAGGAGTTGGAGGAGTCTGCCATAGAGGACGGTGAAGAAGAGGCGGCAGAGTTTGAAGGGTGGATCTATGCCTTCAGCTTCCCAGCTGTCCTTCTTGAAAATGCCCCTTGCCCAATTAAGGTTGGTAAGACTGTCGGAGATGTTGCGAATCGTGTTGCGACGCAATGCAAAGGCTCGGCGACTTGTGAGAATCCTGTAATTCTGGGGAGCTGGAAAGTAAAGCGGGTGGGGCCGACGGAACTTGCGATTCATAATGTGCTTAAGGCTCGGGGCAAGTGGCGAGAGAACGTTCCAGGCACTGAATGGTTCAACACTACAAAGGCGGAAATTCAGTCGATCCTTGATTTCGTGGGTGCTGTAAAGGCTGGATAAGGATTGTAAAAGTTTTAGGGCATAGGTTCGTGGAGGTTAAGAAGTGACCCCACGCAGTTGGATCGTTTCGTTTGAGCCAAAAGCGGCTGCTCTTGGGCGACGCAATTGTCCGCTTTGGGTCGTAAGCGGACGAACTGTATTTTACGCCGTGCTTGTTGCGGGTCGGAAAAATTCCCACGGGATGTCCGGGGCAGACCACGCTTTTGACGCAAGCTCAACCGTCCAATGTGGCCTCTGAGGTTTTCTCACGCAGCGTTTTTTCGGCCCGATAGCGGTGGCCATCATGGGCGGCCTCATCGTCGCCACGGCGCTGATCTTGTTGTTTTTGCCGGCGTTGTATGCAGCGTGGTTTCGTGTGAAGAGGCCGCAGGCGGCGTAGTTTTCAACGGGATGATGGCTGGAAACCCTCGCCAGTCGCGGGTTTCCAGCCATTCGCCTTGCTGCAATACGGGCTGGGCGAGTCAGACCGGGTGCCCGCCGGCAAGCCGCGCCGGCTGGGCGCAGCCGTGCTCCATCGGGCTGAGTTCGATTTGCAGGGTGGGGTGGACGATGTCGAAGCGCTCGTGCAGCACACGGGCGATGTCGGTAAAAAAAGCATCACCCGGATGGCCGCCGGGCATGACCAGGTGGGCGGTCAGGGCGATGTGGGAGGTGCTCATCGCCCAGACGTGCAGGTCGTGCACTTCGCTGACCCCAGGTTGCGACAGCAGGCAGGCATGCACCTGTGCCAGGTCGACAGAATCGGGTACGCCATCGAACATCAGGTGCAGCGACTGGCGGAACAGCCGCCAGGTACCGATGACGATCACCACGGCGATGGCGAGGCTGGTAACCGGGTCGAGCCAGGTCCAGCCGGTCCACAGGTAAAGCGCGCCGGCGGCAACCACCCCCAGTGACACCAGTGCGTCGGCGGCCATGTGCAGGAAGGCGCCGCGAATATTGAGGTCGGTCGACCGCCCGGACATGAACAAGGCGGCGGTGATGCCGTTGACAAGCACGCCGACGGCGGCTACGGCGATGATGGTGACGCCCTCGGTCGATGCCGGTACCTGCAGGCGCTGCAAGGCCTCCCAGGTAAGCGAGCCCATGGCCACCAGCAGCACGATGGCATTGGCGAGGGCGGCGAGAATGGAAGCGCGCCGCCAGCCATAGGTGTGGCGGTGATCGGGCGCAAGGCGGCCCGCCAGGGCGCCTGCCCAGGCCAGCACAAGACCGGCCACGTCTGAGAGGTTGTGGCCGGCGTCGGCGAGGAGGGCCAGCGAGTCGACCCGCCAGCCGTAGAACGCCTCGATGGCGACATAGCTGACATTGAGCGTAATGCCGATGGCAAAAGCACGGTTAAAGTTCGCCTGCCCGTGGGAGTGGGAATGCGAATGTCCGTGTTCACTCATGGTCAAGGGACGTGTAAGGGGTGAAAGTCATCGGATTCGCAAGTCACTTTCAACGCGTTTTGCTTCGCGCATGATACCCCCGGCGCAGGGAATTTGATGCAGGTCAAAAAAGATCGCGCAACGCGATGCCATCATGCTGCCATGGGGGAGTTGTGGGGCAACGGAGGCGGCGCAATGAAGATAATGATCCCGGTCGATGGCCGCGAGTACACGCAAAGGGCGATCAACTACTACCTTGACCACAAGCAGTCCTTCGGCAAGTTCGGCAGTGTCACCCTGTTCCATGTCGGTGCACGTGTGCCCAAGTTATTCGCCGCAGCGCTGCGGCCGGAAGTGATCGAAAGTCATCACGCCGAGGAAACCGGCAAGTCCATGGACTGGGCGCGGGCGCGCTTTACCAAGTACGAAGCCGTTTATTCGGAAAAAGTGGAAATCGGCGACCCGGCGGAAAAGATCGCCAGCGTGGCCGAAAAGGAAGAGTTCGATCTCATCATCATGGGGTCGCGCGGCCATGGCAGCCTGCCCAGGCTTTCCATTGGCTCAACCGCGCTCAAGGTGCTTGGCGCCTGCAAGGTGCCGGTGCTGATTGTGCGTTAGTTGTGCGCTAGGGCACGCCGCGGTTTCCCGGGCGGTGTCGGCGCTTTATCGGCCCGATTCGAGCCTGGCGATGATGGTCTTGAGTATTTTTATCCGGGCAAACAGCTTGTCCTCGGCCTCGACCAGCGTCCAGGGCGCGATTTCGGTGGAGGTGCGGTCGACCATGTCGCAGACGGCGGCCTCGTAGTCGCCCCATTTTTTGCGGTTGCGCCAGTCCTCCTCGGTGATCTTGAAGCGCTTGAACGAGGTCTTCTCCCGGGCCTTGAAGCGCCGGAACTGCTCCTGCTGGCTGATATGCAGCCAGAACTTGATCAGTATGGTGCCACCGCGGGTAATCTGCGTCTCGAAATCATTGATTTCCCCGTAGGCGCGCATCCAGTCGCCGACCGGGCAAAAGCCCTCGACCCGCTCCACCAACACCCGCCCGTACCAGGAGCGGTCGAAAATCGTGATCCTCCCTTTGCGCGGGATGTGCCTCCAGAAACGCCACATGTAAGGCTGGGCGCGCTCCTCGGAGGTCGGCGCCGCAATCGGGATGATGCCGTAGCGACGCGCATCCAGCGCGGCGGTGATGCGACGGATGTTGGAGCCCTTGCCGGCCGCGTCCGCGCCCTCGAACATGAGGATCAGCGAGTGATCCTTGAAGTTCTTGTTGCGCGAAATCAGGTTCAGTTCGCCCTGGTACTTCTCCAGCTGCTTCTCGTATCCAGGCTTGGTGAGGCGCTGGGT
>CAMAWC010000198.1 GCA_945861875.1 Bordetella parapertussis
GGTAGGAACACCGCCGGCTGTGGCAAACTAGCAACAGTTGCAGCATTGCTGCGGCTATGGCATCGCAACGCGATCCGCCGGACGAGGCGGGCATTTTAGGCACCACTGGAGGAGTAAAAATGAAAGCACTGTCCCGTATCGCTGTGGCACTTGCCGCAGGACTGTTGGCGCTGGCCCCGGCCCTCGTCTCGGCCCAGGCCTGGCCGACCAAGTCCATCCGCATCATCAACCCCTTCCCCGCCGGCGGCGGCACCGACACCTTTGCGCGGCCGCTTGCAGCCAAGCTGACGCAGGCGCTCGGCCAGACGGTGTACATCGAGAACCAGGGCGGCGCCGGCGGCACCGTGGGCGCGGCCAACGCCGCCAAGGCGGCGCCGGATGGCTACACCTTTTTCATGGGTGCGATCCACCACACCATTGGCGACAGCCTCTACACCAACTTGCCCTACAAACTGGAAAGGGACTTCATCCCGATCACCGTTGTGGCCTACGTGCCGCAGGTGATGGTGGTGCATCCCAAGCACCCGTTCAAGACCATCAAGGAGCTGGTGGACTACGCCAAGGCCAACCCCGGCAAGCTCAATTTCGGCTCACCCGGCAGCGGCACTTCGCACCACCTCGCCATGGAATTGTTCATGAACGTCACCGGTACCAAGATGACCCATGTGCCCTACAAGGGCGCCGGTCCGATGATGACGGATTTTCTCGCCGGGACGATCGACGTGGTCTTTGACGGCATGGGCACTTCATCCACGCAAATGAAGGCGGGCAAGCTGCGCGGCCTGGCCATCGCCACGCCCAGGCGCGTCGAACAATTCCCCGACTTGCCGACCATGGACGAAGTCGGCGTACCCGGCATGGTGGTCAGCTCCTGGTACGCGCTGTGGGCGATAAAGGGCACGCCCAAGGAGGCTGTCGACCGCATGTACCAGGAAACGGTGAAGGCCATGAACCTGCCGGACATGAAGACCATCTGGCTCTCGCAGGTGGCCACGACCGGCGGCATTTCGCCCGAGGAGTTCCAGGCGTTTGTCCGTAGCGAGATCGTTCGCTGGGGGAAGGTGGTCAGGGACGCCGGCGTCAAGGTTGATCTCTGAACGGTCTGGAACCTTATTGAAAGGCGGCACATGTTCGTAGTCGATGCCAAGCGCCTGTCCTACGCAGGGGCCAAAAAAATGATGGCCGCGGCGATTGCCGCGGCAGAGGAAGCCGGCATTGCCGCATCGGTTGCCATCGTCGACGCCGGCGGGCATATGATGCTGCTCGAACGCATGGACGGCGGACGCTTTCACACCGTGCATTCGAGCACCACCAAGGCGGTGTCCTCGGCCTCGAACAAGCGGCCCACATCGGCCAAGGGCGCGCAGGCGCAGGCCCTCGACACTTCGCACGCTCTTGGCCTCGCGCTGGCGGCGGGCCCCGAGCGCTGGACGGCGATGGAGGGCGGCTTTCCCATCATCGTCGAGGGCGAGTGCATCGGCGGCATCGGCGTGAGCGGCGGCGACTGGGCGACCGATGAGCGCATCGCGCGCCTTGCGGTCGAGGCCATCGGCGCCGGCTTTCTCATCGACAACAAATAATTCCGTTTCGAGACATTTCGAAACAACGCGCGCTGCCGGAGAGATCCGGCGCCGGCGCAATACCAATACCATTGCACGACAGGAGAAGAATAAATGGCTGCAGAACCGGTACGCGTCGCCTGCCTGGGCATGGGCTGGTGGTCCGATGTCCTCGCCGACGCGATTATGCGCTCGGGCAAGATCAAGATTGTCAGTTGCTACACGCGCTCCGAGCAAAAACGCCAGGCCTTTGCCGCCAAGTACGGCTGCGCGGCTGCGCCCAGCTACGAATCCATTCTTGAGGACCGCTCCATCCAGGCCATTATCAACACCACGCCCAACAACGTGCACCTGGAAACCACCCGCGCAGCGGCCGCCGCGGGCAAGCATGTGTTCCTCGACAAGCCCATCGCCAATACCATCGCCGATGCACGCGCCCTGACCGCGGCCTGCCGCAAGGCCGGTGTGGTGCTGGCCCTCGGTTACCAGCGCCGGCGCGAAAGCCAGTTTCGCTGGGTGCGCAAGCAGATCGACGACGGCGTGTTCGGCAAACTCGTCAATGCCGAGAGCAACATCAGCCGCGACCGGCTGGGTCAAATCGACCTTAGTTCCTGGCGCTACACCGCCGAAGGCATGCCCGGCGGGGTGATGCTGCAAATCGGCATCCACTACGCCGATGTACTCACCTATCTGATGGGACCGATCAAGTCGGTCAGCGGCCGCTTCGCCCAGTTGGTGCTGCCGGGCGATAATCCGGACGTGGCCAGCCTGGTGTTCGAGCACGACAATGGCGCGCTCTCGACGCTCAACGCCAGCTACGCCTCGGCCTCGGAGTATTACCTGATGAATATTTACGGCAAGGAAGCGAGCGCCTATTACGACCTGCACCAGGGCCTGCGTTTTCTCAAGCGCGGCGGCACCAAATCAGAGCCTGTTGCATTCCAGAAAAACGATACCTTTGTCGACGAACTGGAGGAGTTCGCCGCCGCGGTGCGCGGCGAATGCGAACCGGAAATGGACGGTGAGCGCGCCACGGCCTCGCTGGCGGTGATTCGTGCCGGCGTCGTGTCGGCGCGCGAAGGCCGCCGCGTCGATGTGGCTGAAATTCTCGCCAAAGAGTAATTCAACAGGAGAGCGCTATGACGGCATGGAAAAAAACCCTGGCCCGGGTAATGGCCGCGGCCGCAATCGGGCTTGCGGGTTCCGGATCACTGCTTGCACAGGAGCAGCCTTTCCCGAAAAAAGGTCCGATAGAAATCATCGTGCTCTTCCCCGCCGGCTCCTCGGCCGACGTCACCGCGCGCCTGCTCGCCGACGGCATGAGCCGTAACCTGGACGCCAAGGTGATCGTCGTCAACCATCCGGGCGCAGGCGGGGCGATCGGCTACAAGGTCGCCGCGGCGCGCAAGCCCGACGGTTATACGCTGGTGTGGAATTCCAACTCGGTGTCAACCGCTTTTTACTCGGGCATGATGCCCATCGACTACCGCGCCTTTGACGCCGTGGCGCGCGTGCTGGTCGAATCGCCGGTGCTGGCGGTACGCAGCGACTCGAAATGGAAAACGCTGGGCGAGTTCATGGCCGATGCCAAATTGCGCCCGAAGAATGTCACCGTCGGCAATTCAGGCATCGGCAGCCACACACATATTTCCTCGGTGGCGCTGTTCAAGACCGGCGGCGTCGAGGTGGTGGACGTGCCCTACGGCGCGGCGCAGGTGGTGCCCAGCCTGCTTGGCAGCCAGGTCGATGCCCTGGTGCAGTTGCCCGCCGCCCTGTCCAGTTACGTCAAGAACGGCCAGGTACGCCTGCTCGCCGCCCT
>CAMAWC010000199.1 GCA_945861875.1 Bordetella parapertussis
TGCTGGTTGCCGCGATCATCACCGGCCGGCTGATCCGGCCGATGCGGTCGCTCATGACGGCGATGCATCAGGTGCAAGGGGGCGACCTGGAGCGGCAAATTCCCGTGCAATCGCGTGACGAGGTTGGCGAATTGACCCAATCGTTCAATGAATTGATCAAGGAATTACGCGACAAGGAAAAACTCAGGCGCACTTTCGGCAAGTACATTGACCCGCGGGTTCTGGAGCAGGTGATGCTGGAGCCGGACGCCGGCGGTATCGCCGGCGAGCGGCGTGTCATGACCGTGCTTTTCGCCGATCTGGTCGGTTTTACCGGCCTGTCGGAGCGACTCACGCCTTCGCGCATGGTCGCGCTGCTCAACCGCCACTTCGGCTTGCAGGCACAGGCGGTGCACGATCATCTCGGCATTGTCGACAAGTTTATCGGCGACGCATTGATGGCGTTCTGGGGGCCGCCGTTTGTGTCCAATGACGTGCACGCCGTGTCGGCCTGCCGGGCGGCGCTGTCGCAGCGTGACGCACTGGCGACACTGCGCGGCGAAATCGCGGAAATCACCGGGCTGCGCACGGGCGCGCCGGAGATTGACCTGCGAATCGGTATTTGCAGCGGGGAGGTGGTGGTCGGGAACATCGGGTCGGAGAAGATTCGCAGTTACACGGTGATCGGCGATACCGTCAATCTTGCGTCACGCATCGAGGGCACGAACCGCCTCTACGGCACGCACATATTGATCGGCGAGGAAACGGCCAGGATGCTCGATTCGTCGTTCGAACTGCGTGAAATCGACCTGATCAATGTCAAGGGCAAATCCGAGCCGGCAAGAATTTTCGAACTTTTGGGTGATCATGATGCGGTCGCCGTTGACCTTCTTCGCCTGCGCGACGACTACGCACTCGGACTTGCCGCCTATCGCAACCGCGACTGGGATACCGCGGAGCGCATGTTCGGTGGGTGTATCCGGTTGAGGCCGCAGGATCGCGCCTCAATGCTGATGCTGGAACGAACCGGCATGCTGCGCATCAATCCACCCCCGGCAGACTGGGCGGGTGTCTGGCACATGGAGGAAAAATAGCCCGGAGTTAGCGGCTGGCAGCCCCGGGCCGCGATCGAGCGGTATTTTTCCGCGGTATATCCAGCAGGGCCGGGTAGACACTGCGTGCCCCGGCAAGGAAGGCGGAGATGGCGTGGTCGGCGCTGGCGGCAAAATCCTGCTCCACAGGAGCACGGTAGATAAAGCGGCGGATGGCGTAATAGAACATACCGCCGTGCAGTTTCCAGACAAATTCGATTTCCGTTCGCGTCACCGGCTTTTTGCTGGTGATGCCGCAGTGCACGCGCAGTTCGCGGCAAATGCCGGTCAGCAGGCGGCGCTGGATGAGGCCGATGTATCGGCGGTTAAAGCCGGTGTCGGCCAGGCCGGCGTACATGTAAATGCGTATCCATTCGGGCCGGTAGGTCGCCTTTGCGTAGTCCTGGTAAAAACCCAGCAACCGGTCGTGCAGCGGCCGGCTGCGGTCCTCGATGCGGCGCAGCCAATCGGCGTCCCAGCGGCCGAGAAAGACCTCCTTGAACACGCGTTCGATCAGCGCCTGCTTGGACGGGAAGTAGCGGTATAGCAGCGGCTGGGTGATGCCCAGCTGGCGCGATAATTCGCGCGTCTGGCCGGAAAAGCCCACTTCGGAAAAATAGGCGATGGCGCCGTCGATGATTTTGCGCTCGCGCGCTTCAGGGCTGAGGCGGCTTTGCGATTGCTTGCTCGCGGGCTGGCGTTTTTGGGTGGCGGGGCTTGGCACGGGGCGAACGACCGGGCGGGTTAGGTTACGCTTGATGCTAGCATGTGCACCTCGCGCCTAACAACCACCGGAAATTATTTGCATCCGGGTAAGGTTGTTTAACTGAGCGTTCGATAAAATACGCCTGCAAACCGCAATTTCACTCCCGGACCCGACCATGAACAAACTTTCCTCCGGCGGCGCTGCGCGCGCCGACCAGACCCTGGCCCTCAACATGAAGCTGCTGGCCCACCACGAACTGGCCGGTTTCGGCGGCCTCGGTGAGGGCATCTCGATGCAGGTGACCGGCGACGGCCGACGCATCCTGTGGCTGGCGCACGAGGCCGCGCCAAAGAACTTTTCCGGCGTCGATGTCACCGACCCGCGCAACCCAAAACTGGTGGTGCAGACCGACCTGCCGCACATGCGCGTGCGCTCCAACTCGCTCGACGTGGTGGGCAACACCATGGCGGTGGCCTACCAAACCAAGGAGGCCGGGCTCAAGCCCGCCGGCTTCGACCTGTTCGATATCAGCGTCCCTGAGTCGCCCAGACTGATCTCGCACTTTGACTGCTCCGGTCCGCATTCGCGCGGCGTTCACGCGCTGTGGTTCGTCGACGGCAAGTATGTGCACATGGCCTCCGGTGCCGCGGATTTCCAGCCGCGCAATCCGCTTGACGACCAGTTCTACATGATTGTGGACGTATCCGATCCCGCGAATCCCGTCGAGGCCGGCCGCTGGTGGCTGCCCGGCACGCGCGAGGGCGATGAAGCGCCGCCGCCGCCGCGCCTGCCCGCGCCCTTTGACATGGGTTTTCGCGCCCACAACACCAACGTGTTCCCGGAGCGCCCCAACCGCGCCTACGTCGGCTACATCGACGGAGGGGCGCTTATCCTCGATATCAGCGACATGAAAAACATCAAACTGGTGTCGCGCTGGAGTTACTCCCCGCCGTTCAACGGCTTTACCCATACCGTGCTGCCGCTGTTCAGTCGCGACCTGCTGATTGTCAGCGACGAGTGCGTGCTCGATGACGGCGCCGACTGGCCCAAACTGGCCTGGGTGGTGGATGCGCGCATGGAGACGAACCTGGTGCCCATAGGCACTTTTCCCGCGCCGCCTTTTGACGCCTTTGCCAAGCGCGGCGGGCGTTTCGGCGCGCACAATGTGCACGAGAACATCCCGGTGCCGACCTCGTTCAAGTCGGACTCCATTATCATCGGCACCTTTTTTAACGCCGGCGTGCGCGCCTACGACGTCTCCAATCCCTATCAGGTGCAGGAGATTGCTTATTACGTTCCGGGTGCGCCCAAGCTCTCGCCGGCCGGGGCGGTGCAACTCAACGACATCTACGTCGACGAGAACCGTATCGTCTACACCGTGGACCGATTTACCGGCGGGCTGTACATACTCGAGATGACGATCTGACATTAATGCCTGTCATTGCGAGCGCAGCGAAGCAATCTCATCGCCCATTTGACTTGCGTTTCAATGCCACAAGATTGCCGCGTCGGCTTCGCCTCCTCGCAATGACGACGCCGGTGGGCGTGGTTTTAAAGCCTTCTAGCGTC
>CAMAWC010000200.1 GCA_945861875.1 Bordetella parapertussis
TTGTTCGCCACTTGTGCGGACGACGCGTTGCCGGTGCCGGAACCGGAGCCGCCCGAGCTGCTGCCACTGGCGATTTGTCCCGACACACCGATCTGCCCGCTGCTGGTGCGCTCCATATTGACGTAGTCGATCTTGTAGATGCGCAGGAACGGCGAGTCCGGCATGACGAGGAGATTGGGCCCGTCTAGCTCCCAGCGCATGTCGGTCTGCTTGGCGATGCGCGCAAGCAGCTGCGGCAGGGTCTGGTCAATGGCGTTCAGGGTGACCGAACCGCGGATGCCCGGATGCACGTCGACATTGATTTTCGCGTCCCGCGCCAGGGCAAACAATATTTCGGCGACCGGAACATTGTTGACGACCACGCTGTAGGTTTCAGCCTTGACCGCCGGCTTGGGCTTGGGCAGCGCGATGGGAACCTGTACCGTTGGTGGAATGTTTGCGACCGGACGCGCGGGCTCTGCGGCAATATGCCCGCCGGCTACGGGTTTCATGGTCGGTCCGGCGCAGGCGGATAGCAGCAGGGCCGCGGCAGCCGTGATGAGTTGTCTTGTTCGCACGTTCAAGGAACTGATCACACCAGTACAGTAACAAGTTGATTATTAATATAACATAATCGGCTAATAAGCTGATTTTTTTCGTTGTTTTTAATCTGGGATACGGTGTCTTTGCCCCGACTACTGGCGGTTCTGGCTGCGCATGCGCTCCACGCTGCGTTGAAAAGGGCTGAAGCTGCGATACGTGGCGGGAAGTTCGCGTATCGCCTTGTTCGCCGCATCGATCGTGGGGTAAAGCCCGTAGGCCACGCGGTAGTGCTGCAGGTCGTCTATTTTCACACTGTAGACGTAAAAATCCTCAATTTCCAACTGGCGCACCGGTACCCGTGCGAGCAGGTCCTCGATCCGGTGAATGTCCTTGTTGCTCACCGTAAGTATCTGAATCGAATATTGGTTTCCAGGAGCGGACGGCAACCACTGCTGCGTTGCAGTGAAGCGCGCGCGCGTCAATTTTCCTGTCACCGGTGCGGTCGGCGAAATATTGCCGGCTGCGGGTTTTGGCGTATCGGCTGCGCGGGCCGGGTCGCCGGGTTCGGCGGCCTTGGGCGCGGGTGCTTGGGCTGGAACAGCCGGGGCGATTGGCGTTGCTGCGGATACGACCACTGCAACTTGGCCTTTCCCCGCTGGTTTGGCAGATTCCGGCGACGCGCTGGCTGCGGGTGCCCCGACCAAGGGCGCGACTGCGGCCGGCACCTCGGCGGCGGCTTTTGTCGCCGCCACCGAGGCGGTTGGCGTTACGGGCTGCGCCGGGGCAACGACTTTTGCCGGTGTTGCGTTTTGCGCCGGTTCCCCGGGGAACAGGAACTGGGCGGCGTAGCCGAGGGCGAGCCCGGCCGCCACGCCTGCCGCAGCGATCCACCAGCGCTGGTGGCCTCTGCCGGGGGCTTTGTAAAATTCCGAATCACGAATGGCGGCCCTGGCTTGCTTTGCCACGACATGATGGACGTCGTCGGCGAATGCGGCGAGCAGGGATTTGTCGCAGAGAATATTGATGCGGCGCGAGAGGCCTTCGGAGGCATTGGCGATCATGCGCATTGCGGCCGGCGCGAAAACATTGGGTCCGCGATAACCCGCCGCCCGCATGCGAAAATCAACATAGCTTTCGATGTCGTGGCGCACCAGTGGCTCGAGCCGGAAGCTGTGGGTGATACGTTCCTTCAGCTGCCGCATGCCCGCCGTGTTGAGCTGGTCGTCCAGTTCGGGCTGGCCGAACAGCACGATTTGCAGCAGTTTGTGCCGGTTGGTCTCGAGGTTGGACAGCAGGCGGATTTCCTCCAGCGTTTCGGCCGGCATGGCGTGCGCCTCGTCGATCAGCACGACGACCCGGCGACCGCCGCCATGCAGGGTGATCAGGTGATCCTGCAGGGTGCGCAGCAGCGAGGTGGTACGCGCCACACCGACGGCTATTTCAAGTTCCTCGGCGATGGCATGGAGGATTTCGTCGCGGTTGAGCGAGGGATTGGCGAGGTAGATCGTTTCCACATTCGCCGGCAGGCGTTCCATCAGCACCCGGCACAGCATGGTTTTGCCGCTGCCGACTTCGCCCGATACCTTGACGATGCCCTCGTCGTGGAGAATGGCGTAGAGCAGCGCCTCGAGCGTGGCGCCGCGGTTGGCGCCCTCGAAGAAAAAATCCGTGTGCGGCGTGATCCGGAAGGGCGGCTCGTTGAGCCCGAAGTGGTTGAGGTACATGTCAGCCGTGGCGCTTTGTTCGGACGGACGGGGGTATGGTGCTGCCGCAATGCAGGTTAGTCACCCGGCCACCCGCCCAGGGTGCGATCGGGAATAGCGTCGACATCATTTTTCCGCCGGCTCTTTATGCAGTGATTCCATGCGACTGTACAGCGTGGTGCGGTTGATGCCAAGCAGCTTGGCCGCCTGGCTTACGTTGCCGCGCGTGAGTTTCATCGCCGCATCGATATATCCCTGCTCCCAGGCGCTGAGCATCTGGTCAAGGTTGAAGCCGCGCTCGCGCTGCAAATGCCGCTCGGCCTGGGCGCCCATGGTTTCGGCGTTGGCCGATGAGGGCGCGGCGTCCGGGTCCAGCGCATCCCGCGTATCGAATTCGGGCTCGAGCTCGGCCGCCGACAGGCGCTGTCCGGCGTACTTGGTGGTGAGCCGGATGACGATATTGCGCAGCTCGCGCACATTGCCGGGGAAATGGTATGTACGCCACAGCGCGAGTGCGCTCTCATCGCAGCTGAAGGGCGCAAGATTGGCCTGCTGCGCGTAAAAGCGGCTGAAGTGCTCGAGCAGCATCAGGCGGTCGTCTTCCATGTCGCGCAGCGGCGGCACGCTGATAGTGAACACCGAAAGCCGGTGGTAAAGGTCGGCGCGAAAGCGCCCGTTCTTGACCTCCTGCCGCAGGTCGCGGTTGGTTGCGGCAATGACGCGTGCGCGGCTGAAACGCTGCTGTGTTTCGCCCACGCGCTGGTACTCGCCGTTCTCGAGCACGCGCAACAGCTTGGCCTGCAGCTCGAGCGGCAGTTCGCCTATTTCGTCAAGGAACAGGGTGCCCTCGCCGGCGTCCTCGAAATATCCCGATTTGTTGCCGGTCGCGCCGGTGAAGGCGCCTTTTACGTAGCCGAACAGCGTCGGTTCCACCAGGGTCGGCGCGATTGCGGCGCAGTTGAGCGCAAGACAGGGCTTGGATTTGCGCTGCGACATGCTGTGCAGCAGGGTTGCCAC
Organism: Bordetella parapertussis; assembly: GCA_945861875.1. GTDB lineage: Bacteria > Pseudomonadota > Gammaproteobacteria > Burkholderiales > SG8-39 > CAITSH01. Next base: position 3,243 of record CAMAWC010000200.1, read on the forward strand.
GACTTCCTTTCCGCTGCCCGATTCGCCTTCGATCAGCGCCGGGAAAGGCGAGTCGGCGTACTGGCCGATCTGG
>CAMAWC010000201.1 GCA_945861875.1 Bordetella parapertussis
CACAAGGGCGGCAAGATTGCTTCGTTGCGCTCGCAATGACACGCATGCTCAGGCCGGCCGCAGGCCGTCGGCACCGAGGATTAACACGCGGTCGGCGGTGGCGGCGGCGGCGTGCGAATGCGTCACCAGGATGCCGGCGGCGTTGACCGACTTGACGCGTTCGCGCAGCAGCGCCAGCACCTGCGCCGCGCTTTCCGGATCGAGGTTGCCGGTGGGTTCGTCGGCCAGCACCAGGCGCGGACGGTGCACCAGCGCGCGGGCGATGGCGACGCGCTGCAGTTCGCCGCCCGAGAGCTCGCGCGGCAGACTGTCGCCGCGATCTCCCAGCCTGACCGCATCGAGCATCGCCTGCACCGGCGTCGCGGTGTCAGCCGCGTCCGCAAGCAGCAGCGGCAGCGCGACGTTTTGCGCCACCGTAAGGTAAGGCAGGATGTGAAAGGCCTGGAAGACAAAGCCCATGGCCTCGCGGCGCAGGCGTGTCAGCGCGTCGTCATCGAGCAGGCCCAGCTCGGTGCCATTGAGCAGGATGCGGCCGGCGTCGGGACGATCCAGTCCGGCAACCAGGTTGAGCAGCGTGGACTTGCCTATGCCCGACTCACCCATCACGGCGATGTATTCGCCCGCACCGAGCACCAGCGAAACTTCGCGCAGCACGCGGCGCTCGCGCAACCCGTGGTAGGTCTTGGCCAGTGATTCGATGCGCAGCAGCACGCCTATCAATCCTCCGGTGAGTCGCGGTAGCGAATCACCGCCATTCCCACCCTCTCCCCTTGGGAGAGGGCCGGGGTGAGGGGATGTGCGTTCACATGAACGCTCATCAGCGCGGTTCTTCGGCGAACAGGCGCGTGATCCTGTTGGCGGTGCCCCCCCACAAGAGCGCCGTCGCCCAGGCGATGGGCCAGGACATCAGCCAGGTCTTGAGCCAGGCGAAGACGAAACCATCCGCCGGCCCGCGGTTGGCCAAGGTGGCGACCAGCGTCACCATCAGCACCATGACCGAGGTGAGCACCGCAACGTGTACGGGTCGGTAAAACCTGCGGGAAATTTTCATGATTTGAAATTCGCTCAGTTGAAAACAATACCTGACAAAGTCACGAATAGCTTGGAAAGCCGTAACAGCAATGAATGGCACTTACTTGAGGAAACATACATTAACTTCCGTCATTCCCTGCGAATCCCGCTCCGGGGACTAGAGCGGGAATCCATGGGGTTGGGTTTGCACTGATACGGCGAACCCCTTGGTTTCCGGGTTCCGCTGCGCGGCCCCGGAATGACGAGCATTTTGTTAATTGGACGCCATTCAAGCCTGTAATGCTTCTCCCCGGATAGAAACGCCTACACCCCCAGATGCTGGCGGTGCAGTTCCGGTCGCGCGCGAAGATCCGCGGTAGTCCCTTCATACACCACCGCGCCCTTGACCAGGATGACCGCGCGATCGGAAATGGCCGAGACGGCGTTGAAGTTCTTGTCGACAATAATAGTCGCGATCCCAGCCGCCTTGATGCGCTTCACAATCGCCCAGATCTCGCGCGCGATCAGCGGCGCGAGGCCCTCGGTGGCCTCATCCAGGATCAGCAGGTCGGGGTGGGTCATCAGCGCGCGGCCAATGGTGAGCATTTGCTGCTCGCCGCCGGAGAGCTGCGCGCCGCCATGGTCCAGGCGTTCCGCAAGGCGCGGAAAGGTTTCCATCACGCGCTCGAAGGTCCAGTCGTTTTGTCCCTCGCTGCCGGGGCGCGCCGCCATCACCAGGTTTTCGCGCACCGACAGGTTGGGAAATATGCCGCGCCCCTCGGGCACGTATGCGATGCCGAGTCGCGCAATGGCGTGCGGCGCGAGGCCCATGACCGCCCTGCCATTGACGCTGACCCCGCCTTCGCGCGGCGGCACCAGGCCGAGCATGCTTTTGAGCAGCGTGCTCTTGCCCATGCCGTTGCGGCCCATCAAGCCCACCGTCTCGCCACGCGCCACGGCAAAGTCAACGCCATGCAGGATGTGGCTGGCGCCGTAGTAGGTGTGCAGGCCGCTGGCCTGAAGGAGGGGCGCGGCGCTCACGGACTCACCATTTCTATCCTTGACCGGAAAAAGACGCCGTCATCCCCGCGAAAGCGGGGATCCATGGGGTTGAATTTGCATCGACGCGACGAAACCCATGGATTCCGGGTTCCGCTACGCGGCACCGGAATGACGGCTTTCCCCAAGGAAGTGCCATTCGCGCCAGTCGTGGCTTTCCAGTCGATTGCACGGCTATTCATGCAACACCTCCTCGCTGCCCAGGTAGGCCTCCTGCACCGCCGGGCTGGCGCGGATTTGTTCGGGCGTGCCCGATTCGAGCACATTGCCGTTGACCATCACCGTCAGCGTGTCGGCAAGGCTGAACACCGCGTCCATGTCGTGCTCGATCAGCAGGATGGCGTGGCCTTCGCGCAATTGGCGCAACAAGGCAACCATGCTGGCCGATTCCTCGGCACCCATGCCGGCAAGCGGCTCGTCGAGCAGCAGCACGCTGGGCCGGGTGGCGAGGGTCATGGCGATTTCCAGCTGGCGCTGCTCGCCGTGCGACAAGGCCATGGCCTGCACGCCGGCACGCGATTGGAGCCCGGCGGCGGAGAGCGCCGCCTCGGCCGCGCGGTTCACTTCGACATAGTTCCCGGCCGGACGCAAAAACCGCATGCAAGTGGGCAGGCGCGACTGCGCGGCGAGCCGGCAGTTCTCGAACACGCTGAAGGGCAGGAAAATATTGGTCTTCTGGTAACTGCGCCCGACGCCGCGCTGCGAGATACTGTGCGCCGGCAGGCCGGTAATGTCCTCCCCGCGCAACAGCACGCGGCCGGAACTTGGCGGCAGGTCGCCCGAGAGCAGGTTGGTCAGCGTGGACTTGCCGGCGCCGTTGGGGCCGATGACCGCGTGCACCTCGCCCATGCCAACCTCGATCGACACGGCGTTCACCGCGGTGAGGCCGCCAAAATGGCGCGTCAGCGCCTCGGTGCGCAGCACCGGCTCAATCATGCCGCCCGCCTGCGCGCCGGCGCAGCCCGGCAATGAGGCCCAGCAAACCGTTGGGCAGCAAGAGCGAGGTGAGGACGATAAAGCCGCCCATCAGCAGGTGCCAGTGCTTGGTCAGGTCCTGGAACCACAATTCGAGCAGCATCCACACCGCTGCGCCAAGGATGGGTCCGCGCAATGTGCCCATGCCCCCAAGGATGACCATCATCATCACCGCACCCGACAGGTGCCAGCCCATCATTTCCGGGTTGACCACGCCAAACTGGACGGCGGCAAGATA
>CAMAWC010000202.1 GCA_945861875.1 Bordetella parapertussis
TCGACGCAGTCGGTGTGCTTGCACTTGATGCAGCTTTCGGTAACAACGTGAGTCATGGGATCCTCTGGCTTGGCTGTCTATTTAAGCGTTTGCTTAACGATCTTGCGGGTCGTAAATTGGGGGCAATTATAGCCGAATAGTCGGCACCAATCCAGCCAAGCTCATTGGCTGGCGTTTTAACCAGACGGTTAATAAAGCGGCAAAAATCATTTCCAAAAAGGGCGCAAACACGTGCAAAACCACCGGCTGGTCGATCGAATTTGTCGCCACTCCCGCGCATGGCCGCGTGGATCGGAATTCATGACCCGAACAGTGATTTGATTTTCCGCCATAACCAAGCTCCGAACATCGACGCGATGTTGATCCTGGACGGCGCGGTTTCGGGTCCACTGGTCTTGCCGGTGGCGTGGTCCAATTTCACGGTAAGGTTGCCGGCGAATTGGGCGATCAGGCGACCGGCAAAATCGCGCACCAGACCGGAGCGGGAGAACTGCGCCAATGGTCCCTGCAGCACGAAATCAAGGCTTATATCGACGCGCGTGCCCGTGCCGCTTTCAATCGGGCTGAGGCGGTAGCCGATGTCACCCTTCGCGCGCGAACCGGTAAGGCCATCGCTACCAGAGCCGCGAATCATGCCGCGCAGATTTTGCGCGTCCAGTTCCAGTCCGGCCGCACCGGCGAACGCGGCGCTCATCGGGCCGAATTTGATACGAATCTGTCCCTTTACCGAACGCGCGTCGTGCTCGGTCAGCTCGGCGCCAGGGAGGCAGGCGGTGACTGCGGGCATGTCTTCGAAAACGGCCCAAACCTGATGCGGCGGGTAGGCTACGGAAAACGAATCGTCGATGTGGGTCCATCCCTTTCGTTCGCTCGTTTCGGCAACGTCTGACGCGGAGGAGGGGCCCTGGGATGGCGGGGAGGGCGGTGCGGCGATGATGGGCTTCTCCCCGAGGCGTTGAGCCAGCGGAACCGCCTGCCCATGCAGCTTGCGTTGGGCAAGAACGCTGCTGATGGCGCTGACTATGCCCATATAGCCGGTGCAGCGACACAAGTTGCCGGAGAGCTCGACGCGGATGCGCCGTTCGTCGGCGTCCGGAAACCGTATCGCAATATCACGCGCAGTTACCAGCATTCCCGGCGTGCAGAAACCGCATTGCAAGGCATGTTCTTGTGTAAAAGCGTCGCGCAATTGCTGCATCAGGGCATCGTCTTCGAACCCTTCGACGGTACGCACCTCCAATCCATCGCACTGAACTGCAAAGGTGATGCACGAGCGCACCGGTTTGCCATCGACGAGCAGGGTGCAGGCGCCGCATACCCCGTGTTCGCAGGCAACGTGTGTCCCGGTAAGTCGCAGTTGGTCGCGTAAAAAATCAGCCAGATGGGTGCGCGGCGCAACCGCCACCTCAAACTGTTCGCCGTTTACCCTCAATGCGATGGTCTTCATGCGAATGCCTTTTCCAGTGCGCGCAGCACCGCCATTGCGTGCAGGTTGCGGCGTGCAGCGTCCATGGCCGGCATGATGGCCGCAAGCGCGGCCGCGACCGTATCAGATGTTGCTGCCCCGGCGCCTTCATTTGCCACGCGCTGCGTCAGCGAAAAAAGTGATTGCGGCGTGCCATCCAGTGCGCCCGCATAGATGCAGTGTGTGCGACGCGGAGGATCGAGCAGAACCGCAGCGCTTGCGGTTGGAAATTCTCCCGTCTTGCGGCAGATTTTGTAGAATCCCCAGCGGGCCTGGTCTGAAAGGCGCGGCACGACCACGCCTTCAATCAACTCTTCCTCGCCCAGCGATGTCGTAAAAGCGGCCTGCATAAAGTCCGCGGCCGGGATATTGCGGCGACCCTTGCTGCCGAGGATGCTTACGCTGGCGCCGAGGGTCGCGAATACAAGGAGCCAATCCGCCGCCGGGTCGGCATGCGCGAGGCTGCCGCCTATCGTGCCGCGGTTGCGGATGGCGCGATAGGCAATGCCGGCGGCCACCTGCTGGAGCATGGGGTGGCTTTTTACCATGCCGTCCTCGATCTCGGCATGGGTCACGCCCGCTCCGATAAAAATCTGCGCGCCCTGGTCCTCCACACGCCGTAATTCGGCAAGACGGCTGATATCGACCAGCAACCCCGGCCGCACAAGGCGCAAGTTGAGCATTGGACCGAGCGACTGGCCGCCGGCGATCAGTTTCGCCGCGCCTTGAGCACCTGCCAGAGACGATAATGCCTGATTGATATCGTCCGGGCAGGTGTAATCGAAATTCGCGGCCTTCATGCGCTCTTTCCGCCTGCCGGCACGGCCTTTTCCAGCGCTGCGAGCAGCCGCTGTGGCGTGAGCGGTGTTTCAGTGACTTCCACGCCAAGGGGGGCCAGCGCATCGTTGACAGCGTTGAAAATGGCCGCCGGTGGGGGTATGGCCCCGCCTTCACCCACACCCTTCATGCCGAGCTCCGTGTAGGGAGAGGGCGTCTCCATGTGGAACATGCGCAAATGCGGGATTTCCGTTGCCCCCGGCAGTATGTAGTCGGCGAGGGTCGAGGCCAAGGGCTGCCCGTTGGCGTCGTAGGCCATCTCCTCATACAAGGCGGTGCCTATGCCCTGCGCCGCCCCACCGTATGTCTGTCCCTCCACCACCATCGGATTGACCAGGGTGCCGCAGTCCTCGACTATTACATAGTCGAGAATTTCTATCGCGCCGATTCTGGTATCAACAGCAACCACCGCTGCGTGCGTGGCATAGCTGAAAGCACCGGTATCCACCTGCGGCTTGAAAGCCATGGTTGCTTCAAGGCCGGTCAGGGCAATTTCTTTGGGAAGGCGCTCCGGGCGCAAATACCATGCGTGAGCAATTTCGCGAATTTCGACTGATCCCTTTGGGCCTGCAACTTGTCCATTCTCAAAGCGCGCTTCTGTCGGCGTGCACCCGAGCAGGTGCGCGCCGATTGCCACCAACTGCGGCACCAGTGCCTTGCAGGTTACCGAGACCGCCCCGCCGGACATGACGATCGAGCGCGAAGCGTAAGTGCCGGTGGAAAAAGGCGTCAGCGCGGTGTCCCCATGCACCACCTGGATCCTGCTAGTGTCGATGCCAAGCACTTCATGCGCGATCTGCGCTATGGTCGTTTCCATACCCTGCCCGTGCGAGTGCACGCCAATGCGCACCTCCAGTCCGCCATCCGGGGTGATCCTGACCATTGCCTGGTCGTACCCCGGCACTATCGGCAGTCCCCATGTGGCGAACACCGATGTGCCATGCGCAGACTGCTCGTTGTAGGTTGCAAA
>CAMAWC010000203.1 GCA_945861875.1 Bordetella parapertussis
AGGGCCTGCGGGGCGGTGTCGCCGCCTTCGGCTGCCGTGATCAACAGGCTCACGCGCGGATGCGCCAGCATGTCGCGCGTGTGCGCTGCGAGCGCGCTGACATGGATCAGCAAGTGGTGGTCGGCGCCGTGCAGGGCGTAGGGCACCATCGAGACGAAGGGCTCGCCCGCGTGCAGCGTGCCAAGGGCGGCGACGGAGCGGCCGAGCACAAGCTCGCGCATGGTGCGGGTAAGGGTGGCGTCCACTCTTTTTTTCTCAGGTCTTCTCAGGCGGCGGGTTTTTTGTCCCAGTCATCGGCTTGAAGCTCTCGAATATGGGCGCCCAGGCCGGATCGTTCTGCTTGTTGGTGTCGTAGGCAAAGCCTATGGTCGGTGTGTGCGAGACGGCGACACCGCCGATGATGTGTGCCATTTGGGGTTCCCCTGATAGATCAACTGCGCGGTTCGGGTGTCGTGCGATGAGTCCTGCCTATTGTCACCCGAAGTGCGGCGCCGGCCAAGCATTGGAACGGCTCAACCGAGGGCTAGGCGATGTCACCATCGACATAAAACCAGCGGCCGTTCTCGCGCACGAAGCGGCTGACTTCATGCAGGCGTTGCGCCCGCCCGCCGACCTTGTGGCGCGCGACAAATTCCACCACGGCGCGATCCGCGTCTTCGGGATCGGATTGGTGGCGTTTGACTTCAAGGCCCAGCCATTTCACGGCAGGCCCCTGCGCAAGCCCAAGCCGGGCGGGGCGCGTGCCGGCGTGCCAGGTGGCAAGCAGGTAGTCTTCACGGCCCAGCGTGTAGGCGCAGTAACGCGAGCGCATCAGCAATTCGGCATTTGGCGCCGCGATGCCGCCATCAATATAGAGTTCGCAGCAGGCTGTGTAGGTATTCCCGCTGCCGCAGGGGCAGGGCGAGTTGGCGTCGATCATGGAGGCAAGCTTAAGGCATTGCCGCGCCATGGCAATAGGCTGGAAAGCCGCGCCAGTATTCGCTTTCCAGCCTGTCGCATAATCGGGGCGGGCGAAAAAAGCCGGCACCGGTTACCCCCGGGCCGGCTTTGCGTATGCCCGTGCTCAGGCCGCCTTGGTCGCCGAAGCCGCCGGCTTGTTGAGCAGTTCGCGCAGTACGAAGGGCAGGATGCCGCCATGGCGGTAGTAGTCGACCTCGATCGGGGTATCGATGCGCAGTTTGACCACGACTTCCTTGACGCTGCCGTTCTTGCGCGTGATGACCAGGGTGACGTCCTGCTGCGGCTTGATTTCGCCGTCTATGCCGCGCACCTCGACCAGTTCTTCGCCCGTCAGGCCCAGGGTGTCGATCGAGTCGTTGCCCTTGAACTGGCAGGGCAGCACGCCCATGCCGATCAGGTTGGAGCGGTGGATGCGCTCGAAGCTCCTGGTGATGACGCACTTGACGCCCAGCAGCATGGTGCCCTTGGCCGCCCAGTCGCGTGACGACCCGGTGCCGTATTCCTCGCCGCCGAACACCACGGTGGGCACGCCCGCCGCCATGTACTTCATCGCCGCGTCATAGATCGGCATTTGCTCGCCCGAGGGCTGGTGGATGGTGAGGCCGCCCTCGACGCGCGAGCCGTCGGCCTTGGCCGGCAGCATCAGGTTCTTGACGCGCACGTTGGCGAAGGTGCCGCGCATCATGATTTCATGGTTGCCGCGGCGCGCGCCGTAGCTGTTGAAATCGGATACCGCGACGTCGTTCTCCTGCAGGTAAATGCCCGCCGGTGAGGTCGGCTTGATCGAGCCTGCCGGGCTGATGTGGTCGGTGGTGATGGAGTCGCCGAACACACCGAGTACGCGCGCGTTGCGGATGGTGCCAACCGGCTTGGGTTCCATGCCAAAGCCCTCAAAAAAGGGCGGCTCGGCGATGTAGGTGGACGCGGGCCAGTTGTAGACCTGGCCGGACACGGCCGGCACGTTCTTCCACATCGGGTTGGTGTTGGCGAGGTCGCTGTAGAGACGGCGGAAAGTGGCCGGGTCCATGGCGAACTTCATGCAGGCCTGGATTTCCTTGTTGGTCGGCCAGATGTCCCCGAGGTACACGTCCTTGCCGCCCTTGCCCTTGCCCACCGGCTCGGTCATCAGGTCGACCAGCATGTTGCCGGCGATGGCATAGGCCACCACCAGCGGCGGCGAGGCGAGGAAGGCGGCGCGCAGGTTGGGGTGAATGCGTGCCTCGAAGTTGCGGTTGCCCGAGAGCACGGCCGCGGCGACGAGGTCGTTCTGGACAATGCTTTCCTCAACGGTCTCGGGCAGCGGGCCGGCATTGCCTATGCAGGTGGTGCAGCCGTAGGCCGACACATAAAAGCCCAATTTCTCGAGGTAAGGCAGCAGTCCTGCTTTCTCCAGGTACTCGGTCACCACGCGCGATCCGGGAGCGAGGGAGGTCTTGACGTGCTTCTTGACGCTAAGACCTTGCTCGACGGCTTTTTTGGCCAGCAGGCCGGCGGCCAGCAGTACGCTCGGGTTGGAGGTGTTGGTGCACGAGGTGATGGCGGCGATCAGCACGTCACCCGAGCCCACATCTATGCCGTCGCGCGTCTTGAAGCGCTTTTTCAGGTCCTCGGGTTTTTTCGAGTAGCCGTTGTCCGAGGGCGGGCTGGAGAACACCTCGGTGAAGCGGTTCTTGACGTTGCCGATTTCGATGCGGTCCTGCGGGCGCTTGGGGCCGGCGAGCGAGGGCGTGACCTTGGCGAGATCCAGTTCCACCACCTGGCTGTAGTCGATGTCGCCTTTTTTCGGCGTGCCGTACAAGCCTTGCGCCTTGAAGTAGGCCTTGAAGGCGTCGATTTCTTCCTTGGTGCGTCCCGTGCCCTCGAAGTAATCAATGGTGTTGTCATCGACGCCGAAAAAGCCCATGGTTGCGCCGTAGTCGGGGGCCATGTTGGCGATGGTGGCGCGATCCGGAACCGACAGGCTTTCGGTGCCTTCGCCGAAGAACTCGACGAATTTGCCCACCACCTTGGTCTGGCGCATCAGTTCGGTGACGGCGAGCACCAGGTCGGTGGCGGTGACGCCGCCGATGAGCGCGCCCTTGAGATGTACGCCGACCACGTCGGGGGTGAGGAAGTAGTTGGGCTGGCCCAGCATGCCGGCCTCGGCCTCTATGCCGCCCACGCCCCAGCCGACCACGCCGATGCCGTTGATCATGGTGGTGTGGCTGTCGGTGCCTACGAGCGAATCCGGATAGTAGACGCCGTCTTTTTTGTGCACGCCGCGGGCGAGGTACTCCAG
>CAMAWC010000204.1 GCA_945861875.1 Bordetella parapertussis
CGGCTTTGCCGCGGCCAGCCTGGCGGCGCGCATCGACGATGCCAAGCCGAGCCTGATGATCACCGCCGATGGCGGCAGCCGCATGGGCAAGCCGGTGTTGTACAAGGCGCTGGTGGATGAATCGATCAAGCTTGCGCAGAGTCCGCCGGAGAGGGTGCTGATTTTCCGCCGCGGCATCGACGCGAACATGCCGGTCGTTGCCGGCCGTGATGTCGATTGGACGGAGCTTGCGGCGAAACACGCCGGCACCAAGGTGCCCTGTGCGTGGATGGAAGCTAGCGAGCCGTCCTATATCCTCTACACCTCGGGTACCACCGGCAAGCCCAAGGGCGTGCAACGCGACACCGGCGGCTATGCCGTGGCGCTGGCCGCGTCGATGAAATACATTTACTGCGGCGCCCCCGGCGACACCATGTTCACCGCCTCCGACATCGGCTGGGTGGTGGGTCACTCCTACATCATCTATGCCCCGCTCATCGCCGGCATGACCAGCATTCTCTACGAGGGCGTACCGATGCGACCGGACGCCGGCATCTGGTGGAAGATCGTCGAGGAGCACAAGGTCAATGTGATGTTCACTTCGCCCACCGCGATCAGGGTGCTGAAAAAACACGATCCGGCCTATCTCGCCAAGCACGACCTGTCTTCCCTGCGGGCGCTATACCTTGCCGGCGAACCGCTGGATGAACCCACCCACGCCTGGATCTCCGAGTCCCTCGGCAAACCGGTCATCGATAACTACTGGCAGACCGAGACCGGCTGGCCCATCTTGACCGCGCAGCCCGGCGTGGAAAAAACACCGCTTAAATTCGGCAGTCCGAGCTTCCCGGCTTACGGCTACGACCTCAAGCTGTTGCGCGAATCGGATGCCAGCGAGGCCGGTACCGACGAAAAGGCCGTGGTCGCGATAGTTCCGCCGCTGCCGCCGGGCTGCATGAGCACCATCTGGGGCGATGACGAGCGTTTCGTCCGTACCTATTTCTCGACCTTTTCGAAAAAGCAGGTCTACACCACCTTCGACTGGGGCATTCGCGACAAGGATGGCTACTACTTCATTCTTGGCCGCACCGACGACGTGATCAATGTCGCCGGCCACCGCCTCGGCACGCGCGAAATCGAGGAGGCGATCAGCATGCATCCCAATATCGCCGAATGCGCGGTGGTGGGTGTGGCCGATGCGCTGAAGGGGCAGATGCCGCTCGCATTCGCCGTGCCCAAGGACGCATCGCGCGTGGGTAGCGCCGAAGAGCGCAAGGCCTTCGAGAAGGAAGTCATGGCCACCGTGGACAAGCAGCTCGGTGCCATTGCGCGTCCGAGCGCGGTGCATTTCGTCACACTGCTGCCCAAGACCCGTTCGGGCAAGACGCTGCGCCGTGCCATACAGGCGCTGGCCGAAGGGCGTGACGCGGGCGACCTCACCACCATCGAAGATCCGGGCGCGCTCGAGCAGGTGCGCACGGCACTCAAGGACTAGCGGCGGCGCTGATATCGCGGTGGAATGGCCGGGCGGTTAGAATCCGGGTTTCGCCAATCTTCGGAAACCGACATGAAAACCAAACCCTGCCTGACCCTTGACGACTGCAAGAAAATCGCCGCCGCCTGCGAGGCCGAAGCGGTGAAAAACAAATGGAATGTCACCATATCCATTCTCGATGACGGCGGTCACCCGCTGTGGTTGATGCGCATGGACGGTTCGACACCGGCCAATGCGCAAATCGCCACCGAAAAAGGCCGCAGCGCCGCCATTTCGCGCCGCTCGACCAAGAGCTGGGAAGACCGCATCGCCGCGGGGCGTCACGCCATCCTGAAAATGCCGGTGTTGCCGGTGCAAGGCGGCCTGCCCATCATGGTGGGCAGCGATTGCGTCGGTGCCATCGGTGTTTCCGGCGTGCAATCGCATGAGGACGAACAGATTTGCCAGGCCGGAATAAATGCCTTGGGCTAAACGGTGAGTAGCGCCCTTACGCCCAACGCAAAGGCCGGTAGCGCGAACAGGTTGATGAGCAGCGCCGCGGCAAAAAAGAACCACAGCGCGATGCCGGCCGGAGCGGCGCGACGCAACAGCGTTTTCGCCGCCCAACCCAGGCTGGCGAGGCCGGCCAGCGGGAAAAACGCCAAAAAAGGCAGCATCAAAATATAGACCAGTGAGAAGCTGTTGCTGCGCGGCCAGGCGGGCATGCTCTCGCCCAGCCACAGCGTCAGCACGCCGCACACCGCCGCGGCCAGCAGGTTCGCCGGCAGGCTGCGACGTGCGAAGGCGATGGGGGATTCTTTTTCCTCCTGCGGCGGGGCTTGTTGCGGGTCCTGTTCGGCGGGTTCGCTCATGCTTGTTCAAGGTAAAATGACAGGCTCATTCTATCCGCAAGCTTCCATCCGCCCGCACAGGAGATTTTCATGCTCAAAGGCCGCAACGCCATCGTCACCGGATCGACCAGCGGCATCGGCCTTGGCATTGCCCAGACCTTCGCCCGCGCCGGTGCCAACGTCATGCTCAACGGTTTTGGCGAAGCCGCCGCGATTGAGAAACTCCGCGCCGACCTTGCCAAAGAGACTGGTGTACAAGTCGCCTACTCGGGCGCCGATATGACCAGGCCCGCGGAGATCCGCGCCATGGTCGCGCAGGCGGTCAAGGAATTGGGCGGTGTCGACATCCTCGTCAACAACGCCGGCATCCAGCATGTCGCGCCGGTGCACGAGTTTCCCGAGGACAAGTGGGATGCCATCATCGCCATCAACATGTCCTCGGCCTTTCACGCTTCGAAGGCGGCGCTGCCGCACATGCAGGCAAAAAAATGGGGCCGCATCATCAACATCGCCTCCATCCACGGCCTTATCGCCTCGCCGTTCAAGTCCGCCTACATTACCGCCAAGCACGGCGTGGTCGGACTGACCAAGACCATTGCACTGGAGAATGCCGAGGGCGGCATCACCTGCAACGCCATCTGCCCCGGCTATGTGAAAACCCCGCTGGTGGAAAAGCAGATCGACGACCAGGCCAGGGTCCACGGCATTTCGCGCGAAAAAGTCATTGCCGACATCATGCTCGCGCCGCAGCCGACCAAGCGATTTGTCGAGATCGCGGAGCTGGCGGGGCTGGCGGTGTTTTTGTGCAGCGATGCGGCGGCCTCGATCACCGGTATTGCGCTGCCGGTGGACGGCGGCTGGACGGCGCGTTAGCAGCCATGACAGTCCCGCTTTCTTCCGCCGCA
>CAMAWC010000205.1 GCA_945861875.1 Bordetella parapertussis
CCGACAACGGCGACCCGCCGGACCAAGCCCGACGCCAGCCGGTCAGCAGAGGCGACCAATAGCGTGCAGGGCTTTCTCGACCTGTCGATGGCAAGGCGCCGCACGGCGTGCGAAGAAGTCCAGGCGCGCATGCGTCTGCGTGCCGCCAGCGTCGAGAAAGACTTCTGGGTGTGCTGGACGCTGCGCGAACTGTTCAGCCTGCCCGACATCGGGCCAAGGCTCACCTTCAAGGGCGGCACCTCGCTGGCCAAGGCCTGGAAGCTGATCGAACGCTTCTCGGAGGACATCGACGTCGTCATCGATCGCGATTTTCTGGGCTATGGCGGAGACGCCTCGCCCGAAGCGGCGCCCAGCCGCAAGAAGCGCAGCCAGAAGCTCGATGAGCTGCGAGCGGCGTGCCGGCAGTACATCGGCGACTTGCTGACGCCGGCGCTGCGCGAGCGCATTACCCAGACTCTCGGCCCCGCCGATGCCAATGGCTGGTCGCTGGAATCCGATCCCGCTGATGCTGACGGACAGACGCTGCTGTTGCGCTATCCGGCCGCCTTCGATGGCGGCGGCTATGTGGCCCCGGCGGTCAAGATCGAACTGGGAGCGAGATCCGATATCGATCCGGCCGACGCCCCGCTGATCGAGCCCTACCTTGCGCAGACCTTCCCGAATCTGCTGGGCGACAGTCGCTTTGCCGTGCGTACCCTGGCCGCGCGCCGCACCTTCTGGGAAAAGGCCATGCTCTTGCATGAAGAAACCTATCGCCCGGCCGACAAGCTGCGCGGGCGCTTCATGTCGCGGCATTACTACGACCTGTGGTGCATGATCCGGCAGGGCGTGGCCGCCGAGGCGCGCGCGGACGAAGGACTGTTCGAGCGCATTGCCGCGCACCGCAAGGTGTTCTTTCGTTACAACTGGATGGATTACGGCACGCTACAACCGGGGACGATACGCATGGTGCCGTTACCGGTGCAGCGTGCCGCCTGGGAGCAGGATTACGCAGCCATGCGGGAAGCCATGTTCTTCGGAGAGGCGCCGGAGTTCGCTGAAATCCTGCGCGTAGTGGGTGAGTTGGAGCAACAGCTCAATGCTGGCAGGGCATGAGACATGACCGACGATGAATGGCGTCAGCAGGCGACGCTAAAACGAGGTTCGCTGCGGCTCATGCCTGCTCTCTCATGGCGGAGACCAAAGCCGAACCGTAATGGGCTTTGAGGTGACCACCCCACCCATGCTGAAAAAAATCATCTCCGGCGGCCAGACCGGCGTCGACCGCGCCGCCCTCGACTGGGCGATCGCCCACGGCATCGCGCACGGCGGCTGGTGCCCGCGCGAGCGCAGGGCCGAGGACGGCACCATCGACGCCAGGTACCGCTTGCAGGAAACCGAATCCCCCCACTACCGCCAGCGCACCGGCTACAACGTCGAGGACAGCGACGGCACGCTGGTGCTCAACCTGGGGCCGCTAACCGGCGGAACGCTGGAAACCATCCGGATTGCCGAGCGCCTGGGCAAGCCATGCCTGCTGCTGGCGCTGGACGCCGGCGCCACCCCGGCAGACGCCCAAAAGCTCTCAGCCTGGCTGGGCGAGAAACGCATCAACACACTCAACGTCGCCGGCCCGCGCGAGGGCAAGCGGCCGGGAACGTATGCGGCGACCTGCCGCCTACTCGAACTGGGCATGCCTCGACCAAAGTAGCGGCCCCCTTTTCCGTCATTCCCGCGCACGCGGGAATCCATGGGCTTACCAATCGCCACAGGCTGGAAAGCCGCGCCAGTCGGACGTTTTGGCTACGGCCGCGCTCCGCGCTTAACGTTCGCTATGCTCACGTTAGCCTTCACCGCAACAAGCCCGTTGGGCTTGTTGTCAGCCATCGCCCCTAATCCACGACGCAGCCGTCCCAGGCGATGCGGCTGATGGCGACCAGTTCTTCCACGGACAAGAACGCCGCCTTGTTGATCCAGTGGAAATGATCGAGCTCGTATTCGGCGATGCTCGCCGACCAGGCGTCGAGCAGCAGGTAGGTGGCGGCGACTTTTGCGCTGACGTTTTGCCTTGGCGCATGGGCGTAGATATGCGGCTCGGCCCAGCGCCCCCAGTTGTCGTCGTACGAACGCAACCACAGGATCCAGGGCGTGCGCGCGCGGTTGGTCGACAGGTAATAGGCGCCGAGGCACGCATTGATCGTGCTCCCCGCAATAGGCGTCACGGATAGCGCGGTCTAATTGAAGTATTTTAGTCAGAAAAAGTAAAGTATTTTTACAACAAATACGGGCCACATTGTTACTATAAAACATTGAAATTAAACAAATAAAAATGCCGTAACTGCCAACCCGATCTTGACCTTTCATTGCGATTAGAAATTTCTTCATTTCGTCATAAAAATATGCCATAATTTCTGACAAAAATAGCCATCCGAAACCTCAACTTCCAAGCCAATCATGGGCAAGCACGCACAATCCATCGACACCCAGATTCTTGACCGCATCCAGCGCAGGCCCGCCGGAAAGGTGTTCAATGCGCGCGATTTTCTGGACCTGGGCAGCCGCCACGCCATCGACCAGACGCTGTCTCGTCACAGCCGCTCGGGCCGGCTGCGCAAGATCGCCCGCGGCCTGTACGACCTGCCGCGCACCGATCCGCAGTTGGGCACCCTGTCGCCAAACATCGACGCCATCGTCAGGGCGATCAAGGGGCGCGATGCCATTCGTCTGCAGCCTGCCGGTGCGCAGGCGGCCAACATGCTCGGGCTCTCCGACCAGGTGCCCATGAGACTCGTCTATCTCACCGATGGGCCGAGCCGGAACATGAGCGCGGGCGGGATCAACATCGTCCTCAAGCACACCACCATTCGCAACATGGCCACGGCCGGGCGGCTGAGCGGCCACATCATTCAGGCGCTGCGCTGGCTGGGCAAGGACCATGTCGAGGCCGGCATTCTCGATACGCTGCGCCGCAACCTCAAGCCGGCGGACCGCGCCGCGCTGGTGCGCGACGCGCCCTATGCGCCGGCGTGGGTCGCAAAAATCTTTCATCAACTGGCCGCCGACAACGGCGACCCGCCGGACCAAGCCCGACGCCAGCCGGTCAGCAGAGGCGACCAATAGCGTGCAGGGCTTTCTCGACCTGTCGATGGCAAGGCGCCGCACGGCGTGCGAAGAAGTCCAGGCGCGCATGCGTCTGCGTGCCGCCAG
>CAMAWC010000206.1 GCA_945861875.1 Bordetella parapertussis
CGAGGTAATCCGAATGCGGATCGAGCGCGGCGAGCGCCGCATTGACAGCCGACTTGAATACCGCCACCGGCTCTCCCGATCCGGGCGCGAGCGGCTCGATCGCCTTCAACGCCGCGGCGATGAAGGCGGGCGTGTCCACCTCCAGGGCAAAGCTGCGCTGCACGCGGGCCAGCACGACGCCGAGCAATTCGCGGTACGTGTCCGCCTGCTGTCCGGGTGTGACTGCGCGCACATAGGCTGCGGTCAATGGCGCCAGGGGATGGTCGGGCGCCGCCGCATCCGGCGCGGCGGCAAACGATGTGCCGGATGCGCCCACCAGGCATGCCGTGACCGCAATCCACTTCACGATCGATTCGAGACGATTCATTCCCTCTCCCCGGTCACTCGTGCGCAGGCATGCTCGCCAGCCGGCGTCGGACTGCGTCACTGCCATGCTACATGAGACCTTCGACTACGGCACAGGCGCGTGCCCGCCATCGAGGAACTGCAGCCGTGCCAGGTGCGAATACAGCCCGCCCTCGCGCATCAGCTCGGCATGCGTGCCCGCCGAATGCAGGCGCCCGTGCTCGAGCACCACGATGCGATCGGCGGTCTGCACGGTGGCGAGGCGGTGTGCGATCACGAGCGAGGTGCGCCCGCGCATCAGGCCTTCGAGGGCGAGGGCCACCTTGCGCTCGCTTTCGGCATCCAGCGAGCTGGTGGCCTCGTCGAGCAGCAGGATGGGCCGGTCGGCCAGGAGGGCGCGCGCGATCGACAGGCGCTGGCGCTGGCCGCCGGAGAGCTTGATGCCGCGCTCGCCCAGGTCGGTTGCGAAACCCTGCGGCAGCCGCCCGATGAAGTCCATGGCGTGCGCCGCCTCGCAGGCGGCGCGCACCTGGGCATCGCTTGCCTCGGGCCAGCCATAGCGAACATTGTCGGTGACGCTGGCGGCGAAGATCACCGGGTCCTGCGGCACCAGCGCGATGTGGCGGCGCACCGCGCGCGGATCACAAGCGGCGATATCAATGCCGTCAATCATGATGCGACCGGACTGCGGATCGTAAAAGCGCAGCAGCAGCGCAAACAGCGTGGACTTGCCCGAGCCGGAGGGCCCGACCAGGGCGACGCGCTCGCCCGGCGCAACTTCGAGTGAAATACCCGCGAGCGCCGGTGTGTCGGCGCGGCTCGGATAGGCAAAGGAAATATTCTCCAGGCGTAGCGCACCGCGCAGGCCTTGCGGCAGCACCAGCGCGGGCACCGGCGCGCGAATGTCCGGTTCGGTTTCGAGCAACTCCATCAGCCGTTCGGTGGCGCCGGCGGCGCGCTGGATCTCGCCCCAGACCTCGGAGATGGTGCCGGCGCCGCTGGCCACCACCACGGCATAAAAGACAAAGGCCGACAACTCGCCGGCGGACAGGCGCCCGGCGATGACGTCATGCCCGCCTATCCACAAAATCACCCCGACGGCGCAAAAGCCGATCAGCATTACCATGGCAATGAGCCAGGCCTTGACGCGCACCCGCTCCACGCCCGAGGCGCAGGCGGCATCGGCATGCGCGCCGAACAGCCTGCGGTCGGTGTCCTCGTGTGCGTAGGCCTGCACCGTGCGAATTTCGTGCAACACCTCGTCGACATAGGCCGAGACATCGGCGACGCGGTCCTGGTTTTCGCGCGACAAGCGGCGCACACGGCGGCCGATGATGAAAATCGGAATGAGGATGGCCGGGACGCCCAGTACGATGAAAGCGGCGAGCTTGGGACTGGTGACAAACAGCAGCACCAGCGCGCCGACCATCATCAGGCCGTTCCTGATAAACATCGAAAAGCCGAAACCGATCACCACCTGCAGCTGCGTGGTGTCGTTGAGGATGCGCGAGACGATTTCGCCGGTGCGCGCCGAATCAAAAAAGCCGGGCGAGAGCTCGAGTACGTGGTCGAACACCGCGCGGCGGATGTCGGTGACCACGCGCTCGCCGGTGGACATCATCAGGTAAAAACGCCCCCAGGTCGCCAGCGACAACACCACCGCCAGCGTGATCACGCCGGCGAGGGCCGCATTGAGGTGGCCCGAATCGCCCGATCCGAAGCCGGCGTCGATGACGTACTTGAGGCCCTGGCCGAGGGCGAGCACGGTGCCGGCGGCCACCAGCAGGGCCAGCATGGCAACGGCGATGCGGCCGCGGTGCGGAACGAGGAAGCGCACCAGGCGCGCCAGTTGCGCGATATCGCCCTTGGGCGGGGGTACGGGGGGAAGGTCAGCCATGGCGGTAATTTAACACTTACACTACGCGGCTATTGCACTGCATGAACCGCAGAACGTCGCAAATCATGCGCCGCAATCCCCTCAAACCGTCAAAGGAGCCTGCCATGATCCCCGCCCTGCCCGCACTTGTGCTGTGCCTCGCCGTCGTCGTTTTCATCGCCACCGCCTTCAAGGTCGGCAGCGCCCGCGGCAAATACAAGATTGCCGCGCCGGCCACCAGCGGTCACCCGGATTTCGAGCGCATCTTCCGGGTACAGCAAAACACACTGGAACAACTGGTTGCCTTCATCCCGAGCTTTGTGCTGTTCGCGCAGTACGTGTCTCCCAATTGGGCGGCGGGCATAGGCATGGTCTGGATCATCGGGCGCATCTGGTTTGCGCTCGGCTATTACACTGCGGCGGAAAAGCGCGGGCCGGGCTTCATG
This sequence comes from Bordetella parapertussis, assembly GCA_945861875.1. Lineage (GTDB taxonomy): Bacteria > Pseudomonadota > Gammaproteobacteria > Burkholderiales > SG8-39 > CAITSH01. Next base: position 2,668 of record CAMAWC010000206.1, read on the forward strand.
ATCACTTTTTTTGCGCTGGTGGTGCTGCTGGGTGGCGCGATTGTCGGCATCATCGCCAGCCTGCTGCGCTAGTTTCCTGCAGCAGCAATAGCTGGAAAGCCGCGCCAGGCGTGGCTTTCCAGCCGATGGCCCGAATAATTAATCTCTGATCAGCGATTCAGCGCGGCAAGTCCAGCCGATGATTAGCCTTGATCTGCGCCGTCCAGTCATCGGTCACACCCGCCTTGCCGGCGAAGTCCGGCCACTGCATGACGGCTGTGCGCACCTCTTCGACAATCTTTTCCGCGCGACCACGCTTCATCATGGCGCTTTTGGCGCAGCCGCGAAGGTCATCGAGCGTAAAGCCGTCGCGTTTGCCGTTGATGCTCATCTGGTGATTTGCCGTCCAGACGCCGCCGGGGTTGTAGCTGTAGGTCATGTCAAAGGCCGGTGACAGCGACCAGCGACCGTCGCGGCCCATCAGGAAGGCG
>CAMAWC010000207.1 GCA_945861875.1 Bordetella parapertussis
TACTAGAAGCAAAGCCGAAACCGGGGCTGGAACCCGCTCCGACACAACAAGCAACGACTCACCGTTTTCCACAAGGAGGAAAGACCATGTTCACCCAACGCAAACTTGCAATAGCCCTCGCCCTGGCCGCGGCCGCCACGATTGCCGCCCCGATAAACGCCTTCGCGCAACAAAAGCTCAAGTTCGCGCACGTCTACGAAACCTCGGAGCCCTATCACAAGTGGGCGCTGTGGGCCGCCGGCGAGATTCCCAAGCGCACCGGCAACCGCTACACCATGGAGGTGTTTCCGGCCTCGCAACTGGGCAAGGAAACCGACATCAACCAGTCGCTGTCCCTCGGCACCATAGACGCGATCTACACCGGCCAGGCATTTGCGGCGCGCACCTATCCGCCGATGGCGATCGGCGGCGCGCCCTACATGTTCCGCGACTTTGACCATTGGAAAAAATATTCCGAAGGCGCCCTGCTGGCCGAATTGATGGAGGCCTACTACAAAAAGGGCGGCAACAAGCCCATCGCCGCGACTTATTACGGCGTGCGCCACACCACCGCCAACAAGGCCATCAACAAGCCCGAGGACATGAAGGGTCTGAAGCTGCGCGTGCCCGATGCCCCGCTGTACGTGATGTACCCGAAAGTGGTCGGCGCCAACGCCACGCCGATCGCCTTTGCCGAGGTCTATCTTGCGCTGCAGAACAAGACCGTCGATGCGCAGGAGAATCCGCTGCCGACCATCGAGGCGAAAAAATTCTACGAAGTGCAGTCACACATCAACCTGACCGGACATATCACCGAGATGCTGCTGACCATCATCAGCGGCCAGACCTGGAGCAAGCTCTCGGATGCGGACAAAAAAGCCTTTGAGGCGATTTTCCGCGAAGCCGCGGCCAAGGCCACGGCCGATATCGTCGTCTCGGAAAACAACCTCGTCGGCGAGTTCACCACCAAATTCAAGAAGACCGTGGTGAAATCCGACCGCGCCGCTTTCAAGGCCGTGTTCACCAAGTTCCACCTCGGCCCCGACGCCACCTGGGACAAGGCGACCTATGACAAGCTGCAGGCGATCAAGTAAGCGGACAAGCCGGTACATGTCCGGGGCGCAACAAGCGCCCCGGACGGTTCAATATCACCAGTGAGCAGAGCGATGGCAAAAAAACCCCAAAAGAAAGCGGCAAAACAACTTCGCAGCCAGGCCTGGTTCGGCCGGGAAGATATTTACGGCTTCATCTACCGTTCCTGGACCAAGAACCGAGGCATTCCGCACGACCAGTTTGACGGCAGGCCGGTCATCGGCATCTGCAACACCTGGTCCGAACTGACGCCCTGCAACACCCATTTCCGTGTCATCGCCGAGCACGTGAGGAACGGCATCCTCGAGGCCGGCGGCTTCCCGCTGGAGTTCCCGGTGATGTCCCTGGGCGAGACGCTGCTGCGCCCCACCGCCATGATGTTCCGCAACCTCGCCAGCATGGATGTCGAGGAGTCGATCCGCGCCAACCCGCTGGACGGCGTGGTGCTGCTGGTCGGTTGCGACAAGACCACCCCGGCGCTGCTGATGGGCGCGGCCAGCGTCGATGTGCCGGCCATCGCCGTCTCCGGCGGGCCCATGCTCTCGGGTAAGTATCGCGGCACCGACATCGGCTCGGGCACCAACACCTGGTCGATGTCCGAAGATGTGCGTGCCGGCAAGATGACGGTCGACGAATTCCATGAGGCCGAGTCGTGCATGCACCGCTCGCACGGCCACTGCATGACCATGGGCACCGCCTCCACCATGGCGAGCATGGTCGAGGCGCTTGGTATCGGCATGCCCGGCAACGCCGCCTTCCCCGCGGTCGATGCACGACGCAACGTACTCGCGCGCATGGCCGGCCGGCGCATCGTCGACATGGTGAAGGAAGACCTGACCATCTCGAAAATCCTCACCCGCGAGGCCTTCGAGAATGCCATCCGCACCAATGCCGCGATCGGCGGGTCGACCAACGCGGTGATCCACCTCATCGCCCTCGCCGGCCGCCTAGGGGTGAAGCTCGACCTTGAGGACTGGGACCGCCTTGGCCGCGACGTGCACACCCTCCTGAACCTGATGCCCAACGGCAAGTACCTGATGGAGGACTTCTGCTACGCCGGCGGCCTGCCAGTGGTGCTGCGCGAACTCGGGAAGAACGGCCTGCTGCACAAGAAAGCGCTTACGGTCAACGGCAAGACCATCTGGGACAACAACAAAAAAGCCGAGTGCTTCAACCGCGATGTCATCACGCCGTTTGAGAAGCCGTTCAAGAAAAACACCGGCATCGCCGTACTGCGCGGCAATCTCTGCCCGGACGGCGCCATTATCAAGCCCTCGGCGGCAACGCCAAAACTGATGAAGCACAAGGGACGCGCCGTGGTGTTCAAGGACATCGCCGACTTTCATGCGCGCATCGACGACCCGAAGCTCGACATCGATGAGAACTGCGTCATGGTGCTGCAAAATTGCGGCCCCAAGGGTTATCCGGGCATGGCCGAAGTGGGCAACATGCCGTTGCCACCCAAGGTGCTGAAAAAGGGCATCACCGACATGGTGCGCATTTCCGATGCGCGCATGAGCGGCACCGCCTACGGCACCGTGGTGCTGCACGCCGCGCCTGAAGCGGCGGCCGGAGGGACGCTGGGCCTGGTGCAGGACGGTGACATCGTCGAACTGGATGTCGCGAAACGCCGACTGCATCTGCATGTATCGGATGAGGAGCTCGCGCGCCGGCGCAAAAAGTGGAAGGCGCCGAAACCGCCGATGCAGCGCGGCTATTACAAGCTGTATGTAGACCACGTGCTGCAGGCGGACAAGGGTGCGGACCTGGATTTCCTGGTCGGCAAAAGCGGTTCGGCTGTGCCCAAGGACAACCACTAACTGTCAAAAGCGGACGCTTTGCGCCGCTTTAACTGCGCTGATTCGAGCGGACGCTGCACGCAGTTCAATCTGCGCGGCTGCGTAACAAGGAGGAAGTAATGGCAACGCATGCACCAAACCTTGACGACCCGAACGAGCATGTTCTTGGCACGGACGGCGAGTTCCATGTCGTCGACGAGCCTGTCGACCTGTCCGTTTATCACACCGAGGACTGGATCGCCTGCGGCTTTTTCTGGGTGCTTGCCG
>CAMAWC010000208.1 GCA_945861875.1 Bordetella parapertussis
CGGCACGCGAACAGCACAAGCGGTACGCGGCGACGGCCTGACGGCAGGCAAGCGGACGCCCTGCCCGCAACCTGTCTCACCCGATTCCGGAACGGTGGCATTATTGCGCCCAATCCGCATTCTCAACCCTGCAAGGAGGCCGCCATGTCAGCAGGCGCACACATCGATCCGTCGAACAAAAAAATCGCCATGTTCATCTCCATTCTCGCCGTGGTGCTGGCGTTTTCGGAGACCCTGGGCAAAAGCGCGCAAACCCTGGCCATCAGCCAGAACATCGAAGCGTCCAACCATTGGGCGTTTTTCCAGGCCAAGACCATACGCATGACGACGCTGCGTACTGCCGCCGAATCGGCCGAACTCGGACTTGCACAGGCGGCCACACCGTCGGCAAAGGAAGCGCTGCAAAAGCGCATCGACGAATGGAAAAAAACCGCGGCGCGCTACGACACGGAACCCGAAACACAGGAAGGCCGCAAGGAACTGGCGGCGCGCGCCAAGGCGGCGGAGAAAAACCGTGACCGCAATCTCGCCGCCTACCATCACTACGAACTGGCCTCGGCGGCAACGCAAATCGCCATCGTGCTCGCCTCGGCGCAGGTGATTACCGGGGTGGTAGCGTTAATGTGGGGTTCGGCGGCGCTGGGCATCGCGGCAGTGGTGTTCTGCCTGATCGGATTTTTTGCGCCGCTTTCAGTACACCTGTTCTAAGGCGTTGATGCGGGGCCGCATTTCCCCGTCTTCATTTGTCATTGCGAGCGCAGCGAAGCAATCTCATCGCTATTGGGGCGTCCTTTACCATGCCACAAGATTGCTTCGTCGCTCCGCTCCTCGCAATGACGGCAGTACGCGGTTCACTGGCCGCATTGCGAACGTGTTATGGCATGATCTCCCCGCCGTTCGGGTGCAACAACTGCCCGCAGTAGTAACGCGCCTCATCCGAGGCAAGGAAAACATAGCCCGAGGTCATGTCTTCTGGCTTACCGAGCCGTTTGAGCGGCAGGCTGGCGGCGTGCGCCTGCTTCACATCCTCACCCAGCGGGTCAAAACCGGTATCGACCAGGCCGGGTGACACGCCGTTGACGAGAATGCCGTGCGGGGCAAGTTCCTTGGCCAGTGATCGCATGAACACGATCAGGCCGGCCTTGGCCGCCGAATAAGCGGCATACCGCTCGCGGCCGATGTAGCCCAGTTGCGAGCAGGTGAATATCATCCAGCCGCGCTTGTTCGGGATCATGCGCCTCGCCGCTTCGCGCGATATCAGGAAGGCGCCGCGCAAATGCACCGACATCATGCGATCCCAGTCCTCCACGCTCATATCGGTGATGGCCTGCGGTCGTTGTATGCCGGCGTTGCTCACCAGGATGTCGAGCCTGCCAAAGGCCGCATCAATACCCTTGAACATGGCCACGACGTCGGCTTCTTTCGAGACATCGCAACGCAGGGCGACGGCGCGCCGGCCAAGCGCCTTGATGTCCCCGACCAGACTGTCGGCCTCGCCTTCGCGGTCAATCCAGGCGATGGCCACATCGGCACCCTCGGCAGCGTAGGCCAGGGCGATGGCACGCCCGATGCCGGTATTGCCACCGGTAACCAGCGCCGTTTTTCCCTTAAGTCGTTGCATTGCTTTTCTCCCCTTGCACCCGGACGGCAAGCGCCTGTGATTGGAACAATTTTGGATGATATGTCACCTGTCCGCTACATGGCACGCGACTTGCGTTTTATCGTCTATCCGCAGCATAAGAGCGGCATGTCACAGTGTGCTGCGGGGTTAATTGTCATGGCGTGTACATGGCACCGGTGCGTGATATGCTGGCATGCACGAAATAAGTGCGCCCGCCTTGGCGTTTTGTTGTCCGGTTTTGTTGTCCGTATTGTCATTTGCGGTCGTGTGAATCAAGCAAGCCCCGATACGATTATTTATTAAGAGGAGATTCTGGTGAAACTTCGCAAACTTACCGCACTGGCCGCATGCTTCGCTGTAGCCACCGCCCTTAGCCTGCCGGCATCGGCGCAGGAAAGAACCAAAATGCGCGTCATGGGCATGCCGCTTTCGACCGGCAACATCCTGAAAAACAAGGAACAGCCATTTTTCGAAAATTTCGCCAAGAACACCGGTCTTCCAATCGATATGGATTACAAGACCCTCGATTCGACCGGCATCAAGGAATTCGAACAACTGCGGGTGATGAAAACCGGCCTGTTTGACATTGTCGGACTGCGCATGGGCCAGGTCTCACGCGATGAGCCGACCATCCTCGGTCTTGACCTGGTTGGTCTCAACACCGATTACAAAACGGCGAAAAAAGTCGTCGCCGCCTACCAGGATTTCGTCGACCTGCGCCTGCAACAACAGTTCAACCTCAAGCTGCTGGGCGTATGGCCCTTCGGCCCGCAGATTATTTTCTGCAAGCCCGCCATCAAGGACTTGTCCAGCCTCAAAGGACTGAAGGTGCGCATTCTTGACGGTGTGATGGCCAAGTTCATGGAAAAAATCGGCGCCACGCCGGTGACCATGGCGTTTGGCGAAGTGGCACAGGCGCTGTCATTGGGCACCATCGATTGCGCCGTGACCGGGCCATCCTCGGCCAATTCGGCCGGCTGGCCCGAATCGGCAAAATACGTCTACACGCTCGGCCTGCAGGTTGCGGTTCAAGGCTACGGCATCAACATGAACGCCTGGAAAAAACTGCCTACCGACCAGCAACAAAAGCTGCGCGCTTCCATCGAGGGGCTGACCACCGACATCTGGAAGTATTCGGAGGAACTCTGGTCTGACGGCCTGCGCTGCAATATCGGCAAGGATCCCTGCACTACCGGCAAAAAATACAATATGACGCTGGTAACCCCGACAGCCAAGGACATTGCCTTCGTGCAAGGAGCAGTGCGCGAGATCTCGCTGCCGGCCTGGTCCGAGGCCTGCGACAAGGTCAATCCGGGTTGCTCGGACAACTGGAAAAAATCAGTCGGTCCGATTATCGGGATGAAGTAAGCCTCGACAAGACAACGCCCCGCCTATTACCAAGCGGGGCGTTTTTCGTTGTGGATGACGGTGTGTACCGGTGTGTACTTAA